>CBCSKA010000158.1:0-11467 GCA_965140885.1 Legionellaceae bacterium | reverse complement strand
TTTGGACTACGATTTAATTTGATTGCCAGCATCTACAATTTTGAGCTCTATTTGTGAGTTTCGAAAGAACTCTATTAAAAGAAGTACAAGTTTCAATAGATGAAGTATTCACAAAGAAATTTATTAATGATTATATGTTAGCCAGAGAAAATTATACTTTTGATACAGCAGAATTAAATTATTACACGGCTGCAGCATTTATGGCTCCTTCACTTCAACGTCAATGGGAATATTATTGGGATAGCAATAATATAGAGAATCCTTTTATTGCCTATAAAAATGCCACTAAAATTCATATTGCAATTAATTCAATTATTTTACATCCCAAAAATCAAGGTAAAAATGATATTGCAACTGTGCATTTTAAGAAAATTCTTCAACAAGGTGAATTAAAAAAAATCACTTATTGGATTGCGACATTAACGTATAAATATGCCAATCCCGCTATGGATGAAAAATGGCGACGGATTAATCCATTAGGTTTTCAAATTTTGGATTATCGTGTGGATCCCGAAATTGAAAATAATTCAACATAAAATTCCTTTTTATAAAAAAAGAATATCAAGAGAGGAACTAAGGTAATTGTTGATTAGGGAGTGGTTACGTTAAATAAATAATAGGTGAGTTGAAATGACTAAATATATATTACTCGCACTACTTGTATATCCTTTAATCGCGTTGGGTTTACAAACGACACTTCATTCTAAAAGTGATTCCCGTATTCATTATGTTAATTATGATCCCCATAATATTGTAAAAATTAGTGCGAAATTTGGACAACAAATATTTATCAAATTTTCAGAAAATGAAAAAATTGAAGATATGAGTAGTGGCGATACGCAAGCTTGGGAAGTGGGTATTAGTAAAAGAGAAAATGGTTTTTTTATTAAACCAAAATCCTTCTCACCCAATACAAATTTAACGATAGTAACAGATAAGCGTCATTATAATTTTGAATTAGAAGTTGATGAAAAAAAACAGTCACCCAATATGTATATGTTATGGTTTCGTTATCCCCATGAAGTAGAAATTTCACAAAAAAGAAAGTTAACCGAAAAGCAAACGAATTTACTATTAAATACTTCTGGCAATATTTTAAATACACAGTATACAGCCCAGGGTGCAAACGCATTAATGCCTTATGCTGCATGGGATGATGGAATATTCACTTATTTTCAATTTTCAGCAAGAAAAGATTTTCCTGCTATTTATGTGATTAATGAAAATGGAAAAGAAAGTTTAGTTAATACACATGTTGAAAACGATACCTTAGTGGTCCAAAAAGTTGCTCAAAAATTGATTTTTAGAAAAGATAGTTTAGTCACTTGTATTTTTAATGAAGCTTATAATCCCGAGTTTAAAAAAAATCTAACTAATACTTTTTCACCTTTTGTAAAACGAATAATTCAAGGAGAAAAAGATGAAGAATAAATTTTCTTTTTTTAAAAAGAAAGCAGTAAAATCAAAAGAAAAATTAATTAATGGCGAACGTACCACGTCTTTTGTTGATAAAGATAAATATTTGAAAACAACAATTACTCATTATTTAGCGATTGGTTTTATTTTTATCATGCTTTTTTTCTTTCGCTGTCGGCCAAGGAAGCGACGAAGGAGCGAGGCCGATAGTCCCTGGTAGACCGTAGTGCCGGATGTTTTGCCGAAGGCAAAATATAAGGCCCACAAAACGGTCGACAAGTCATTTGTGGAAGTAAAGTTATGACACCTAGTCGTGTCATAACAAGCGTACGCAGGACGGCCAGGGCTGCCGCAGGCATACTTGTCGACAATTTTTGTCCCTTTTGGGGACTTGGATGTCCCAAAAGGGGTCTCAAAAATGGCGACACTATCGTTATATCAATACTATGCTTTTTTAATACAAAAAAATAAAAATTTCGAAGAAGATAAAAAAAATAGAAGGATAGCTCAGCCTATAGTGCAACAATTAAAAATACCTATGCCAAGTAGTAGATTGTCAATAAAAGAAAAAAATGATCATATAGAAAATAGTAATGACTTACTGAAAAATGAACAGGCAATACTTCAAAGAAAACAAAATTCACCCTTATTTTTTAAATTAGAAAAAGAATCTAACTCTCTTCATTTAAAAAATGAATCAATAACAAATAATGAAAATTTAAATAATCTTTTATCAAATAAAGATGCATTTGGGCAACAATTAACCTCAATAATAACGCCTAGTGTGAAAGCGCAATTATTACCTAATAGAAATTTTCTTATTACAAAAGGCACTTTTTTTGATTGTGTCATGCAAACCGCCATAGATACAACTGTTGCTGGTTTTACAAGTTGTTTATTAAGCCAAGATGTTTATAGTGATAATGGCAAAGTGATTCTTTTGGAACGAGGGACACAATTTACTGGCGAATTAAAAACAAATTTACATTTAGGGCAAAAGCGGGTTTTTATTTTGTGGACAAGGGCAAAAACACCAAAAGGGGTGATTGTTAATTTAGATTCTCCCGCATCGGATGCTTTAGGTAGAGCCGGTATTATGGGAGAAGTGGATAATCATTTTTGGGATAGGTTTGGGGCTGCTTTAATGTTAAGTTTTATACAAGATGAAATACCTTTATTACTTAATCAAGAAAAAGGTAATGCGACTACAGCGATTCTATGGGCAAATTCATCCAATAAAAATACTGAATTAATGAGTAATATTTTAAATCAAACAATTAATATTCCCCCTATTTTAAAAAAACCACAGGGTAGTCATATTAATATTATTGTTGCTCGTGATTTAGATTTTAATTCTGTATATGATTTGCGTATCCCTTAATAATGAATAATGAAATTTCAACATTAGATTTAACATTAAAACCCCTACGTATTTTTTTAAATGATCCTTAATGGACTGAAATTTGTATTAATAAACCCCGAGAAGTTTTTACAGAAAATCAACAGGGTTGGGTACGTCATGAAGTCCCTGAAATAACGCAACAATGGTGTTTAGATGTGGCAAAATTATTGGCGAATAGTACAAAGCAAATAATCAATAGTGAAAAACCTCTTTTATCCGCTCAATTAAAGCAAGGTGAGCGTGTCCAAATTGTTATTCCACCGGCAGTTCCTGAAGGGACAACCTCAATCACTATCCGAAAACCTTCAAATGTATTATTAACCTTGGATTATTTAGAAGAACAGGGTGTATTTAATGATGTGATTTTTAATAAAGATAAAAATCTTTATCATGAAGAAATTTATTTATTAGAATTATTAAAAGCAAAATGTATTAAAAAATTTATTATTGAAGCGATAAAAACACGTAAAAATATTATTATATCGGGTGAAACCGGCGCAGGAAAAACAACTTTTTCAAAAGCGATGATTCAATGGATTCCTAAAAATGAACGTTTAATTACTATTGAAGATGTGCCTGAATTAACATTACCCAATCATCCTAATCATGTCAGATTAATTTATAGTAAAGACGGTCAAGGATTGTCAAAAGTAACGCCGAAACAATTATTAGAAGCGTGTTTACGCATGAAACCCGATAGAATACTTTTATCTGAATTACGGAGTACAGAAGCTTATTATTATTTGAGGAATATAAATTCTGGACATCCTGGTTCAATTACCACAATACATGCAGGCTCTCCACGTTTAGCCTTTGAGCAATTAATGTTATTAATCAAAGAATCCTCTGGTGGAAATCAGTTAAGCCGACATGATATAAAAAGCTTACTTTATTTGTTAATTGATATCATTATTCAGTTTAAATATATTGCAGGGCGAGGGCGGGTAATGACAGAAATATATTATGAGCCTACTGTAAAAAAATAAGGTGAGTAAAATATAGTTTACTATTCCCGGTTATTCGATAAATATTAAAATTAATCACCGATATTTTACTCACAAAATGTAGTTTCTTTTTAATTCTTTTTACATTGAAAGGCTTTAATGTATGCGCTAGCAATTAATTTTGAAGCATCTTCTTTTAATTTTTGCGGATAATCTTCAAGATATTTTTTAACAATAGCGGCTAGTTTATCGTTAGTGATTTCTTTTGTTTCACAAGCAATTAAATCAGGGGGCTGTATCGCTTTAATTGTATCGACATTAGGATTATCAATTAATAATTTGACATAAGTCATGTAATTCCCTTGTGAAAAACCTTCATAGTAACCTGCAACATAATATTTGAATAATTCTTTTTGTGAAGAATTTTTCACCATAGCTAATAAATTTTCACCCGTAAAATTCATATCCTTATTTTGTGCATAAGAAAAAGGGGTAAAAAAAATAAATAAAATAATTAATAACTGTTTTTTCATTGGCTTTCCTTAAAATTAAATTTCATTATCTTCCACAGTAATTTCTTTACTAATACAATATTCTTCATTTGCCCAGGCACCAAGGTCAATTAATCGACAACGTTCACTGCAAAAAGGTTTCCATGGATTTTCTTTTACCCAGGGACTTAGCTTTCGGCAAGTAGGGCAAGGCTTTAATGAAATAGGTTCTGACATAGTTTCCTCATTCTACCATTGAAAAGTTAATCATTCTCTTAATTTCTTCGAAATTTTGGGGAAATGATTATTTGTAATTTATGGAATTAAACCACTTATTAATACATTGATGACTACAAAAATTATTTCAATAATTACATGTTGTTAAATTAAATGGAATATCTTGTTGTATTTGAGTCCCTCGTATATTTATTGCTAATAAAAAAAAGCGTATACACAATCCATGTCGGCCCACACTAATTTCTGGATATACATTTAATTTTTTAGAAATTGTTACGCGCAGTAATTGACAAGGTTGTTGTGAATTAAGCATTTCTTGATAAAAGCCATTTTGCGCAATACATGAAATAGATTCACTACTTTGACGTAGTAATTTTAATAATAAATTAATCGCTAAAAAAGTATTCTCTAGTGTTTTAAACCAATCCATTAAATGACTTTTTCTTTCAGTGAGTGATTGTTGTAACCATAAAGTAATAGCCGGTGCATCGAAGCCACAAAACCCTTTTGGCAATAGGTAATATTGTCTAAAGTTATTGATAAATTCATTATCACGTAGTTTTTGTCCAAGTCTACCTTCTGTCGAATGGAGGCTATCAATAATATTTTCGAATTCAATTAAAAGTGTTGTTAACTTTTGATTATCCACGTATTCATTTTTTTCAAAACGACTTAACAAATTGAGATAGCGATTTAATTCTTTTATTAATTTATTTTTAATATCCAGGTTATCAAAAATATTTAGTATTTCAATCATTGTGGTTAAGCAAGCGTATGAATCCCAATTTGAATTTCCATGTAAATGATATATAGCTTGTTGAAATAAATATTCAAGGCGAAGATAAATCCGTATATGTTCGTGTATGGGTTGTTCAAATACAATTAAATCACTCATAAAAAATAAACCTTAAAATATTTCAATACATCACTTAATTTGAATAGGCAAGGATAATTTGTGGCCCTCATTTTATTCTTATTTTTGAATAAAAAAAATGGTTAACTAAAGATATTGTGTGTAGACGAGGAATAATTTTTTTCTTTATCTTAAGTCTTATTTTTTGTGGCAAGTTTTAAATAAAATTGATGAAGTTTTTTTACTTTTTTTTCTAAAGCAATCATATCATTGTTATTACTAATTATATCATTTGCGGCTTCTAATCGTTTTTTTCGGCTTAATTGATTTTGTAAAATTAATTGCGCATCCATAGCGGATACTTTATCTCGTGCTTGTATGCGTTGAATTTGTATGTCTTCAGGAATATCGATAACTAATATACGATCGACACTATTAGTCCATTGTTTTTCAAGTAAGAGAGGAATAACTAAGAGACAATAAGGTGTATCCAGTAAAGATACTCTCTCCTGTATTTCTTTATAAATAAGTGGGTGTAGAAAAGATTCCAGCCATTCTTTTTCTGCTTTATTGGAAAAAATGATTTGTCGTAATAAGCGACGGTTTAGAGAATTATCTGGATTAACCATTTTTTCACCAAAATGATTAATTATTTTGTGATAACAAGAAGTATTCATCGCTGTTAATTCATGCGCAATGATATCCGTATCAATAATGGGGATCCCTAATTGTTTAAAAAAGTGCGAGACCGTTGTTTTTCCACAAGCAATACCCCCAGTTAAACCGATTTTTAGCATATTTTTATCACTAATTTAAAATATTAATATTATTTCCTACTAATAACGTGGTCCAACCAGCAAAGGCTAAAAAAGGACCAAATGGAATAGGTGTTTCTTTCGTCGTTTTTTTTAAAAAAATGCTTATTATTCCTATTAGTAGACCAGAAAATGTGGCTAGAAATAAAATAAAAATTAAACTTTGCCAACCAAGCCACGTACCTAACATTGCATATAATTTGAAATCACCATAACCCATTCCTTCTTTATGGGTGACTAATTTAAAAAGCTTTGCCATTGTCCAAAGGGTTAAATAGGCAACAATTCCACCGATGATAGCAGAATGGCTATCTGTAAAAAGTGAATTGATACTGAATAACAAACCAACCCAGATGCCAATGTAAGTTAAGACATCGGGTAATAATTGATGTTTGAAATCAATACTGGATTGAATAATCAAAAGCCATGTAAAAAATAAGCCGGCTAAAGTTTGAAGACTGATTCCAAAGTGCCAAGCAATAATTACGCTAGTGAGTGTACATAAAATTTCTATTAGGGGATATTGGAGACTAATAGGGGTTTTGCAGTGAGCACATTTCCCTTTTAAAAATAGATAACTAAATATAGGTATATTATCTCGAATGCGTAATACTTTTTTACACTGTGGACAATAAGAACGTAAGTTTTTTGTATCGGACGAAATAGGTAGTGCATCTTTTGCATTGACATAATCATGACAGGCTTTATGCCATTCATTTTCTAACTGTATAGGTAAACGATAAATAATGACATTTAAAAAACTACCCATACATAAGCTTAAAAACGCGATTAGAATAAGAAAAAAATAAGGATAAGTGGTAAGAAATTGTTCGATAGTCATAAGAGAAAACCTAGTGAAGGATATTACCTAATTTAAAAATGGGTAAATACATAGCGATAACTAAACTACCAATCAGTATTCCTACGATGATTAAAATAATTGGTTCAAAAAGACAACTTAAATTATCTATCGTATATTGTATTTCTTCTTCAAATAAATCAGCGATTTTATTTAACATGAATTCTAAAGTTCCTGATTCTTCTCCAATGCCAATCATTTGGTTTACGACAGTGGGAAATAAATAAGTTGCTTCCATTGCGATTTGTAAACGTTGGCCGTTAATAACGGCATTTCGAATATCCATAATAGCATGTTTATAAATACTATTAGGGGTTATATCCGCGATAATTTTTAATGTATCATTTAAAGGCAAGCCTGCTGAAAAAGTAATAGCCAGTGTTCTTGCAAACTTTACAATAATGGCTTTTACAATTATTGTTTTCAAGAAGGGAAGATGCAAGAGTAATGTATCTATTTTATATTGAATTAAAGGAAATTTTTTTCTCGCTTTTAATAAACCCACTATACTAATACTGATAAAACCTAGCATGAGTAAACCATATTTTTTAAAAAAAGAGGATAAAAGAATAATGAATTGAGTAAATGGAGGTAATTCTGAACCAAAATTTTTAAATAATAGGTCAAATTGCGGAATAATAAAAAGTATTAAAAACAGGGTAATAGTCAGTGCAATACTCATAATAGTCGCAGGGTAAAATAAAGCTTTTTGTACACGTTTTTTTAATAATTCCATTTTTTCTTTGTGGCTTGCAATACGAGTTAACATAATATCTAAAGAACCGGTATATTCCCCCACTTTGACACAATTGCAATATAATTCATTAAAATATTGTGGATGAAAACGTAAGGTTTTAAAAAAAGGATGGCCTGCTTCAAGATCTTTCTTAATGACACTTATCAATGATTGCAATGATAATTTTATTTGTCCTTTTTTTATTATGTCTAAAGCCTGTGTTAAAGAAATTCCCGCAGATAATAAAGTAGCAAGTTGCCGTGTGAATAGTGTTATTTCTTTTGATGTAATTTTTTGGTTTAGTAGAGAAAATACATAATGCGTTTTTAGCTTTATTTTTAATGGAATTATATGTTGCCGATATAATTCTGCTTTAATAAGGCTACTATTTAAGCCATTCATTTCACCTTTAAAAATTTTCCCTTGAGAATTTTTACCTATCCAAATATATGTTTTCATTCTTTTATTGTGCTTATTCATTATTGGCTTATTCCTGTGTCACGCGATTCAATTCGGCTAAACTGGTTATTCCATTTTTAACTTTTAATAAACCAGCTTGTCGTAAATTCAACATTCCTAATTCATTCGCAGTTTTAGTAAGGTCAAGTGAATTCGCGCGTGTCAGTATTGTTTTCACTATTTTTTCATGCATGGGTAATACTTCAAAAATACCTATACGTCCTTTATATCCTTCACGGCACTCGGCGCAATGTCTCGCTTTATAAAGAGTTAAATAAGGAATTTGTTCTTCATTAAATCCTTGTTGTAATAAAGTTTCTTTCGATAAATATTCATTAATTTTACATTTAAGACATAAGGTGCGAAGTAAACGCTGAGCAATAATTAACGAAATAGAAGATGTCATACTGTCAACAGTAATCCCCATATTTAATAAACGTATAATAGTTTCAACAGCACTATTGGTATGTAAAGTGGAAAGAACTAAATGTCCTGTTTGTGCGGCTTTAATCGCAATATTGGCTGTTTCATAATCACGCATTTCACCTACCATGATAATATCGGGATCTTGACGTAAAAAAGCCCTTAACGCCGTTGGAAAAGTTAAGCCTGTTTTGAGATTAACATTAACTTGTGTAATGCCGTTTAAGGGGATTTCTATAGGATCTTCGATAGTTGTAATATTTACCTTAGATGTATTTAAAATATTTAGTGCTGAATATAAGGAAATGGTTTTACCACTTCCTGTTGGTCCTGTTACTAAAATTAAACCTTGGGATTTTTGTAGCGAATTAATGACTAATTTCTCTTGTTGTGGCTCTAAACCCAAATGATTAATACTAAGTAGTAATTTTTCAGAATTTAATATTCGTAAAACTATTTTTTCACCCTGTATGCAAGGGCAAATACTTACTCTAAAGTTGATATATTCTTTATTAGGTACAGAATTTTTAAAACGTCCATCTTGTGGTAATCGTCGTTCAGCTATATCAAGTTGAGATAAAATTTTAATTCGTGCCGTAATTCGTTCCCCCCAGGGTTTGGGTAGTGTCGCTATTTCATATAAAATTCCATCTTGTCGATATCGAATACGATAATGATTTTCAAAGGGTTCTATGTGAATATCAGAGGCTCCTTTTTGTATTGCATCCCACGTCATTTTATTTACAAATTCAACTATTGATTGTTCCTCTTTGTCAGGGTTAATAAAAGGAATTTCTGTATTTAAATTTTTCCCAAATAATTCATTGTTTTGAAATTTATCTGTAAATATAGGCATGGTTTTTTCTGATTTAAATAATGGTCCTGTGATTTTTTAGTGTTTATTGAATTCAACCCTAATAGGATTATTGTTAAGCTCTGTATCAAAGGTAATCGCATTTATTGCGTAATTAAGATCATTTAATAAGGAACACTGTTTTTTTGAAGCAGGTTTTATGATTAAAATAACGGTTTTTCCACTCAGGATTTTGAGTGTCACTAATAGATGAATAGAAATTTTTACTGAAAATAGTGAATTATAATATGGCATAGTAATTTACCTAAGAGTGAATTTTTATTTTCTAGTTAAAAATTTAGCAAATGCCTGCAGCAATACAACTTCCACTCACTGACCAGATTAAACGTCCCGTATTCACCTCTATTTCGGGCGTTAATTGATACGTTAATGATTTATGGGAAATATTTTGGGACGTCGCCGTAATAATTCCATTTTTAACAAAAATAGATTCAATATAACTTTTTTTAGTACTGCTTTTGATCGCGGGCGGAATTCCATGTAATTCATTAGAACAATGCGTTAATGTATCGATAGTGTGAAAGCAAATTTCGACAGCGAGTTTAAATGGCGCAGTCGCTTGAATAATTTCTGTAAATTTTGCTTTATTTGTATAACTTTGGTAATTCGGTATAGCAATAATGGTAAGAAGGCCAATCAATGCAATAACAATCATTAATTCAATTAACGTAAATCCTAAATTAATACGTTTACTTAATGGTATTTTCATTAATTTCCTCCCAGTAACTTTTTTACTTTTCAGATTAAATGAGTAATACAAAGTATAAAGCATTAATTTTGATAATGAATTTAAATATAATAATAAACCAAACTATTCTGTACGTTTTTTTTAAAACTCTTTTTTAAACAAAGGTTGTTTCATTTAAGTTGGTATAAGAACTGCATAATCAGAAAAAGAAATTTTCTTAATTAAAATGAAAAGGAGTTATATTTATGATGAATCAAGAGCAAATACAAGGTAAATTCAAACAGTTAAAAGGTAAAGCGAAGCAACAATGGAGCCGTTTAACAGATGAAGATTTTCAAGAAGGAAGTGTTGACCGTTTAGTGGGCCGTATTACGGAACTTTATGGTATTACTAAAGCTGAAGCGCAAAAAGCAATGGATGACTTAATGGGAAATTTAGAAGGTGGCATAACTGGAAAAGTCCATAAAATCAGCGATGATTTATCTGGTTATGTTGAACAAGGGCAAAAAAAATTAGAAGATGTTGCGCATAATATTAAAGAACAATCGCAAGAATGGTATGAAAGTATCGATAAATGTATGAAAGAAAAACCAATAGCCTCCCTCGCGGTAGCCTTGGGAGTCGGTGCATTATTGGGCTTATTATTAAGTCGTTAAATTAATTAATTAATTTATTTTGAATGAATAAACTATTTCACAAAAGTAGGTTTATCCATTTTTTGCAATTAACAATAAATTTTCAACATTGAAGTGGATAATTTGAAGTTATAAAGGAAAATTAAAAAGCCGTTATTCAATGTAAGATATCACATTGAATAACGGCTTTTTAAATGTTTACTCTTATAAGCATTTAAAGAGAGAAAAGTTAAAGATAATGCTTTTATCAAAAATACCTATAAATAAAGTGAAGCCATGATATGGTAGAGATTATTTTATTTTTTTTATTCAATCTTTTTGCTAAAAATAGTTTTTTCAATGAAACAATCAATACATTATTTCCAGTAGAAAATTATAATCAAACGATACACGCTTGGATAAAAGCAACGGATGATGATTATAATAAACCCTTATTAACACAAAAACAGCAGCAGTATAAATTGAAGGATTTTTATAAACATTATATTTTTCGTTTATCCCCCTGGGATGATATTTATGTTAAATCATTCTTGAACCCATTATTACCTAATAAAATAGTATAGCATCGCCCACTAACGAATAGATGCTAAATCTGATAAGATCTGTAGTTTTGCAGTCTGGAAGTAATTAAATGC
>CBCSKA010000157.1:0-11578 GCA_965140885.1 Legionellaceae bacterium | reverse complement strand
CCACAAATGACTTGTCGACCGTTTCGTGGGCCTTATATTTTGCCTGTGGCAAAACATCCGGCACTACGGGTCTACCACGGACTATCGGCCTTGCTTCTTCGTCGCTTCCTTGGCCGACAGCGTTTGAAATGGAATAGCGAATAAAAAATATCAATGAGTATGCAGAAAATACTATATCGCTGGCAGGATTATCCGTAATCCTGCCAGCGAAAGCCAATGTAATTTGTAACTATCCCTATTACTCGATAATCGATTTCCGTAAACTATTTATTCTTCCCTGAAGACTACCGTTATTTTAATTATGATATGTCAGGTGAAAATCACCAGCGTATTTTTAGCAGTATTTTGTAGGAAATTCGATATTTTTTTTAAGTAATAAATTAATACTAAAAAAGTATAAAATTATTTGCCTATTTTGTATTTTTTTTAAAAAATTAAGGGATTTATCTAGCTTTAGATTAAAGATTATTTTTTAAAATAATGCGTTACTAAAATTATCTCTGCTTTACGGAAGGTATCCTCATACATTCAAAAATCCTTTTCTATGTCTATGATGACCATAGTAAATTCAAATTCTTATGGGTAAGTTGTGAAGATAAAGTTTACTTAACCTGAATAAGAGAATTAATTTAATTATTCCTCTCTTAGGCTATAATCTTTGTAAAAAAATCTTGCTATCCTATTTAGCTAATGGTATTTTTACTTTTTTACTAGTAAGTTATATTCTAGGCACGTAGCTCAGTGGTAGAGCACCACCTTGACATGGTGGTGGTCGGTGGTTCGATCCCACTCGTGCCTACCATTTTTGTTTTCTTATATGATTTATCCAATCCCATTTTATAGTTATATCTGAAAATTTGAATATTGCTATTTTTTATGCAAAGTAACTTTTATACGTAATTATTTTATTCAGAATTTACCGTTGACTTGATTAATGACACGTGGCCTTTGGTTGTGGTCACCACTGGAGAATTTATGCCGATTATTACACTTCCCGATGGCAGCCAACGCCAATTTTCAAATCCCCTGACTATTTATGATTTGGCAATGACCATTAGTGAAAAACTTGCGAAAGCTACTTTAGCCGCAAAAGTTAATGAAAAATTGGTTGATACGAAATACGTATTAGTTGATGACGCTACAGTGACACTCTTAACTGAGAAAAATGAAGAAAGCCTTGAAGTTATACGTCATTCTACCGCTCATTTATTAGCTCATGCAGTTAAAGAACTTTTTCCCTCAGCCCAAGTTACGATTGGTCCTGTCATTGATAATGGGTTTTACTATGATTTTGCTTATGAACGTTCATTTACCCCAGAAGACTTAGTAAAAATAGAAGAAAAAATGAATGCCTTGGCACAAGAAAATATACCCATCAAACGGTATGAAAAATCACGTACTGAAGCGATGCAATACTTTCGTCAAATAGGCGAAGAATATAAAACAAAAATTCTACTTGATATTCCTGAAAGTGAAATTTTATCCCTTTATGAACAAAGTAATTTTACTGATTTATGTCGGGGTCCACATGTTCCTAGTACAGGGTATTTAAAGCATTTTAAATTAATGAAAGTAGCTGGTGCATATTGGCGTGGGGATTCTAATAATGAAATGCTTCAACGTATTTATGGTACAGCGTGGTTGGATAAAAAATCATTACAAGCTTATTTAACCCGTTTAGAAGAAGCAGAAAAAAGAGACCATCGTAAAATTGCTAAAGCTTTAGATCTTTTTCATACTCAAGAAGAAGCTCCCGGGATGATTTTTTGGCATCCTAATGGTTGGGCGATTTATCAAGCCATTGAACAATATATGCGTCAAGTGATGAAAAACAATGGATATCAAGAAGTTCGTAGTCCACAAGTTGTAGATTTAACCTTATGGCAGAAATCAGGGCATTGGGAAAAATTTGGCGATGATATGTTTAGTTTAACGATAGATGACAGAGCTTATGCCATAAAACCCATGAATTGTCCCTGTCACGTACAAATATATAATCAAGGATTAAAAAGTTACCGCGATTTACCTTTACGTATTTCTGAATTTGGTTCTTGTCACCGAAATGAAGGATCAGGTGCTCTACATGGCCTTTTTAGAACCCGAAATTTCACACAAGATGATGCACACATTTTCTGTACTGAAGAACAAATTCAATCTGAAGTAAGTCATTTTATCGATTTATTATTCGAAGTATATGCAAAATTTGGTTTTTCAGAATTTATGGTGCGGCTATCCACACGTCCCGAAAAACGTGTTGGTACTGATGAGAGTTGGGATAAAGCAGAGCAAGCATTAGCCGCTGCTTTAAATGCAAAAAATTTAGATTGGCAAATTTTACCTGGAGAAGGTGCATTTTACGGACCCAAAATAGAATTTATCTTAAAAGATTGTTTAGAACGGCATTGGACAACGGGTTCAGTCCAATTAGATTTTTCTATGCCCATGTGTTTAGGCGCAGAATATATTGCTGAAGATGGAAACCGACATGTACCTGTTATGTTACACCGAGCAATATTAGGTTCCATTGAGCGATTTACGGGAATGTTATTGGAGCAATATGCCGGTATTTTACCTGTCTGGTTAGCACCTATCCAAGTTGTAATATTAAATATTACGGATAAACAAGCTGATTATGCGAAAAAAGTTTATCAATTATTGCAAGATAAAGGTTTTAGAGCAAAATTAGACTTGAGAAATGAAAAAATAGGCTTTAAAATTCGCGAACATACTTTACAGAAAATTCCTTATCAATTAATTATTGGTGATAGGGAGATGCAAGAGCATAATATCTCAGTAAGAATGCGAAATGGTGAAGATTTAGGTAATATGGATTTCACTCATTTTATTGAATTATTAGAGAATGAAATAGCTTAGCCTATTAACACTAGCCCTGGAGGATTGAACGATTAGTAACGAAAAATTAGCTCGGATAAATGGTGAAATACAAGCACCTAAAGTTCGCCTTATCGAGGAAAGTACAAATACGAGTAATATTGTTAGTATAAGTGAGGCACTTGAAAAGGCGGCATTACAATCATTAGATTTGGTTGAAATTTCACCGAATGCAGATCCACCAGTCTGCCAAATTATGGATTATGGAAAATATTTATATGAACAAAGTAAAAAGAAAGCAAGGAATAAGAAAAAACAGAAAATTGTTCAATTAAAGGAAGTCAAGATTCGTCCTGTGACGGAAGAAGGGGATTATCAGGTCAAGCTACGCAACCTGATACGTTTCCTTGATGATGGAGATAAAGTCAAAATAACATTACGTTATCGTGGCCGTGAAATGAGTCATCAAGAATTAGGTGTTGGGATTATGCGACGTCTTCAAGCAGACTTAGCACCTTATGGACTTGTAGAACAATCTCCAAAACTAGAAGGTCGCCAGATGATTATGGTATTAGGTCCTAAGAAAAAACCAAATACTTAGTCGAGTAGTGATTAATCTACCTATTGCAATTATCAGCGATAGTATCTGGCTTTATAATTTTAATGATAAATGCGGAGTATTATTAAATGCCCAAGTTAAAAACAAACCGAGGCGCTGCGAAACGTTTTAGACGCACAGCTAAGGGTTATAAACGTGCAAGTGCTTTTCGTCGACATATACTGACGAAAAAAACCACGAAAAGCAAACGTCAAGCTCGCGGAACTTCATTAGTGAAACATTGTGATGTTATGTCTGTTCGACGTATGTTAACTGATGCATCATAAGGAGAATATCTAATGGCAAGAGTTAAACGTGGTGTTACTGCACGTGCTCGTCACAAAAAAGTTTTAGCTGAAGCTAAAGGTTATAGTGGTGCGCGAAGTCGTGTTTTCCGGGTTGCTAAACAAGCAGTCATTAAAGCGGGTCAATATGCTTATCGTGACAGACGCCAGAAAAAGCGCGAATTTCGTGCTTTATGGATTGCACGAATAAATGCAGGGGCTCGTGAAAATGGGTTAACCTATAGTCGTTTAATTTCAGGATTAAAACGAGCAGCTATAGAAATTGACCGAAAAGTATTATCAGATATCGCTATATTTGATAAACCTGCTTTTACTGCAATTGCAGAAAAAGCAAAAGCTGCATTAGCGTAATAATTCCTTTTCAGACTAAGGAATCAAAAAAAGTCTACTATCCCGCGATTTAATCGCGGGATTTTTTCTTATCGCACTAAAGACAAACAGTGATTATTCATCATGCAAAAACTTCAGCAGTTAATCGAAACAGCAGAAAATGCTATTAAGCATGCCAATGACATTCAAGAATTAGAGCAAATACGCATACGTATTTTGGGCAAAAAAGGGGAATTAACCGAAGTCTTAAAATCATTAGGTTCATTACCACCCAGTGAACGCCCCAAAGTAGGTCAAGCCGTTAATGAAGTAAAGCTAAAATTACAAACTTTACTTGAAAACCAAGAAAAAAAATTAAAAGAAACTCTTTTACAAGCTAAATTACGTAATGAAACCATTGATGTGACATTGCCTGGAAGAGGGCATAAGAATGGGGGAATACATCCTATAACACGTAGTCGTGAACGTATCGAAGCTATTTTTGCTGCAGCAGGTTTTTCAATTGAAGAAGGGCCTGAAATAGAAGATGAGTATCATAATTTTGAAGCCTTAAATATTCCAAATCATCATCCTGCCCGCGCTTCACATGATACTTTTTATTTTGCTAATGGTTATTTGTTACGGACGCATACTTCACCCGTACAAATAAGGGTCATGAAACAACAAAAATTACCAATTCGAATTATTACTCCAGGACGTGTCTATCGTCGAGATTCTAGTCCACGCCATTCGCCTATGTTTCATCAAGTGGAAGGATTAATTATTGATGAAGGAATTACATTTGCTGATTTAAAAGGATTAATCCAAGATTTTATGCAACACTTTTTTGAAAGTGATTTAAAAATGCGTTTTCGAGCATCTTATTTTCCTTTTACTGAACCCTCTGCTGAAGGTGATATCCAATGTGTTATGTGTAAAGGTGAAGGATGTCGATTATGTAGTCACACGGGATGGATTGAAGTTATCGGTTGTGGAATGGTGCATCCTAATGTGTTAGAAAATGCAGGGATTGACAGTGAACGTTACACAGGATTCGCTTTTGGAGCAGGTCTAGATCGTTTAACAATGCTACGTTATCGAATTCCTGATTTGCGCATATTATTCGATAATGATTTACGATTTTTAGAACAGTTTTAGTTTAGAGTAAACACATGAAAATAAGTGAACAATGGTTACGAGAATGGGTTGCTATTCCTTGCTCAATAAAAGAATTAGCTGAAAGTTATACGAAAGCAGGCATTGAAGTTGAGGGTATAGAATCTGTTGCAGGGGAATTTTCAAATGTCGTTATTGGGCAGATACTTGATGCAAAACAACATGAAAATGCAGAAAGATTACGTATTTGTTCGGTGGATATAGGTAAAGAAAATCCATTACAAATCGTTTGTGGAGCAGCCAATGCCCGCGCAGGTATTAAAGTCGCTGTGGCAGTAGTGGGTGCAGTATTACCCGGAAACTTCAGTATAAAAGAAGCAAAATTGCGCGGTGTTATTTCCCAGGGAATGCTTTGTTCAGCAAAAGAATTAGGAATGTCAGATGCAACGGAAGGTATTATAGAATTAGGAGAAGACGCACCTATTGGTGAAGATATTCGTCAATGGCTAACACTCAATGATACCGTTATTGAATTTTCTATTACACCTAATCGTGGTGATTGTTTAAGTGTTATGGGTTTAGCACGAGAAGCCGCGGCATTATTAAAAAAACCAGAAGTGACATTCCCTGATTTGACACTTTCTTCTAACACTACAATCGAAGCCACATTTCCAGTCACTATTAACAGTTCTGAAAATTGTCCGCATTATGTGGGAAGAATTATTAAAAATATTAATACAAAAGCAAAAACACCACTTTGGATGCTTGAACGTTTACGCCGGAGTGGTTTAAAGGCAATATCGCCTATTGTGGATGTCACTAATTATGTATTACTGGAATTAGGTCAACCTTTGCATGCATTTGATTTAGAAAAATTGCAAGGAAAAATTATTGTACGTCAAGCACAAGAGGGTGAAACACTAACCCTTTTAGACGGACAAAATGTCACTTTAAAAGAAACGGCATTAGTTATTGCGGATGAGCAAAGACCTTTAGCATTAGCTGGAATCATGGGTGGTTTATCCTCAGCCATAACTGATGAAACCCAAGATATTTTTTTAGAAAGTGCTTATTTTAATCCTTTGGCTATTGTGGGTAAATCCAGAGAATATGGTATACAAACAGACTCAGCATTTCGTTTTGAACGGGGTGTCGATCCCACTTTACAACGTATTGCAATAGAAAGAGCCACAACTTTAATTTTAGCTATTGCAGGTGGTTCAGCAGGCCCTATTACAGAAACATCACATCAAGAATCCTTACCAAAAGTAAAAATAATTACTTTAAGACGTAAACGAATAAAGCAAATATTGGGCTTTGAAATTTCCAATGAAGAAATTTATACTATTTTAAATACGTTAGGGATGGAAATAACTATTGTTCCTGAAGGTTGGGAAGTAAAAATACCTTTCTATCGGTTTGATTTAGCCATTGAAGTTGATTTAATTGAAGAATTAGCCCGAATCAAAGGTTATGATGAAATACCTACTCATTATCCTGTAACAATTAATGCTTTAAAACCTGCTTCGGAAAAAAGTCTATCATTAAAGCGTATGCGAGAATTATTAACGGATCGCGGTTATCGGGAAGTTATTACCTATAGTTTTGTTGATCAAAAGTTACATGAATTACTTTTACCCAATCAAAAAGCGCTTACTTTATTAAATCCTATGTCATCAGAAATGGCAGAAATGCGTATGAGTCTTTGGCCAGGATTAATTCAGACCTTACAATATAATCAAAATCGTCAACAAAATAGAATTCGAATATATGAAACTGGTTTATGTTTTAATCAAACAAGTACAGGTATAAGCCAAGAAATGCATTTAGGCGGTATTGTTTGGGGATCGCTTTATCCCGATCAATGGAGTAGTCAAACAAAAACTATTGATTTTTATGATGTAAAATCTGATATAGAAGCTTTATTACAATTTTCTTTTAATGGAAAGGATTATCATTTTCAACCCTGTGAACATCCCGCATTACACCCAGGCCAAAGTACAGAAATTCAAAAAAATGGTAAAACGATTGGCTATTTAGGAAAAATACATCCTGAAATAGAACAAAAATTAGATATTAATGGAAATCTGTATCTATTTGAATTAAATATAATGGAAATAATGAAAACAGAAATTCCTTCATATCAAGCTATTTCTAAGTTTCCTTCCATTAGACGAGATTTAGCGATTCTTGTTGAAAAAAATATCCCGGCAGAAGCAATTCAGCAAACTATTTTTGAAGAAGCAGGGTACTTACTTCAATCCATGCATTTATTTGATGTTTATGAAGGAAAGGGTATCCCCGAAGGTTATAAAAGTTTAGCCTTAGGGTTAACACTGACCCATCAGGAACGTACCTTAGTAGAAGATGAAGTTAATGAATTAATTCATAAAATTATCGAAACATTAAAACAAAATTATAATGCGGAATTAAGGGTATAATCATGACTTTAACAAAAGCTGAAATTGAAGAACAATTATCATTAGATGTTTTTTCCAATGATAAAAAATTAGCCAAAAAGTTTGTTGATATTTTTTTCGAAGAAATTCGTTTTTCACTTGAAAAAGGAGAAGAAATTAAGTTATCCGGTTTTGGTAATTTTACTTTAAAAGATAAAAAAACACGTCCAGGACGTAATCCTAAAACAGGGGAATCGAAAGAAATTACTTCTCGGCGAGTAGTGACTTTTCAAACAGGGCAAAAATTAAGAAAACAATTAGAGCAATTGAAATAAACAGTAAAATTTTTATGTAATAAATATTTAATTACGGAAAGAAAGTATTTATCTATTTATAAAAAAACAGTATCATACCGTTTTTCGGGGCGTAGCGCAGCCTGGTAGCGCATCAGCATGGGGTGCTGGTGGTCGCAGGTTCAAATCCTGCCGTCCCGACCAATTATTTTTTGTACTTACTCTTTTCTTCTAAAGGCTTACAATAAAACTTCTGACGATATTTTAAAAAATCCCATCCAACAATTTCTTTGGGTATAACAGGGAACTCTCACTGATTTTCCCTCAATCCAGAAAAGACTGAATCAATTAACTTTACAACCTATAAAAATAGAAATATTTTCTGAATTCAAACAGGAACAAAAAACATCCATTATTTTTCCCTATACCGCAGATAGACAACCTTTTTTTAGTAAAGCGTTTCTTTCTCGTGAAAATTCAGTGCTAACAAAATTAACACAACCGCTGTCGGCCAAGGAAGCGACGAAGGAGCGAGGCCGATAGTCCCTGGTAGACCGTAGTGCCGGATGTTTTGCCGAAGGCAAAATATAAGGCCCACAAAACGGTCGACAAGTCATTTGTGGAAGTAAAGTTATGACACCTAGTCGTGTCATAACAAGCGTACGCAGGACGGCCAGGGCTGCCGCAGGCATACTTGTCGACAATTTTTGTCCCTTTTGGGGACTTGGATGTCCCAAAAGGGGTCTCAAAAATGGCGACACTATCGTCTCTCACTTTTAAAAAAAGAGTGTGGGAATGTGCTTGGAAGAAAAGCGCCCAATGCTAGCCCCGTGGGATAAAAATGTAAGTATTCGCGAGAAATATCGATTATTAGGTTACAAGATCATTGTTTGTGCCATGTACATTTGAGTATGTCTCAAACAGTTCAGCAACCAACGCTACACGCGTATTATCGGTAATACATTACATGCTAGAGATTTTCACTGCCAATGTCAGGAAGCGATAATAAATTGTGGTATTTTAAATAATTTCACCATTTTAAGAATGCCAATAAGCGGTTGATCCGTCTAAATTTTAGATTATACCCAAAGGCAAGGAGTTTTGCAGCGAAGCAAATCTAAATGATGAAACATTCAAGTTGTGTTTCAAAGAAAAATATATTATTTTCAATTAACATTGAATATGATTTTATATTTGAACAAATTATTTTTTTGTAACATAAGCCTAAAATTAAAAGGAAAACAAATGAAAAGTATTTATTCATTTATTGGTATAACTTTAACTTGTTCAATAGCATTAACCGCTCATGCTGCTCCTCATTATTATATCCAGGGTGAATTGGGTTATTCCAAGCAAGCGATGGAAAGTCTTAATGATAATATTAATTATAATGATGAAGAAATATCACTTAATGGTAATGTTCAAAAAAAACAAAATACTTTTGGACAGAATATAGCGGCAGGGATGTTATGGGATATGAATCCTAAATATGCTGCGGGAATTCAATTAAGCTATGAATGGAATGGTAAAACATCTTATGATCTAAATGGAAATTATACGCATCGCGTTGGAATTTATGGAAATGTAAAAGATAAATTAACCATATCAAGCCAAAGTATTGATTTTCTGGGAATAGGTCAATATCAAATACATAAAAAATTTGCCCTTCTTGGTGGCTTAGGTGCCCAATACCAATTTAATAAATACACTGAAGCTGGAACTATTGATAAAACAATTGTTGCTCCTGATGCTGAAATTAAAATTATTTCATTTAACGATAGTAAATTGCGAAACGGTTTTGCTCCTGAAATTATGGCTGGTTTTTTAGTAACTTTTAACCGCAATCTTTCAGCCGGCATTAGTTATAAACATGTGTTTGGCCATCGGTTTGATGGTGATTTTGATACAGCACCAGCCACACTTGGCCTTGATAAATTCATGGTAAATTTACGTTATACTATTGCATAAAATTAATACGGATTCTGTCGGCCAAGGAAGCGACGAAGGAGCGAGGCCGATAGTCCCTTTGGGGACTTGGATGTCCCAAAAGGGTTCTCAAAAATGGCGACACAATCGTTACTAGGTTTTGCAAGAGCTCTATTGAAGTTGTTATAACAAATTACCCTTCCTTGATTGAGTTAGGTTATAAAGTAGAGGATATAGTTCGATTATTATCAACGAACCATGGTAATTCTGAGTTAATTAACAGGATTGTTCATAATAAAGCTAATAACTCTATTTTCAATGTAAATATTTCCTTTTTTTCTAATTCTAAAGTGGCTTTTTTACAGCAATTAAAAAAATGACTAATTGTGATATCCATTCATTCCAGTTAAAGGGTAAAGAAAACAGTTCGTTTCGTGGCTGCTAAAAAGAAAGATTATAGACAACTATTTTAAAGGAATTATGAGGGAAAGAAACTGAGCAAATAAAATAACGTTAATTATTTACTCAGTTTAAAAGAGTTAATTAACTTTTAGGTTTTTCTACTCTATTTTTCATGGGTTATTTTGCTAAACTTGAGCGTAATTATATAACAAATAATTTTTATGCTACAATTGTAGCATATTGCCACAAATAGTAAGGTTATTTATGAGTATATCAATAAGAGTAAGTGATAAAATATTTAATGCTGCAAAAGCGGCCAGTAAAGTAGAGTTTCGAAGTCCTTCTCAACAGTTAGAGTTTTGGGCAACGGCGGGAAAAGCTGCCATTGATAACCCTGATTTACCGATAGATTTTATTATTAATACATTAAAAGCGAAAGCTGAAGTTGAAGCCGGTTTTTGTGAATCGTTCGAATTTGATCGTTCATGAAAATTATTCAATCTGGCTCTTTTAAGAGGATTTATAAACGCTTACAGAGTAATCAACGTTATTCAGTTAATGAAGCTATCGAATTTATCCTTAAGGATCCGGCTATTGGTACCCAAACGATTGGTGACTTAAAAGGTTACTCTGTTTATAAATTTAGCTGTAATAATCAGCAATACTTGCTTTCGTACCAATATTCATCAGAAGAATTAGTCTTGCTTTATCTTGGGTCGCATGAGAATTTTTATCGGGACTTAAAAAGAACTTCTTAAAAAGACAAAACAGGAATATTATTTTTTTGATAAAGGTGCTTCATAATACTATTTCACCTAATGATATTGAACTGGCATGGAATTATTATGATATAACTAGTAAAAAACACCGGTTTACTATCAGGAAAACTGCATGAAAAATGACAAGGCCATTTTAAAGTATATTTTCTAAAAAATATTTGGTTTTTTTCGCTGGTAAACACCAATTAGAAAACGATTTTTATACTAAAAAATTGTTTTTTACTTAAAAAAATAGCGCTTTTTGAAGTAAAAATAGAGGGAATCTGTTTATATTTTTTTTTATGCAATTTCCCTGAAGGCGGACGCCCTAAAAAATTGGAAATGAATAAACGCCAATTAGTACAAAAGCTTTATGAATCAAAAGAACATTCCATCAACGAAGTTTGCTAAATGATGAGTATTTCTAAACCAACCCTTTATCAGTATTTACGACAAGAAAGGATAAACTAACAATTAATCCTAAGGAGTCTTTAGTTAAACAGATCTGAATGTGTACCCGTTCTAACAAAGATGACCGTATTTTTATTTTGTATGATTTGAATTAGTGTCATTACCGAGGGAGACTGTCGGACTAATTACCGAGCGACTTTGTCGTATTGATACTACAGATGAAATATTC
>CBCSKA010000156.1:3653-11692 GCA_965140885.1 Legionellaceae bacterium | reverse complement strand
ACTTGTCGACAATTTTTGTCCCTTTTGGGGACTTGGATGTCCCAAAAGGGGTCTCAAAAATGGCGACACTATCGATATTATGTAACTCTTTTTCTCCCGCTGCTAGAATATTTTCATGGAGTGTTTTTAATAATTTTAAAGAAGAAAAATTTATTTTTTCTGGCGCGGTAATTGATAAAAGTCTTTGAATACTCTCATGAAGATCAGCCAGTTTTTCACAACGAACATTTTGTTCTTGAATCTCTGTAAGAGAAGAATAAGCTTTCGAAATGACAGTAAATTCTTTCTCAAATGAACTTAATGACATATTCATTTGAGCTATTTTAGCTTTTGTCGTTTTTTGATCAAAAAGTTTTTGTTTGTATATGGATTTGTTTGTCTTAGTTTTGTTTTCTCCGACACTTTTTGTTAGTTTTGTGAATTTATCCTGGGGTTTTTCCATATTACATTGTTCTACTTTCTCTTTCAGAAAGCGAATGAAGGTATGAATTTGTACATAATAAGAATGCCTGACTAGAGAGTTAATTTGAGACAAAACTTTATCAATTTCGGTTAAAGAAATAAGATATTCATTACGATTATCACTCAAAGAACGTGATAAATTGCGAGCATTTTTTTCTAGTCTTTTATATGTTTCCTCAAGTTTATACATTTCTTCAGTATATTTCTCTCTTAATTGAGAAATAATAGGTTTAATTTGAGTTTCTGCTAAGCGGATAAAATCTTCATCAAGTCCTGTTTCGATAATATATTCATCCGTAACATTTTGTTTTTTTATGATTCTAAAATCAGGATCAGTGATTAATTCATCATTACCGTTAAAATAAACATGTAACTTATATTCACTAAGTTCCTCATCATGAAACAGCGCGGTATAATGATATTGGCTGCCAAATATTGAATTATAGTTTTTTTCAACTTTATATATGCTGATATGATGTTCTTGTAGTCTATATTGATGTTTTTCAGTATCGAATTTAATCTGTTTTTCTTTATTGTTTAAAAGATTAATAAAATAATAAGCGAGACCTTTTGAGTTTTCTTTATAGTCAATAACAAAATTATTTTCTAATTTATGACAATACTTTTTAATGAAATTAAAAAGTATATTATAGGACATGGTTTACCTCTTTTAAACTTATAAAAAAAGAATTATAACAAACAGGTAAAAAGAAAGCATTAATACCTGTTTACAGTAAGTTTTAACTCTCTCAAATAAAATGAAGAAAAAGTGTAAATAGAGAATTAATTATATTGACTATTATTTAACAATGGTTATTTATATTATTATTTTTAATAAAAACATAGGCAGCCAGTATGCGACTGTATTAGTTAGCACTTTTCCTGAAATATTAAGAATTTATAAGTATTCTTTAGTTAATTTTTTATTCAAAAGCCCTTTATTTACATACTAATAAGTTTTCGATGGGTTTGTATGGACATTAAAATGCCAAAGCTTGCAATCACAGTAATCATGGAAGTTCCACCATAACTGACTAGTGGTAATGGTACACCGACAACAGGTAATATCCCGCTTACCATTCCCATATTTACAAACATGGATATAAAAAACATGAGACTAATACTGCCAGCTAACAAACGTGAAAAAGTATCTTGTGCTTGCACACTAATATACAAACCCCGTCCAATAATCAATAAATAAATACTAATTAAAATAATATTTCCAATTAAACCAAATTCTTCACTGCAAACCCCAAAAATAAAATCGGTAGCATGTTCTGGTAAAAATTGTAAATGCGATTGTGTTCCATTTAACCATCCTTTACCAAATAATCCTCCAGACCCAATGGCTATTTTTGATTGAATAATATGATAGCCACTGCCTAAAGGATCACGTTCTGGATTTAGAAAAGTTAATACACGTTCCCGTTGATAATCATGCATAAAAAACCATAATGCAGGAGCAGCAGCCGATGCTAATAAAATAATAAAACTGACTAAGCGCCAACGAATTCCAGTTAATAAAATAACGCATAAACCTGAACTCGCAATGAGTAAGGCTGTTCCTAAATCAGGTTGTTTAGCGATTAAAAATGTGGGAATACCAATAATCATGCAAGCTATTAATAAAACTTTCGCATTAGGAGGTAATGAACGTGGATGTAGATACCAGGCTAACATCATTGGTACTGATAATTTCATAAATTCAGAAGGTTGAAAGCGTAATAAACCTAAATCTAACCAGCGTTGCGCGCCTTTACCAATATGTCCTGCGATTAATACAATGAATAATAATGTCGTTCCTGCGCTAAAGAGCCAAGGAGCCCATGTTTGGTAACGTCGGGGAGGAATTTGCGCAAAAATGAGCATAATACTGAAGGCAAGTATTAAACGAGAGGTTTGTCTTAGTATAACATCGATGTCTTTCCCCCCCGCACTATATAAAACGATAAAACCGACAACTATCAAAGCAAAAATACCTCCTAGCAAAGGTCCATCAAGATGAAGACGTTGCCATATCGAATTACGCAAACGATAGTGGTGGTGAGGTGTTTTTAAAAAATGAGTAGGCATATGAAATCATTAATATTTTAAAAAAATTATTATGTATGGAATATATTTAGAAAGCTAGTTTTAATCCTCATCATTTGCATCATCTAATATTGTGATAGGTGGTTTTTCTTTAATTTTTGGCATTTCACCACGATGAAATAAGTAATAATCAATGATGGTACGAGCAATACGAGCAGCTTCGGTATTATGTTCAACCAAAACAGCTATAGCAATTTGTGGTTTATCAATGGGAGAAAATGCTATAAATAAGCTATTATCACGTAAATGCTTAGGTAATAATTTAGCATTATATCGTTGATTTTTTTTTAAGCTAAAGACTTGTGCTGTTCCTGTTTTACCCGCAATAGGATAATTAACTTTTCCATAATGGGCTAAACCAGTTCCCTTTTCCATGACGGCTTTCATGCCTTCAATAATGGCATCCCAATTTTCGGATTTTGCATTAATCGTATTCACTAAGACAGGTTGATTTTTAATATAACGAAATCCGGGACTTTGTTGACTATAGATTAAAGTCGGTTTCATGACTTTACCACGATTTGCAATAATAGCTGCTTCCATGGCTAATTGAAGTGGGGTAGACAGCATAAAACCTTGTCCTATCCCTGTGATTAATGTATCGCCAGGATACCATGTTTGCTTTTGTATACGTTTTTTCCATTCTGGTGTCGGAACTAAGCCGGGTAATTCTTCTTGCATTTCAATTCCGGTACGTTGTCCAAAACCAAATTTATGTAACATGGATGCAATACGTTTAATTCCCATTCTATTCGCTAAATCAAAAAAATAAGTATCGCATGATTCCATAATCGCGGTATATAAATTAACCCAACCATGTCCAGTTCGTTTCCAATCATGATAAATATGAGAGCTATTTTTTAATTGAAACCATCCTGGATCAAATAATTTATCTTCAGGTGAAATAATCCCAGATTCTAAGCCGGCTAAACTCATAATGGGTTTAATGGTGGAACCGGGTGGGTAATGTCCTCGTATTGCTCGATTATAAAGGGGTTGGCTAGGATTATTTTGTAATAATTGAAAATTTTTCGTGCTTATGCCATCAACAAATAAATTCGGATCAAATGCCGGATTACTAACCAGGGCTAAAATTTGTCCTGTTGATGGATCAATAGCGATAGCAGCGCCCTGCTCTTCATCAAATGCATTTTCAACTACTTGCTGTAAATACAGATCGATGGATAATTGTAAATTCTTTCCTGGAATAGGTGGTATTCTATTTACTTCTCGTAAAACATTGCCTGTTGCATCAACTTCTGCTTGTAAGTAACCTACTTTTCCGTGTAATTCTTCTTCATAATATTTTTCTATACCTAGTTTTCCAATGAAATTGCTTGCACTGTAATTATTTTGATCAATAGAATCTAATTCTTTTTCATTAATTCGCCCTATATAGCCTAAAACAGGTTCTAGTGTTTCTCGGTAAGGATAATAACGCACCATGCGTGCTTTAACCGTCACTCCGGGAAATCGGTATTGATTAACAGCAAAACGAGCCACTTCTTCTTCTGTTAATTTAGTACGAAGAGCTATGGATTCAAATCGTCGTCTTTGATTAATTTCTTTCAAAAATAATTTTTTATCTTTATTACTAATAGGGATAATTTTCGAAATATCTTCAATTAAAATTTTTAATGATTTTACTTTGCTTGGGGTAATTTCTAAGCTAAAAATAGGATTATTTTCAGCAATTAATTTACCATTTCTATCATAAATTAATCCACGATTAGGTTCTATCGGTAATAAATTTAATTGATTTTTTTGTGATAAAGTCATGTATAAGCGATGTTGATGAATTTGCAAATACCATAAACGACAGATTAAAATAAGGATTAATATTCCAATGAAAATGGATAAAACTATCGTTCTATTAGCAAAAAGCTGAATTTCCTTTCGGGTATTTTTAAGTGTTGAAGGTTTATGCATGAATGGGAAAAGCTATTAAAAGTTAATGTTGAATTTTCAATACGATATGAAAATAGTTAACAATGCTTTATCACAGTATTTTGAATCATTCTACGCGATAAGCAAAGAAATACAAGATTTAGTATCAAGTAAAAAAACAAATGCTTTCATATTTTTTTCAAAATTTCAGTGAAGTGTAAAATTATTTTATCGTTTATTTTTTAATTTTATGAATAATAAATTTAAGAATAAAAGAAATATTATGGGTAAGCTACCTATTTTCATCCATGGAGTTATTCCAACCATTGCTTGAATTTCACCTGTCAATACAGCTGTTTTAAATTGAGGAATGATTTTAGTGATAATCCCTTTAGGATTAATAATTGCTGTTACACCACTATTACTTGCGAATAACATATAGCGGCCTGTTTGCAAAGCACGAAATTGCCCAATTTCTAAATGCTGCCAAGGTGCTAAAGAATTTCCAAACCAACTATCATTACTGATAGTAATTAATAAGTCAGCAGTATCTATTTGATAACGAACGATTTCAGGGTAAGCAATTTCATAACAAATAAAAGAAGCCGCTGATAAATCTTTTAATTTTAATTTTTCTTGGGCCATTTTCCCAGGAATAAAATCTGACATGGGAATATCAAAAAAAGCAATTAAACCATGTAATAATTTTTTCAAAGGTAAATATTCACCAAAAGGAACTAAGTGTCGTTTAAAGTAAGAACCCGATCCCTTTCCAAAAGTAAATAAACCATTATAGTAGTGATCTTCAAAATTTGTTTTTTGATTGGCAATGGAAGGAATTCCAACAATTAAAGCAATATTGTTGGCTTTTGCTTCCTCATTTAACGCTATTAAAAAATCATTTACATATTGATAAGCCGTAGGAATAGCTGATTCAGGCCAAATAATAATATCTGTTGTTAAATGTTGGCGGGTTAATTCTAAATAAGTTTTTAACGTATTATTTAAATAATCAGGATTCCATTTTAATTCTTGTGGAATATCCCCTTGTAATAACGCGACTTTATACCATTTTAAATTTTTAGGTTTTGTCCATTCAATTTTAGATAAAGCAAATCCGCTTAACCAAATCATGAAAAAAATACTAGCTATTAAAAAACGTTTTTTATTAGAAAAAAATAAAATAAGTAAACCACTACTTAAGGTTAATAAAAAACTTACACCATATTCTCCCAATATAGGTATATAGCCTGATAAAGCAGAATGTATTTGGCTATAGCCTAAAATTAACCAAGGAAAACCAGAAAATATTCCACTTCGAACCCATTCCATAATGACCCATAATGCACTAAACGTCATTATTGATGAAATTTCTGAAGTTTGTGAAAAATAACGCCGATATAAATAACCTTGTAATCCAATAAAAAAAGCTAATACTAAAATAAAAAAGAATGTTAATAATGAGGCAATGAAAATACTGGTATTACCAAATTCATGAATACTAATAAAAACCCAGGAAACACCAATACTAAAAAAACTAATTCCAAATAATAATCCTTGTATAAAAGCTTCTTTTGGCAGACTTTTTTGCCAAACTTTAAATAAAATAGCAGGCGTTAATAAAGCGAATAAATAAAAATGGATAGGTGAAAAGGCAAAAGGCGTACATGCGCCCGCTATAATGACTAAAAAATAAGGTAATCCTTTTTTTAATAAGGATAATTTATTCATAAATATCTTAATCCTATTTTTATTTTTAACATATTACGTGTTAGAAAACTCACTTAGTTTTTTTAATAAATGCGTTTCAAATTCTGGTGAAATAATTGTTTTTACGGGTAAATACCACCATTCTTTTTTTGCAAACGCGCGACATTTTATAGCATCTTTTTCTGTCATAATTATTGGTAAATCTTTTTCTAAAAAATTAAAATCATTACTTGTAAAAGGATAATGATCAGGAAAAGAATGCGCAATAATATCTAATCCTAATTCTGTTAATTGTTTAAAAAATCGGTCAGGGTTACCAATTCCAGCAATCACATGAATTTTTTTACCTTTAAAATCATGGATAGAACACTGAGTGGATTCCATTTGAATGTTAATTAATTGTTCAGGAACATATTGCATACAAAAAGAAGGCGAAAAAATAGGAGTAAATATTTCTTTTCCAAGACTAATTGTAAAATCTATTTCTTTAAGTCGCGTTATGGGTTCTCGTAAAGGACCTGCCGGTAATAAAAAGCCATTCCCCATTTTTCTTTCATTATCGATAACAGCTATTTCTATCGTTCGTGATAATGAATAATGTTGCAAACCATCATCACTGATTAAAATATTACAATTTTTTTGTGTAAGTAATAATTGTGCTGCATCAATGCGTTTAGTGGCAATGGCAGTCGGGCAATGCGTTTGTTTTGCTATTATGATAGGTTCATCACCCACTAAACGAGGATCACTTTCTGCTGTTACATAGATAGGGTTGGTAGAAGGTTTTCCACCATAACCTCGACTAATAATCCCGGGTTTATAACCCTGTTTTTTTAAGAAATTAGCTAACCATATTACTAACGGGGTTTTACCATTGCCTCCAACCGTAATATTTCCAACAATAATTACAGGTAAGGGTAATGTTTTTTTCGTAATAATATTTTTTTGATATAAATATTTTCGCGTAATAATAATGAGATAAAAAATAAAAGAAAAGGGAAGTAATAAATAACTGAATATATTTTTCGTATACCACAGTTTAAGTATGAGTTTTTCTATCCTCCTTTTCCAAATCATTTAACAATCCTTAAATTGTAATTGATATAATTTTGCATAATGTCCATTGAGTGCAAGTAATGTTTGATGATTTCCTTGTTCAATAATTTGGCCTTTTTCTAAAACTAAAATTTTATCTGCTTTTTCAATAGTGGATAATCGATGCGCAACAATTAATGTTGTTTTCTCTTTCATTAATTCTTCTAATGCTGCTTGAATATGACGTTCTGATTCAGTATCTAAAGCTGAAGTGGCTTCATCTAAAATTAAAAGTGGTGCATTTTTTAATAAAGCGCGAGCAATAGCTAAACGTTGACGTTGGCCACCAGATAAAGTGACCCCATTTTCGCCAATAATAGTATTTAATCCATCAGGTAAATCACGAATAAATTCCATGGCATGAGCGGCTTCGGCAGCTTCAATAATGGCTTGAGTCCGGGTATTACTGAATTGTCCATAAGCAATATTATGTGCAATAGTATCATTAAATAAAGTAACGTGTTGTGAAACTAAAGCAAATTGGTTACGTAAATCTTTCAAATGAATATCGTGTATATCTTTATTATCAATAGTAATATGACCACTATACGTATCATAAAAAAGTGGGAGTAAATTAACTAATGTCGTTTTACCACTACCAGAACGTCCGACTAATGCGACTTTTTCTCCGGGTTCAACCATAAAATTAATATCTTTTAAGACAAGATTGGCATTGGTTTGATAAGAAAAATTAACGGCTTTATATTCAATATGTCCTTTAACTTTTTGTACATGTATATGCCCTTTTTTACTTTCTGTAGGTGCATCTAAAATGGCAAAAATACTTTCTGCTG
>CBCSKA010000156.1:0-3464 GCA_965140885.1 Legionellaceae bacterium | reverse complement strand
TCTGCTGCAGCAATACCTCGTTGGATAATACTACTGACCGAAGTGATATTTTTCATTGGTTTAAGAATGGCTAACATTGCGGCTAATAATGAAGCAAAACCACCGGCAGTAACCGATGCATGTTCTGATGTGGCAAAAAATAAAGTTAAGGCAATAGCAATTCCTGCTACTTGTTGTACGATAGCAGTTGATAACGAATTTGTTGCCACTATTTTCATTTCTTTTTTGCAATTGGATTTAGTTGCATTAATGAATTTTTCATTTTCATAATTTTCACCACCAAAAGTGCGTATTACTTTATAACCTTCTAAGGCTTCTTCAGCCACATGTGTTATTTCACCCATTGATTGTTGAACATGTTGACTTAGTTTTCGCATTCTCATACTGGCATAGCGAGCAACCATAGTAATAAGAGGAATAGTCACCATAAACCATAACGTTAATTTCCAGCTAATTGAAAACATAACGATGATTAAACCAGAAATAAAAACAGTTTCTTGAACAAGGGTGACTAATGCATCTGTACTTGCTTTTGCAACTTGTTCTGTATTGTAAAGTAAAGTAGAAAGTAATTGTCCCGATGTGGAATTGTCATAAAAATAGGTGGGTAAATGTAGCATGTGACTAAACATTGTTTGACGGAATTTCATAACTACATTCCGTCCTGCTAAAGTCATATAATAATTAGCAGTAAAACTACTTATTCCCCGTATTAAAAAAGCAAAAATAATTAATAAGGGTAGCCATTTTATAAAAATTTCATCTTTGGCGATAAATCCTTTATCCAAAACAGGTTTCAGTAACCATGTAAACCCAGCATCAGTGAGAGAAGAAATTATGGTGCTCACTAATCCAAGAATAAATGCGAATTGATATTGGCGAGCAAAGCTTAGTAAACGTTTATAGATACTAAAACTATTTTGCACTCTCATTTTTTCTATGCCTTTTAAAATTCGTAACAATTAATTTGTTGAAAATAGTGAAACAGGTAAATTTTGAAAGTATGCCATAGGGGTTCAATATTTGAAACACTTAGAATAATGAATCAAAGAAGACTAGCGAGTAATAGGCAGTGTAATGAATAAGAAATATTTACACAGTATCTATTTATTTTTAATAGTAAATATAGAGGATGGTAATATATAAAGATTATAATCTAGCTATTAAAATATAAGGAGTAAGCACATCGATGATTAATGCAAATTCTATTTTTAAAAATAAAAGCGTCAAGAAAGACGAAAATTTTTCTTCTTTACCAGAAGAAATTAAAAAGGAGATATTTAGGTTTTTAAATAATAAAGAATTGATGACTAAAGTAAGAATGCTTAGTCAAGATTACAAAACATTTATAGAATCTTCAATTTTTAATCACAATAAAAATATGTTAGAGGGTTTTAAAAAACTTGAGTTGGAATCACTTCTTTTTTTGGAAAGAAAATTGTCGCCGAAAAGAAAAATGTTCCCTAGCATAAAATTAAAGTTGAAGAAGTGCTTAGCTATTTAGAAAAGATTAAAATAAAAGATGTTTTAGATTTTTTAAATTTATATAGCGAGTATCAAGGTAAACCTGTGATAACGTTTATTAAAAATAAATTTTTAAACAATGTAGAAGAAAGAAAACCTATTTATGCGATATCGACAGTATTTGATGGTGATTATTTCTTTTATGGCCAATCTAAAGAAATGAGTTTAATAAGAGCGGCGTCACTAACATTGAATATTTTTAAAAATTTTAAAAAATATCATTATTTCTAGTAACTTTTTTGCATATTAAACTTTATATGAAGAAAATGAAGCAAAGAATTTTATAACATCAATACCCGCTTTTTTTTTCTTATTTTTGTTTTGGGTACTTTTCAAACGTATAATTTTCATCAACAAGCATTTAGTGATGAAAAAGCATTTTTAAATAAAGACTTGAAGCGTATATTAAAAATATGTCTAAAAAATATGAAAAGGAAGACGAACATTTAAGTTTCCAATCTTTGCGTTGAGGCGAAGATATAAAAAACTATTTTCTTTTTAAGTAAAGTCTATTTTTGGCTAAGAAAATAGAAAATTCAAATAAAAAAAAGGGGAGTAAATTCTCCCCTCCCAAATAAGTATGCTTCTCACTTAAGAAGAACATTTACTTGCTTTTTTACTATCACTGCTTTCACTTTTACAGCAATCTGAAGAAGAGCTGTAAAGGTATTTAATTAAAGCACCTATTGCTAAAACAGGTATCATCGCTTCAATAAAACGAGAAATTAAAACTAAAATATCTAATTTTTCTTGTGGTAATGCTAAGACAAGAATACCCATTAATAAGGCAAAACCAAAGACAATACCCAGAAATATTTTTTTGCATTTCATAAAAAAAGCTCCTTACTTTTTAACAAGTACACTTCTAATGATGCGTTATTATTAAAATTTTGCAAGGAGTTTTTTATTTTTAATTAAAAACTATTTAAAATTTTTATTTTTTTATTGATTCATGCGCAAAAAATTAACGGATTAATTCATTCTCAAGTTCTTTAAAATTCCAAAAATCAGTATCCATGAGTTGGCTTGGTTTAATACTTGTTAAAGCATGGAGTATATTACTAGGTACTTTGGGATTATCATTAGCTAATTGATCAATGACTTGTTTGACTTTAAGGCGCATTAAATTTTCTTGTGAACCACATAAATTACAAGGAATGATAGGGAATTGCTGTTGCTGCGCATAAGTAATAATATCTTTTTCCTGACAATAAGCTAAAGGGCGTATCACAATATGTTTTTTATTATCACTTAATAATTTAGGTGGCATGGAGCGTATTTCACCGTTATATAAAATTGACATTAATAAAGTTCGAATTAAATCATCTCGATGATGGCCCAATGCAATTTTTGTAAACCCTTTTTCTTCTGCGTATCGATAAATAATCCCTCGCCGTAAACGTGAGCATAATGAGCAATACGTTTTTCCTTCAGGAATTTTATCAGTCACAATGGAATAAGTATCTTCTGTTAATATTTCGTAAGGAATTTGTCGAGTTTCTAGCCATTCTCGAAGTAAAGTATCATTCCATCCTGGTTGATTCTGGTTTAATGTAAAAGCAAAAATAGAAAATTTTTTATTGGAACGAATTTGATGTAAATATAATAAACAAAGTAAGGTAAAAGAATCTTTTCCACCGGATAAACAAACCATCACTCTATCACCTTTTTGAATCATATTAAAATCGGCGATAGCTTTACCCGAGTAATGCAATAATTTTTTTTCAATTTTTGAATCACGTTCTATTTTTACACTGTTTTCTTTTTTATTTTTTGTTTGCCAAATGATAGGTTGTTCTATTTCCATAGATAAATACCTTATTTTTGTATAATAATTTTTTCCCTATTAATTAATGTTTTTCTCGTATAAATTCCGTTCCTTGGCATTTGGGGCAAGGTGGAATATGCACAATTTGATAAAAATTTACATTTTGTGAACA
>CBCSKA010000155.1:7554-11966 GCA_965140885.1 Legionellaceae bacterium | reverse complement strand
AGTCTTCTAGTAGTAAAATATATAATATAGCTTAACTAGCTTATGGATATATTAAGACTAGACGTGATTAAATATAATGGCTATAAAAAGACCTGCTGGACCAATTATAAGACTACAGGATATAAGTTTTATACTTTAAATCATTGCCTATAAAGCTGCAAATAACATGATCTATTAAAATATCCTCAGACGTTTCTGAGGTTTGTGTTTGAAACCTCATTACTGTTAATTTTCTTTGCCATTAAATTTTCCAAACGGTAAATGGTGGCTTTATTAAGCAAAGCCGCCCTGCGGCGGCGACTTTCAGAGTATACAAAGGTAACACTTTGAATTAAGATTATGAGAATTTATACGCTCTGTCTAAAAGCACTTTTGGCTAAAAATAACTTATCATTTTATCGTCTAAAACGGTACAATAGGTGAAAATATTCGCACACCAAGCTCTATTCAAATTTTATTAAAAACAGATAATTGCCGGTGGAATTTTTATCAAAAAAGAGCTGAGCATATTCGTCCTGCCGTCGTCGATAATATCGTCAATATCCTGAGTTGCGGCTCTATGGTCAGAGGGTACAAAACCTATCATTGCGCTAACGAAAATTGCACACATACAAAAATAGTTTCCTTTGGCTGCAAGAGCCGCTTTTGTCCTACCTGCGGTAAAAAAACCACAGACATCTGGATTAATCAACCATTGGCAATATTGCCCAAAACCGATTGGCAACATATTACACTCACACTTCCTGATAAACATTTCCAACAGGATTTTTTGCAATGAGCACATCATTTTATTGTAGTGAAATTCAGGCAAAAGATAAAATGATCCATTGAAATAATTTATCTTTGAAATAACAAAGGTTTAAATTTTAAAGAAATGTTCTCGATAATATCGTAATTCTTCAATGGAATCTTTAATATCTTGTAACGCTAAATGTTTAGATTTCTTTTTGAATCCTTTTGACATTTCAGGTGACCAACGTAGTGCTAATTCTTTAATACTACTGACATCCAGATTACGGTAGTGAAAATAAGCCTCTAATTTTGGCATTAAACGATACATGAAACGTCTATCTTGGCATATGCTATTACCACACATTGGCGATTTCTTTGGCTCAATATATAAGGATAAAAATTCTAAAGTGACTGCTTCTGCTTCTGCTTCTGTCACTTGACTCGCTTTAATCCGATCAATTAAGCCTGATCCCTTATGCTGCTTTTGATTCCATTCATCCATTTTTTCTAAAATACTATCTGGTTGGTGAATAGCAATTACGGGTCCTTCTGCTAAAATATTAAGTTGAGGATCTGTTACTATAGTAGCAATTTCGATAATTTTATCAGTATCTGTATTTAAACCTGTCATTTCGAGATCAATCCATATTAAATTATCTATTTTTGCTGTCATTATCATTTATCCTTAGCCTTGAAATAAATTTTAGTAGAGTACTGTTATGAAACCCATTTTATCAAACATAGAATAATACTATGTTTTTACAAATTATACTGCTTCTTTTGTGTATAAATAAAATGCTCAAATTTCACTCAATTCAGTAAATAATAACTTTCATTTTAACGTATCAGATAACCCGTAGAAGAATAAAAACTAAAATCAGTTATAATAAAAATTTTTCTAGTGATATCTTCCCTTTTAAACCTTAATTGAGGTAAATATACCTATTTTCACACAACTCATTTCAGTTTATATTTTATTTCAGCACAGTTAATATGATTAAACAGGTTAAAAAATGACATCTTTTTTATGCATTTTATTCAGTTATTTTATAGGTTCTTTTTCAAGTGCAGTAATTGTATGCAAGACCTTTGGATTAGGAGATCCCCGTTATCAAGGATCAAATAACCCTGGAACTACGAATGTATTACGGATCGGAGGTAAAAAAATTGCACTGATTGTTTTAATCGCAGATATTCTTAAAGGGATAATTCCTATATGGATTGGGCAATTACTTCATGTCACAGATACACTTCTGGTTTGGATTGGTTTTTTTGCATTTCTTGGGCATATTTACCCGATTTTTTTCCATTTTAAAGGAGGAAAAGGTGTTGCAACTGGCATAGGGGTTATTTTAGCACTTTCTCCCCTAACCGCTTTTTTTATAATAATAACTTGGTTAATTATTGCTTTAATCACGCGCTATTCATCACTTGCTGCCATTACGTCAACGCTGTTAACCCCAATCTATGCATTTTTCTTTATGCATAAAGCCCATTTAATAGGCATTTCTTTATTGTGTCTTATTTTATTAATAAAACATTGGCGTAATATTCATCGACTTATCCAAGGGACAGAGAGTAAAATCAAATTTCAAAAAAATAAAAAACATATTTAACCCTTATCATTAATATTACTTATAGGATCAAATCATGAATTTAATTTCTGCCTTAGAATTAAAGGAACATTTAAAAAAAGAAACAGCTTTACTCATTGATGTTCGTGAACCCTATGAACACTTCGCTGAATCCATCATTGGCGCTAAACTTATTCCTTTATCAGAAATTTCATGTGATAAATTACCATTACATAACGGTCCAATTATTATTCATTGTAAATTAGGTAAACGTAGTATCGATGCATGTCATAAGCTTAAACAAGAGAATCCATCCCTGGATTTATACTCTTTAGAGGGTGGAATTAATGCGTGGAAAGCAATGGGTTTTGAAGTAGTAAATCATGCATAAAATCGCTAATTTATTACTATCATTGTTCGCTAATTTTGATAATGAATAACGTAAAGTACATTGTATTTAATAACAACGATTGATTATTAACATCAAAAGGAATGGTTAATGACTTTTAAAAATACAACACATCATTATGGCTCTATCGCTAAATTTTTTCATTGGATTATGGCTTTAGGCGTCATTGGATTATTATTCATTGGTTTTACTATGGGATATATGCATGATACAAAAATTAAATACACGATTTATAATACCCATAAATTAGTTGGGTTAAGCATATTCATTTTAATGCTATTTCGCTTATATTGGCGCATTAGTAATATACAACCAGCACTACCGCTTTCCATTTCACCCATATTACGAAAAATAGCGAGAGGCGTTCAAGATACTTTATATTTACTTTTATTTCTCATGCCTATTAGTGGTTGGTTAATGTCTACTGCGGCAAATCGAGCACCTTACTTGGGAAAATGGCACATCGCTTTCCCTGGAATATCGATTAATTATGCCATCGCTAAACAATTTAATAATATTCATTATTTTTTTGCTTGGACCTTACTTGGCGTTTTATCATTACATATTTTTGCAGCAATAAAACATCATTTTTGGGATAAAGATACTGTTTTACAACGTATACTTCCTTCTTTTTTGATTAAAAAGAAATCTATTAATCAAAACCATTAAGTCATTTTATGAAATATTTTTTTATCGTGAATTAAAATATAGTCTTAAATATACATAGCTTTGTAGGAAAAAGGATATATCCTTGTAAGCTATAGCTTAATAATCATTAAGCTATTTCCCATTAGTAATGTATTATTTTTCGTCTATTTATGAAACATTTTATGCTAATTACTTGATTAAATAGAACTTTTATTCATTTTTTATTTACTTGGTTTTCCTTTTTTTCATAACAGCACTGTAAATAACCCATTGCAATTGATATACATTATGCTAAATTTCAATCCACGGATTGAATGCTTAATGCTTCAAGGATAGAAACAGCTAACGCTTTTTATACCTTTGCATAAGGATTTGTTAAATTTGTAGCGGTAGTTAAAAATACAAAAACAGGGCACAGGATGAAGCCTTGTTTTTCTCACTTCCTTTCTAGATAAACTCAAACTTTACAGTAGCATTTTATTAAAAATTGTTTCACAATAAGTAAATTCAATAATCAAAAACTGCCTGATTCAGCGATTTCTTTTGCCTAAAATAGAGCTAAATGCCTTTATGTTATCATTCAAAAAAAATATCTATCATTTACTCATTTTTTTATTCTTTCCTATCCTTTGTTTTGCTTTTTCTTATGAGCAACCCTTAGCTCCAGAAAAAGCTTTTATAATGACATGCGATTTTAAAGAACCTAATATTTTATATGTTAAGTGGAAAATGGCTGGAGGCTATTTTTTATATAAAACCCGATTTCAATTTGCAATAACAAATAATAAAAACGCTTCATTAAAAATACTTGGCTTACCAAAAGGTAAAATGCATCACGATGCATTATTAGGCGATTATGAAATATATGAAAATGAAGTGACCATTCCTCTTCAGCTTGCCTCAATGAGTAAACAAAAAAATAATATTAGTAAATATAAAATAATCGATTATGTATATAATATCAAAAAAAAAAAAGCCCACAAACACTAAAAAAAAATTAAAAAAAAAAAATCAGCAAAAAAAAAAAAAAAAAAAAAAAATTATTAAAA
>CBCSKA010000155.1:6257-7544 GCA_965140885.1 Legionellaceae bacterium | reverse complement strand
CAAGGCTGTAGCGACAAAGGTTTTTGTTATCCTCCCATGACAAAAAATATTGGAATTTCACTGAAACCTAGCACAAACCCAAATACGCACACTAAAAATATCAGTGATTTATTATTAAACAGTGAATATTCCTTCTTAATCCTTTTAGGATTTTTTTTATCGGGAATTTTATTAGCTTTTACACCTTGTGTATTTCCTATGTTACCCATACTCGCCAGCATTATTGCAGGCCACCAACACCAGGATTCAAGAAAATCTAAAAGTTTTGCTTTATCACTAACTTATGTTTTATCAATGGCAATAACTTATGCCAGTGTAGGATTTTTTGCAGGTGTTACTGGACAAAATTTACAAAGCATTTTGCAACATCCTTACGTTTTAGTGACTTTTTCCTTTATTTTATTGTTCCTTGGATTATCCATGTTTGGCTTTTATGAATTGCGATTACCTCGTGTTTGGGAAGAAAAAATTTCTACTTTAAGCCAACGTCAAAAAGGAGGTAATTATATCAGTGTTGCTATTATGGGGTGTCTATCCGCTTTAATCGTTTCACCCTGTGTCAGCGCTCCCTTAATTGCTGGTTTAAGCTATATTACACAACAAGGTAATCCTTGGTTTGGAGGAATGGCTCTTTTATTATTAGGATTAGGTATGGGTTTCCCGATGCTTCTTATCGGGTTATTTGGAAAAAAAATATTACCTAAAACGGGTCCCTGGATGGAATCTATTAAAACATTATTGGGTTTTGCATTACTGGCTTTAATTATTTCTTTACTGACTCGTATTCTTTCTTTTTATATTATTGAAGGGTTATGGGCATTTTTAATTATCTTTTTTAGTATAAACTTAGGTGCATTAGAAGCGGCGCATACTTTAAAAGAAAAACTGTGGAAAAGTATTTGTGTTAGTATACTTTTATGCGGCAGTTTTTTGGCATTTAATGCTTTTCAACAGGGGTTTGGAATAAAACCTACTGACACACTAACGAATACAATGCTTTCTTCTAAAATATCTTTTGAATCCATTGAAAATTTAACACAATTGAATAATAAGCTACATTTAGCGCAACAAGAACATAAAAAAGTTTTACTCGATTTTTATGCTGATTGGTGTTTAACTTGCCGACTAATGGAAAAAACACTGTTTACTAACCCGGAAATTAAAACCGCAATAGCAAATATGCAGCGATTACGCATTGATATGACAAAAATAACGCCTGAATTACAATCCGTAATTCACTATTTTCATATCATTGCTCCCCCTGCTATACTCCTATTTGATAAAAAT
>CBCSKA010000155.1:1251-6247 GCA_965140885.1 Legionellaceae bacterium | reverse complement strand
TAACACTACTCAACTAAAAATAATGTCCAGGCTCAGGATAAATGAGATTGACAGCAACATAGAATAATAGGTGAAATTAATACACGAGACTTTTTAACAGTATTAAATGAACCTAACAATTTCTCATCAAAAATAAAAAATTATGAGTAAACACATAAAACTATGAAATAGTGCTTTTAGCTGGCTAGACAAGCTAGCTTAGTTAAGGCAGAATCGCAAAATCTTTTAATAATTGGCTTACATTGCTCGGAATAAATTTTATGGCTATGGAAATACGCAAAATTCGCGCTTTAATTGAAATGGTTGAAACCAGTGATATCTCTGAACTCGAAATTCGAGAAGGAGAAGAAGTTGTTCGTATTACTCGACATCATACACCGGCAGTAGCCCCATCTCCAATGATTGCTGCTCCACAATATCTCCAACCCATGGTCAATATGGCTGTACCCCATAGTCAAAATCCAGTAGAATCTAATTCTACCCCTACACCACCTTCTACAGAACATTTAGTTCGTTCACCCATGGTAGGAACTATGTATACTTCATCTGCACCAGGACAAAAAACTTTTGTTGAAATAGGTCAAAAAGTCAATGTTGGTGATGTCTTATGTATAGTTGAAGCAATGAAAATGATGAATCAAATTGAAGCAGATAAAGCAGGAACTATTAAAAAACGTTTTGTAGAAAATGGGGAACCTGTTGAATTTGACCAACCACTATTCGTTATTGAGTAAATGATGATTGAAAAAATATTAATTGCTAATCGTGGTGAAATTGCGCTACGTATATTACGTGCCTGTAAAGAATTAGGCATTAAAACAGTTGCCATACATTCTACCGCTGATCGAAACCTTAAACATGTACGTTTAGCAGATGAATCTGTTTGTATAGGTCCTGCCTCAGCATCAGAAAGTTACTTAAATATTCCTGCGATTATTAGCGCAGCTGAAATAACAGAAGCTGATGCTATACATCCAGGTTATGGTTTTTTAGCAGAAAATGCGGATTTCGCGGAACGTATTGAGCAAAGTGGTTTTACTTTTATTGGACCTCGCCCAGAAACCATACGTATGATGGGTGATAAAATTTCAGCGATTTCGACCGCTAAGGGATTAGATATTCCTTGCGTCCCAGGTTCTGATGGTGTTTTAGGTAATGATCCAGAGATAAATCTTGCATTAGCAAAAAAAATTGGCTATCCCATTTTAATTAAAGCTGCCGGTGGTGGTGGTGGACGTGGAATACGTATCGTTCGTGATGAAGAAAGTTTATTAAATGCCATTTCTATTACTCAAGCTGAAGCAAGTTTAAACTTTGGAAATTCAGCAGTATACATGGAAAAGTTTTTAGAAAATCCACGTCATATTGAAATTCAAGTCTTAGGCGATGGACAAGGAAATGCGATTCATCTAGGTGAAAGAGATTGCTCTATGCAACGTCGTCACCAAAAAGTCATCGAAGAAGCACCTGCTCCAGGAATAACACCAGAAAAACGTGAAATGATAGGATTACTCTGCGCAAAAGCTTGCCAAGAAATTCAATACCGTGGCGCTGGAACTTTTGAATTTCTTTATGAAAATGGTCAGTTTTATTTTATTGAAATGAATACTCGAGTCCAAGTTGAACATCCAGTCACTGAAATGATTACCGGTATTGATATTGTTAAAGAACAAATTTTAATCGCATCAGGTTTACCTTTACGTTATAAACAATCTGATGTTAAATTTAATGGACATGCCATTGAATGCCGAATTAATGCAGAAGATCCTTTTAACTTTTTGCCTAGTCCTGGAACCATAAATGTTTACCACCCTCCCGGTGGGCCCGGCATACGGGTAGATTCACATATTTACACTACTTATAAAGTACCACCTAATTATGATTCATTAATTGGTAAAGTAATTGCCCATGGACAAACCCGTGATATCGCCATTGTCCGCATGCAAAATGCATTAGATGAAATGATTATTGAAGGCATTAAATCAAACGTTAGTATGCACCAAGAACTTTTAAAAGATCCTAATTTTAAAAATGGTGGTACTAATATTCACTATCTTGAAAAAATATTAAAATCGTAATGATATGTCCTGGTTACAAGTAAAAATACCCTCTACCCCTGAATTTGTGGATGTGATCACAGAAGGTTTAACCCTTGCTGGCGCATTGGCTATCACCTATGAAGATTTAGGTGATCAACCTATTTATGAACCTGATATGGATACAATTCCCCTTTGGGAAAATACGGGCATTATTGGTTTATTTGAATCAGAAAATAATCCCATTCCATTCATGGAAACTTATTTTAAGAATTTATCACTACCCTTGCCTTTCACTTATAAAGTGGAATTATTAGCAGATAAAGATTGGGAACGTGTTTGGATGGATAATTATCTACCCATGCAATTTGGCAAAAATCTTTGGATTTGCCCCAGTTGGTGTGAAATTCCTGATAATTCCGCTATTAATATTTTATTAGATCCCGGTTTAGCTTTTGGTACGGGGACTCATGCAACAACGGCACTCTGCTTAGAATGGTTAGATGAAAATCCACCTATACACGAAAAAGTTATTGATTATGGTTGTGGTTCAGGCATTTTAGGTATTGCTGCTGCAAAACTTGGCGCTTCTAAAATTATATGTATTGATCATGATCCATTAGCCTTAGAATCAACACGAAATAATGCTATGCGTAATAATATTAATGCAAACCAATTACAGACTGTTTTACCAGCCGCGCTTTTAGAAACAGAAATCGCAGATACATTCATTGCTAATATACTCGCTAAACCATTAATTGATTTAGGGCCAAAATTTGCTCAATTAACACATCCTGGCAGTAAAATTGCGTTATCCGGTATTCTTATAAATCAAAAAGAAGATATACTGTCACATTATTCGCCTTGGTTTGAGTTAACCTCAGAAAAAGTATTAGACGGATGGATTAGACTCAGTGGTTTCCGGAAATAATTTTATTTATTCCCCAATAAAATGAAAAAACTTATTTGAGTATTTAATTTTCTATTGAATAGAATGAGTACGGCAGATACTAAGAATTCGCTTTTTTAAACAGGAAATATTATGCATTCAACTAAAGCAACTAATGAAAATACAATGATAAATACTATTTCGAATACCAAAAATGAAAGACAACCATTACGTCATTATGTTGAAGAAACATTAAATCATTATTTTGAATATTTAGGTAATGAAACTCCAGCAAATCTTTATCACTTTGTATTAACCGAAGTTGAAGTCCCCTTATTAAAGTCGGTATTAAAATATACTGATGGGAATCAAAGTAAAGCAGCTCAAATTTTAGGAATGAATAGAGGAACTTTACGCAAAAAATTAAAAGAATATAATTTAGACACAATTTAAGGAATTGTGTTATTAATCAAACGTATTTCCTATAAAATATTAATTTCCTTTTATGACTCAGCGATATTGATTCTTATTAATAAATTTTTACTTATATAACTTCCTATGTTTCAAAGAACAGGCAAATCATATGCTTTCAAACTCAACAACATTGAAATACGGCAATTATAAAGTTTATTTACACTGGCTAGGCTGGTTTTTGTTGAGTAATATGCTCATTTATTGCTTGATTGGATTACAATATGTTAGTTGGATTATCCCAAACCATTATGATGCGTATAATACCCTTAATACTATTCTGATTTGGATTTATATTATTGTTACTTGGTTAGGACATTTTTCACTATTAGTATTTTTAATGGGGTTAATTCTATTACCTTTGGGATTTTTAAAAATAATTCTTGAAAAAAAATCACAACATCCCTACAAAGGTAATAATATTTTTTGTTTTATGGTGGCCATAATTTCTGCTAGCTGCCTTTTTTTACTGATTGTTGATTCTCTTGTTTTTAGTCAATATCGCTTTCATTTGAATGGCATTATATGGGATATGCTAACCAGTCATGTTGCAAATGAAATATTTAATTTTTCTTCAGCAGAAATTACTTTTACACTTTTAATTTATGTTTTTTTAATTTGCTTTGAATTTGGAATAGGACAATTAATTTGGAAAAAACGTGAATATTTAAGCAAAATCAAATATCCCTCTTATTTCTATAAAATTTCCAGTTTTAGCTTATTTTTATCTTACCTTATGTTTTTATTGAGTGTGAGTCAAAGTCCCTACTCTACTATATCCCAACATCCACAAGCCTTTCCTCTGTATATTAATTTTTTATCCACTTTATTACCGATTAAAGATAATTTTGATTTACTTGAAACAGCGGGAAAAGGACAATTTCGACAACCGAGTAAAATTATTGCTCCATTAAATTATCCTTTAAAGCCTTTACTCTGTCATTCTTCAAAAAAACCCCTTAATATTTTATTTATTGTCATTGATGCTTGGCGTTTTGATATGTTAAGTAAAACAGTCACACCCACTCTTTACGATTTATCAAAACACAGCTTACAATTTACTCAACACTATAGTGGTGGTAATTCCACTCAACCCGGTCTATTTACCTTATTTTATGGTATTCCAGGCACATATTGGAGTACGTTTTTAAAGTATCAAAAAAGCCCCATCTTTATTGATGAATTATTAAAGCAACATTACCAAACTCAAGTTTTAGGTAGTGCACCTTTATCCATGCCACAATTTAATAAAACCGTTTTTCGTAACATACCCAATTTAAAAATAAAAACCAAAGGTGAAGATTCACTCGAAAAAGATAATGCGATTACACAAACTTTTATACAATTCTTAAATGATAAAAAACAGATAAATAATCCCTTTTTTGGTTTTTTATTTTATGATGCAGCCCATAGTTTTTGTAACATTAAAAACTTAACGGGATCCTTTAAACCTATGCAAGAACAATGCAATAGAGCCATTTTATCTGAACAAGATAAAAGTAAGGATTTACTCTTTAATCGCTATAAAAATGCCTTATATTTAGTTGATAAGAATATTAAAACTGTAATCACACAATTAAAAAAGAATGGATTACTGAAT
>CBCSKA010000155.1:696-1241 GCA_965140885.1 Legionellaceae bacterium | reverse complement strand
AGAATTTAACGATAATCAATTAGGTTACTGGGGACATTCAAGTAATTTCACGCGGTATCAAACACAAACCCCTTTACTTATATATTGGCCTGGAAAAAAACCTAAAAAATATTCACATGTGACAACTCACTTTGATATTATTCCGACATTATTAACACAGGTTTTAACTTGTAAAAATCCAATCCATGATTATAGTTTAGGTACTACCCTATTTAACAAAAAATCTAGAGATTATATCCTTATCTCAAGTTATATTAATTACGGTATTGTTGAGCGAAATCAAATTACTACTATTTATCCTACAGGAAATTATAAAATTGAAGATCTTCAAGGTAGAGAATTAATTAATAAAAAACTTGATTATAAAAAATTATTTAATGTAATTAATGATATGAAATATTTTTATCAAAAAGATAAACTTTATGAAAATGAATAATTCTTATTATGATTCAACAACCTTGTTAAGTGAAAAAGAAATTATAAATCATTTTTCTGAATTAGATAATTCACCCGCCTTACCTAACACATCTATTTTCTATCGCTCA
>CBCSKA010000155.1:0-686 GCA_965140885.1 Legionellaceae bacterium | reverse complement strand
GCTTTACTTGAAAAATTAATGGTAATTTCTTCTTATGAAAATTTAATGGAATTACAAAAAATTTTCATACATGAATTAAAAGCATTTGAAATTCAAGCTTATAATAATCAATACTCCAAAGAAAAAGTTGATATTGCACGATATATTCTCTGCAAGCTTATTGATGATATTATTTTATCTAAGCCCTGGGGTAAAATAGCTTGGGAAAATTCTAAATTAACAACTTTTTTTAATACGGATTTTTTTGAAAATGAAGATTTTTTTTATGTAATAAATTCGCTTTTGAATGAAGGAAATACAAATATTGAATTACTTGAATTACTTGAATTACTTGAATTACTTTATATATGTTTAAGTTTAAATTATCAAGAAACGTTTAAATCTGCTTCAGAAGAAAATAATTCAATAGCAAAACTATTAAATTTTCTTTTTGAAAAAATAAAAAATTACAGAGGGGATATTATTAAAAATTTATTTATTAATGAAAATCTTTAAATGAATAAAAATGAAGAAAACTTATTACCTTTACCTCATATTTTTATTTTTTTTATTTTTCTAATTATAACGCTTTATATGAGCTTTAGTTTTTTGCTTTTACAATACACTAATACTATTTATCAACATTTTAATTATTTATTCAATTATTTCTTATAAAAAATGAATCCAAACCCTAATTTACTAAATAT
>CBCSKA010000154.1:11591-12802 GCA_965140885.1 Legionellaceae bacterium | reverse complement strand
TTTTAAATCTTTAATTTGGCTATATTTCAAAATACTTCCTTACAAAAGTATCTTTTTACCCTCTTTTTTTCGTAATTACTAGTTTCGAAAGAACTCTATTGTTAAAACAGTTGATGTGATTGGTGTTGATGTACTTGATATGGATAAAAAAAATATTGGTGAAATTAAAGAAATTGTTTTGGATAAAGTTTCTGGGCAAGTGCGTTATGTCGTATTGTCCTTTGGTGGTTTGTTAGGTTTAGGTGATAAATATTTTGCATTTCAATGGAAATCCATTCGTTATTCACCAGAAGATAAATCTTTTATTCTCAATGTAGATAAAAAATTACTTAAGAAAGAACATGGATTTGATAAAGATCATTGGCCAGATATGGCTCAGTGGGATGTAACGGTTAGTCAATATTATCCTTAATTTTTAAAGAGATGCGCTTTATATGATGAGGTAAAATCTCTTTTATTTTTCTATTATAGGAGGTATTGTCTATGGGTATTTGTAGTACTTGCCAGAATAATTATAATAAAACCTTTGATATCATTATAAATGCTAAAACCTATACATTTGATTGTTTTGAGTGCGCTATTACTAAACTAGTGCCTCATTGTAAGCAATGTGATTGTATAATTATTGGTCATGGTATCGAAGCTCATGAGCATTATTATTGTTGTGCACATTGTGCCAAACAACAAGGATACAGTAAGGCTTGTGATCATAGGTAAAATGTATAACTCTAGAATAGAAATGTTCTTATCACTCAATATACGCTTAATTATTTATATCATTTCTTGATAATGGATTTTCTTTTGAAAATTTTGCTAAATCAAAATTTAAAACCAAAGTACATTTTCACTACATTCTATTTAAGAATATTCCGCTAAAAAATTAACCCATTTTTAAATAATACTTACCTTTATATTTTTCACCAAATTTTAACTTTTTCAGGTAAAATACAAGTTTATTACACATTTAATTCCTATAATATTTTTTTAGGCTTAAATAAATGAGTAATTTTTTAATAACTGTTAAAATCTTTATTTTAAGATGAATGACTAATAGATAAGCTAATTATACAATGCTGCTATTATGGTATGCATTATTAATTTAAAGAAAACTATTGTAGGTTTTAGTATGCTAGAAAAAACACCATTAATTACACAAGTGACTAAATTAAGCCATGATGGCCGAGGTATTGCGCATATCAATGGTAAAACAA
>CBCSKA010000154.1:0-11581 GCA_965140885.1 Legionellaceae bacterium | reverse complement strand
GGTAAATCAACTTTTATTGATGGTGCTTTACCCGAAGAAGAAGTTTCTTTTAAATATACTTCTCAAAAAAGTCGGTATAATGAAGCGCAAGTAATAGAAGTTTTAACGGCTTCTTCTCTGCGTGCAGAACCCAAATGTAATGCCTATGGTGTATGTGGCGGATGTGGAATGCAGCATATTCAACCTCAAGTACAAATTGAATTAAAAGAGCAAATTTTATTAGAACAGTTAAAACATTTTGCCCATATTGAACCAAAAGAAATTTTACCCCCTCTCACAGGCCCTGTTTGGGGTTATCGCCGAAAAGCGCGACTCGGGGTAAAATATGTGCCTCAAAAAAAGAAAGTATTAGTTGGATTTCGTGAAAAAAATGGTCGTTATCTCACGGATATGAATGAATGCGCTATTTTACATTCAACAGTAGGTTCTCGTTTAGTAGATTTACAAGCACTGATTTATAAAATGGAAGCTCGTGATTCTATTCCGCAAATAGAAGTGGCTATCGGTGATGAAGCGAGTGTTTTAATATTTCGTCATTTAAATCCATTAAGTGAAAATGATACTCAACTATTGATAGAATTTGGCCAACAACATACGCTGCATATTTTTTTACAGCCAGGGAATATAAACTCAATTCATGCGTTATGGCCAGTAAATCCTAAATCATTAAGTTATACCTTACCGGATTTTCAATTAACACTTCATTTTTCGCCTGCAGATTTCACACAAGTGAATATGGATATTAATCGCGAAATGATAAAAAATACGATAGCTTTATTAGAACCCACCTCTACCGATCGTATTCTTGATCTTTTTTGTGGTTTAGGGAATTTCACCTTGCCATTAGCTCGTTTCTGTAAAGAAATAGTAGGGGTAGAAGGCGCCTCTGAAATGGTCGAACGAGCAGAAGAAAATGCAAAATTAAATCATTTAACCAATACTACTTTTTATGCTGCTAATTTAGCGGGTAATTTTTCAGAGGCGACTTGGGCTAAAGAACAATTTAATAAAATTATCTTAGACCCTCCTCGTACAGGCGCTTTAGAAATTATTCACCACTTGCCAGTTTTAGGTGCAAGTCGTATAGTCTATGTTTCATGCAACCCTTCAACATTAGCGAGAGATGCAGGTATCCTAGCTAATTATGGATATTGTTTAACAAAGGTGGGGGTAATGGATATGTTTCCCCATACTCGCCACGTTGAATCAATAGCTGTTTTTGATAAAAAAAAATGATTTTTAACACAGTGTAAGATAAATAATTTTCAATTTTAAAGCGGTAACTTAATGGCTAAACAAAAGAAAAGGGAATGGATATTTACCCATATTATTAAACAATTATTTATTTATAACGTATTTGGAATATTATTATTAATATCATTACCTGGGTGTGCAAGTTTATCTCAACCTTCTCATCAAAATTCAGAAAAAATTAAAAAAGTTAATAAAGGAATTAATTATTTATTAACCTTATCGAAAAATAAAGCCGATATAGCTATCATGGTTCAATCCATGAATACAGGAACTATATTGTATCAAAAAAATTCTGATAAATTATTTATTCCCGCCAGTAATCAAAAGTTATTTACGGCTTATACAGCCTTACAAACATTAGGTTCTGAATTTAAATATAAAACTCAATTATTAACAGATGCTGCTAATATTAATGATGGTATTTTAAATGGGAATCTTTATATGCGTTTTGAAGGTGATCCAGAATTAGAATTTAAAGAAGTAAAAAAAATGGTTGTTTCTTTAAGCCAACAAGGCATACATACGATTACTGGAAATTTTTATATCGATTCTGGTTACTTTGATGAACAGGGTATTGCACCTGGAACGATAGAAAGTGATATACATTATTGTTATGGTGCGCCGGTTAATGCAGTCATTATCAATCATAATTGTGCTAATGTAAAAATATTACCTGCGCGAAAAATAGGGCATTTAGCGCAACTGGTTTCTTCCCAAAATGTACCTTTGCCGATTGCGAATAATGTCATCACAAAATTATCCAATAAAGCGTGTAAACTTCGATTAACTGAAAATACAGAAGGTAAATATTCTTTAACAGGGTGTGTTAATGCACGTAGTAAAGCAATGGGTGTTAGTTTTGCTTTGCAAAATTCAAAAGAATATATGATGGCACTTATGAAAACTTTATTTCATGAGCGTAAAATAAAAATTATGGCTATGACAGAGCGTTCAGCAAATGCATTACCATTAAAAGTCCTCGCAAGTCACGAATCAAGACCAATGAAAGATTTGGTTTATGATATGATGAAAAAATCAGATAATATTATTGCTAATGCATTATTTAAAACACTGGGAGCCAATCAATTTCATCAACCAGGAAGTTGGGATAATAGTAGTGAAGCAATGAAATCCACTTTAAATAAAAATCGTATTTATATTTCTCCCAGTGTAAAAATTATTGATGGTTCTGGATTATCTCGGGAAAATCGAATAAGCACATCAGGTATTTTACAAATATTGAAAAGTGCTTACGTTAATTCAACGATACGGGAAAATTTTATTTCATCACTTCCTGTCTCAGGCATAAATGGAACGTTAAAACATCGAATGAATGATATTCATATGGCTGGGAAAGTAAGAGCAAAAACGGGGACAATGAAAGGAGTCTCCGCTTTATCAGGCTATATTGAAAGTACTAATCATGAAATTTATGCTTTTTCCATTATTATCAATAGCCACATGGGCTGGACGGGTAATCATCGGATTTTAGAAGATAAAATATGCCGTTTTTTAAGTAGTATCTAGGGATAGTTCCATACACAATATGCAAGAAGATACCCTTGAGTTAAAAAATTCCTTAGCGCTTGTTAATGGTCAACCTTATACACAATTGCCGCAAGATTTATATATCCCTCCCGATGCCTTAGAAGTTTTTCTTGAAACATTTGAAGGGCCTTTAGATCTACTTTTATATTTAATTAAACGAGAAAATTTAAATATATTAGATATTCCTGTTGCTGAAATTACTCAGCAATACATGACGTATATTGAATTTATGAAAGAAATGCGATTTGAATTAGCCGCAGAATATTTAGTCATGGCAGCTATGTTAGCTGAAATTAAATCGCGATTATTATTACCTAAATCTGCGCTATCAGAAAATGAAGAAGAAAATGATCCGCGAGCAGAATTAATTAAACGATTATTAGAGTATGAGCAAATTAAACATGCGGCGATCAAGCTCGATGAATTACCACAACAAGGGCGTGATGTATTTAGTGTCATGATTGATACTTCAAATATTGAGCAAATTAAGCCATTACCTATCGTTCACTTAAATGAATTAGTATTTGCATTACAAGAAATTATACAACGTGCTAAAATGTCAGCTCATCACCAAATTCAACGAGAACTATTATCCATACGTGAACGTATGTCTGATATATTAACAAAATTAACTCATGATAAATTTGTAAATTTCTCTTCTTTATTTCCTGTTACTGAAGGGCGTTTGGGGGTAGTGGTAACATTTATTGCTCTATTGGAATTAATAAAACAATCTTTAATTGAAATTATCCAAACAGAACCTTATAGTACTATTCAAGTAAGAGCGCGTATTTCATGAACCCAGAAAAATTAAAAAAAATTTTAGAAGCCATTATTATGGCGTCAGAACATCCAGTTTCATTAGAACGTATGATGTATTTATTTGATGAAAATGAATGTCCTTCTAAAGCTCAAATTCAACAAACACTGGCTACTTTGATGGAAGAATATAAACATCATAGTATTGAATTAATTGAATTAGCGAATGGTTTTACCTTTCAAGTGAAAGCTGAATATTCCAATTGGGTGAATCGCTTAAGGGATGAACGTTCTCCTCGCTATTCTCGAGCATTATTAGAAACTTTAGCATTGATTGCTTATCGACAACCTATTACGCGGGCAGAGATAGAAGATATACGCGGTGTTGCTGTAAGTTCACATATTATTAAAACGTTACAAGAACGTGATTGGGTAAGGATTGTGGGATATCGGGATGTGCCAGGCAAACCCGGTTTATATGGAACCACACGGCAATTTCTCGATCACTTTAATTTAAAAAGTTTAGAACAATTACCCCAATTAATTCCATTATCAGAAATTGCTAATGAAAATAATACTTATTTTTGTCATCAAGATGAAAAACAGAGTGAAATTACATTAAGCATAGCAGATAATCAAAAACAAATGAATGAAGAGGCGATTACTGCATGAGTGAAAAGTTACAAAAATTGTTAGCCCAAGCGGGGTTAGGTTCTCGTCGCCAATTAGAAGAATGGATAGCTTCTGGACGTGTCATCGTAAATGGCAAAGTCGCTCAAGTTGGGGATAGGGCATTAGCAACCGATAAAATTCTAGTCGATGGCCGTATAGTTAAATTTAAAAAAGAGGGTGATTTTAAACAGCGAGTTATTATTTATCATAAACCTGAAGGTATTGTATGTACTCGCTCTGATCCAGAAGGTCGCCAAACAGTTTTTGAACATTTACCTCGCCTTAGTCAACAACGCTGGATTATGGTAGGGCGATTAGATTTAAATACTTCGGGCTTATTGCTTTTTACGAATGAAGGTGAAATTGCGAATCGCCTAATGCATCCTTCTTATGAAATAGAACGTGAATATGCAGTTAGGATTTTAGGTGAAGTAACACCATTAATACTTCAGCGTTTAAAAAAAGGCGTTGAATTAGATGATGGTATCGCGAAATTTGAAACCATTAAAGATGCCGGTGGAGTAGGTGTTAATCATTGGTATCATGTAGTTTTAAAGGAAGGACGTAATAGAGAAGTTCGGCGTATCTGGGAAAGCCAAGGTCTTAAGGTAAGTCGTTTAATTCGTATTCGTTATGGAACGATTTCTTTACCAAGAATGTTACGTCCAGGTCGTTGGATTGACTTGCCACAAGAAGAATTAACTTCAATGTTAGCATTAATAAAAATGCCAATGTTCCACAATAAGAATGTTTTTCATTCTAGAGATAAAGGGAAAAGAAAGCCTTTTAATAAAAGAAGAAATAAAGAATACAGATAGAACGTATCAGTTACTATATTCTTTGAATAAAGAGGGAGTGACAACTAGTCGTAACCTCTTTATTTTCATCCATAGCGTATTGAGTCAGTGAAAGTGTAAAAGCCATTCATTGTCATTACCCTACTAGCCTAAAGAAATACTTTAATATAAAAACATTAGATAATGATCAATCAGTAAAATTATAAATAATAACATTAAATAAATGATGGAATAACGAAAGGTTGCCATAGCAATTAAGGGATTTTCACTTATATTTAATTTTATTGCGTAATAAAGAAAAATAAATCCTAAAATCAACGCCCCTATTAAATAAAAATAGCCACTCATATGCACAGCAAAAGGTAAAATAGTTGCCCCAATTAATAAAATGGTATAAAGAAGAATACTTAATCGTGTAAAAGGAATTCCATGCGTTACGGGTAGCATAGGTATTTTAGCTTTGGCATAATCATTATATCGATAAATGGCTAATGCCCAAAAATGGGGTGGCGTCCAAATAAAAATAATAAGTGTTAATAATAAACTATAAGGGTCGATTGTTCCCGTAACCGCTGTCCAGCCTAGCATAGGAGGGGCTGCCCCTGCAGCTCCACCGATCACAATATTTTGTGGCGTTGCTCTTTTAAGATATAAGGTGTATATCCCTGCATAACCAATTAATGTTAAAAAAGATAAAATAGCTGTTACTTTATTAACCCAAGCAAATAAAATTATCATTGAACTAATGCCTAATACAATAGCAAAAGTCCATGCCTGAAAAGGGGATATTTTACCACTGGGTAAAGGGCGAAATTGAGTACGTGACATGAGTGCATCTATACGTTTATCCACTAAGTGATTAATGGAAGCGGCAGAACTTGCTGCAAGCCCAATACCTAAAGTACCCATAATAAGGCTATGTAAGGGAGGCCAGCCTGAACTGGCAAGGAACATCCCAACAACCGCGGTTAATAACATAAGAAGAACGACGCGAGGTTTACAAAGTTCTAAATATGCTCGCCAATGATTTATTCCTTCTGGTATAGAAAGGCTTTTAAGCATAATTTATCCTTTGTTGGTCATTCCATAAAATAGCATTCAAACAAACAATTTGAGCAAATAAAATAGCAGCAACACCATTATGCATAACTGCATTATGTAAAGGTAAATGAAGAATGACATTCATAATACCTACGCCTATTTGTATGAGTAATGTTATTAAAATCAGTATCCCCATATAACGTAATGCTTTACTGGTATTAGCGATAATTAATCCTAAACTTAATAAACCAATGTAAATAAAGGTAATTAAAGCACCGAAACGGTGCATAAAATGGATAGTAATGCGGGCAGTATTATCGAGTAATCCACCTTGGTAATTGGGGCCTGCTTCTATAAAAAGATTAAAAGCGGCTTTAAAATTTAAAGTAGGGATATATTGGCCTTTACATGTGGGAAAATCATGACAGGCAAGCGCGGCATAATTAGCACTGGTCCAACCACCCAAAGCAATTTGTAACAAAATGATAATTAAAGCGAATATTCCCCAATAACGAAAAGGTTTTAATGCGACTGCGGGAATATTTTTTGCCAATTGGCTTTGTTGAAAGCAAAATAAACTGAGTAACCCAAATAAAGACATTCCACCCAATAAATGACTCATTACTACCGTAGGTAATAAACGTAATGTAACGGTCCATTTACCTAATAAGGCTTGAAATAAAATTATCCCAAACAAAACCAAAGGCATAATAGTCACTTTAGTCCATTTTTTTGTTTTTGAATAAGTAGAAAATGCCTGTAAGGCTAAAATAAAAATAATTAGCGCTAAGCTTCCTGCTACATAACGATGTATCATTTCTGGCCAGGCTTTTTCTGCTTCAACAGGTTGATCAGGAAAGCGATTCATAGCTACTTGTAATTCTTCGGCTGAATGAGGGACTGAAAAATGGCCATAACAACCTGGCCAATCAGGGCAGCCTAATCCTGCATCTTTTAAACGTGCGTAAGCGCCCAGTGTTACAACGATTAATGCCAGTATTGTCGCAAATAGGGTTAAACGAAAAGTTAAACGATTCATCATACATTCCTAACCAATATGTGAAAGTTGCAATAATCTTTTTAAATCACTCAATAATGATTCAAAACTCGTTGTTAAAGGATATGTTAATATGACATTTCCTAAAGGATCAACAATATACAGCCTTCCTTGCTTCAGCAAATCTTGATTAAAGGGGGAAAGAGCAAAAAAACGTTGTACTATTAATGAAGGTATAAAATAAGAGTAAGTACCTGGATATTGAGTATCTATTTTTCTTTCTTGTTCATTAGATAGCGGAGTGGAAGTTAATAAAACTCGAATTAAACGAGAACTGTCTTTATCCAGTGCAATATGTGTTTGACGGATTTTATATAGCGTATTTAGACATAAAGTTTCACATGCCTTTGGATTCACATATAAAAGTAACCATTTATGTTCAAGTACTTTTAATGAATTATCTGATGGATTTTGTTTTAAAGAGGGTATAAGAAATTGAAAGTTTAAAGGGGGATTAATCAATGCTCCATGGTTTGTTTTTTTTGTTGGGATAGCAATACCCGTATTATACATTATTATTGCTCCTATTAAAGGAATAATAAAAAGCGCAAGTAATGCACTGGCTATCGATTTATTTTTTATCGCGGTATATTTAATCATATAAAATAAATTAATTTTAAATTGAGTGATGGAGTAACGTTAAATATTTTTATATCCACTTATAATATACAAAAGGATTAATGTCCCTGCCATAGCAAACCATTGAAATGCATAAGCAAGATGTTTTTCAGGATTCATCATTGATGTAAAATCCCAATCACAAATTAAACCCATTGAGTTACCCGTAGTATCTAATAATATCATGAATGGTTCAATTGAATAGCCTAGTTTATTTTGTATTTCCTCTCTATTTGGGTATTGTAGACGCATAGGCCAAGATGTAAAAGAGGGATCACTATTTTTTCCCAAGAAAAAACTCTTCTTGGGATATTCATTGATAATACCCATTAATGATTGGGTATCAGAATTGAGTAGAATCGAAGGTAATTCTTGTCGGGATTTTCCTTGTGTTATAAAACCTATATTTATCAATACTGCTTTATTATTTTGTGTTAATAAAAAAGGAATTAATACATAATATCCAATTTTATGATGGTAAATTTTATTATCAATATAAATGATATGTTGCGTATCAAATTTTCCATTTAATTTAACCCGTGAAAAATTTTTAGGAATAGAAAGAGTAGATAATAAGGTAGGGTTAACTTTTAATGATTCCCTATATTGATTTTGTTGCTGTTTTTTAAATTCTGCGCGCTTTAATTGCCAAATTCCCATGCCAATCAATAAAGGAAGTAAACACAATATCATTATTGTTAGTTTAAAAGAAGGTTTGAACCGCCCACGCTTTAATGACATAATTTACCTATATTGAATTAGAATTTTTATCATTTTAAGGATAATTTTATGTTTATGAAAGTTATTATTTTGAGTATGATGTTAGTCATTGCGATTAGTTTATCAAGTGCATTATTTTATTTACTTAAAAATAAAGCAAGTGGTTTAAAAATGGCAAAAGCATTAGGATTTCGCATTGGGTTTTCCCTTGCTTTATTTATCTTATTAGTAATAGCATTTACTTTCGGTTGGATTCAACCTCACAATATTGTATAACTTTTTTTTTATTTAGTTATGCCTTTATTGTTTTAAAGTGGATAAAGCCATTTTATCAGCCACAAAATTTGTGGGTTTATTTTCATGGTGTGAACATTCAAAGATATTCCATAACGTGTTATAAATTTCATCAATTTTTTGATGAATACAGGATTCCGATAACTGTGTATATTGTGCATAACAATGAATTAATCCCCCTGCATTAATCACATAATCAGGCGCATAAAGTATTCCTTTTTCATGAAGTAAGCGCCCATGTTCAGAAAGAATTAATTGATTATTGGCTGCACCCGCAATAATGGGAGCTGAAATTAAATTTATGGATTCTGGATGAAGGATGCCGCCTAAAGCACAAGGAGCATAGACATCAAAATCAAGTAAATATGCTTCATTAAGGGTGACAGGAATTGCCTGAAATTCATCTGCACATCGTTCCAATGCCTTTGTATTTATATCATGAATATATAATTTTGCTCCCCGTTGATTAAGTTCTTTGGCAAGATAATAACCGACTTGTCCTACACCCTGAATGAAAACACGGATATTTTCTAAGGAATTCGCTTTTAGCTTAAACTTAACCGCTGCTTCAATGCCTCTACACACGCCTTTTGCTGTATAGGGTGAGGGATTGGCTAATAATCCATTGGCTTGTTTATTACAGGTAACATAATTTGTTTGTGTTGCAATAATATCCATATCATCCGGTGAAGTACCCGAATCAACGGCAGTAATATATCGACCACTTAATTCATTGATAAAACATCCTAACGCTTCAAAATAAGCTTGTCTATCAGGAATAATGGCAGGTTTAAGTAAAACAGTTTTTCCACCACCTAAAGGTAATTTAGCCAATGCGGCTTTATATGTCATTCCTTGCGCTAAACGTATGGCATCTGTCATTGCTGCTTGAAAATCAGTATATTCTAGACAACGACATCCACCCAGCGCAGGGCCATTTTGCGTATTATGAATAGCAATAATGGCATTTAAACCCGTAGCCGGATCACTTTTTATATGTATCTCACTACAATTTTGTGTTTCCATGTATTGAAATAAATCAGTATTATTTAAATCCATCAAATACCTACCATACGAAAATTATTGAAAAGTTAGCGGTTAATTTTTATAGATGCATTTGCATTACTATAACGATATATAATAAAATTTTGCAGCGTAGGATAGAAGAATTTATATAAAATGTCGAGATTAACCAAAAGGAATATTTAGCCAGTCATCAATAATCGTATAAATTGAAATTAAAAAAATGGATAATGATTATGCATGATAATAAGCGAATTATACTCACTATATTCCATACATTACATTTTTTGCATTAATTCTATAATATAAAAATGTAGCATTATTTCAATACATTCGCTGTCGGCCAAGGAAGCGACGAAGGAGCGAGGCCGATAGTCCCTGGTAGACCGTAGCGCCGGATGTTTTGCCGAAGGCAAAATATAAGGTCCACAACACGGTCGACAAGTCATTTGTGGAAGTGAAGTTATGACACCTAGTCGTGTCATAACGAGCGTACGCAGGACGGCCAGGGCTGCCGCAGGCATACTTGTCGACAATTTTTGTCCCTTTTGGGGACTTGGATGTCCCAAAAGGGGCCTCAAAAATGGCGACACTATCGTAAAAACGCAACAAGTAATACAAGAATTTTAGGTTTAAATTAAGCCACTTGTATTTAAGTTTACAGTGAATTTTCATATTTTAAATTCAGAAGGGATTAATGAAAAAAATCATTGTCGTATTTCCTGAACGTTTAGGCGATGCAATTTTTTGTACACCTGCTTTAGCCTTATTAAAACAATATTCACCACTTGATTTAATTGATGCTATTGTTATGTCACCTATAACGGCAGATATGTTAAAAAATAATCCTGGAATAAATAAAATATTTATTATGCCGAATGAAGATATTTTTCAGTCACTGCATAAATCCTATGATGTAGCAATCAATTTGCATTATGGTTCAATTAGGGATGAGCAATTATCTTTTTTAGCTGATCATTTTATAAGTATAGAAGCGCCGGATTTTAACCTTCATCAAAGCTTACAAGCGTTAGCTTTTATCCAATATTATGTAAATTATCCTGTAAATAATCATATTAAGCATTCATATTGCTTATATCCTAAAAAAAATGATGAACAACGTATTCTGAATTTTTTAAATGAATACCCTATAGATGCTCAATTGAATAAATTAATTGGTTTACATTTGGGTTGCCATCGAATTGCCAATAAGAAAATATGGAAAATATTTTCTCGCAGTACACATAAGAAAGTTTGGCCAATAAAAAAATTCATAAAATTAGCAAAAACGTTATTACAACAAAACCCCCATTTTCGTTTTGTATTAACGGGGTCTAATAGTGAACAGTATTTAGCGAAGAAATTTCTTACGAAAATACCCCAATCCATTGATTTAATTGGTAAAACTTCCGTATTAGAATTAACTGCTTTAATGAATTATTTGAATTTATATATAACATCTGATACAGGACCTTTGCATGTTGCTTGCGCTACTGACGTTAATTTAATTGCATTATTTGGTAGTCATACTTCTTTTATTAGAACAGGTCCTTATCCCCCCAAACAAAATCAAAAGCTTGTTTATCATTCTGAAATAGCTAAAATTTCGGTTAATGAAGTGATTCAATCAATACATGCGTTATTAGCCTCTAGAATCTCCTCATTTTATAACTTTGAATAAAACATGCCAGAAATTATGCTGTATAAGCAATTTTTGAAATTTATTCATTCGCTGTCGGCCAAGGAAGCGACGAAGGAGCGAGGCCGATAGTCCCTGGTAGACCGTAGTGCCGGATGT
>CBCSKA010000153.1:0-13263 GCA_965140885.1 Legionellaceae bacterium | reverse complement strand
AACCACAAGATTTAACCGATATAACTGAAAAAGTGTTAAGAGAGCTTTGTTAGCATCTATGTGATTTTTGCTATATCAGAGATAGCTAATGAAATTAGTGAAAATTTTAACGAAGAATGGGGATTTATAGGAGCTATAGAGCAACAAATAACTGGCTATTCTGATGATATTGAAAGTACAAAGGAAACAATAACTAAATACGATATAAAATTAAAAGAATTAACTTCTACACTTTTAAAACCCTATGACTTAATTATTCAAAAAAAAGAAGATGATATCAAAAAGGAATTTGATGAGCTTAATTCTGAAAAACAGTCAAAAATTATTTTTCATCTTGACAAGAAAATAAAAGAAAATTAGGAACACTTGAAGGAAATAATAGAATCAAATGATTACAAAGAATTTATCCAGAAGACTGAATTATTGAAAACTACATTAACTACTTACAAAAAAGAAATTGAAAATAAGAAATCAGATACTAATGAAAATATTAGTAAATTAGCAAACATTTACTCTACTAAAATACAAGAGCTTATCGGGACATTCAGTAAAAATTTCAATATTATGAAAGAAAACGTTTCAGAAATTACTTCAAATATTAAAAAACTTAAAGAAATTCAAGAAAAACTTTCTAAGCCTGCCAATGAGGATGATTCAACAATAAATAATAAAAAGAATAATGATGATAATGATCATTCTAGAAAAGATAATGAACCCGAGGATAAAAATAAAAAACACAACGTCAATACAGATAATCAAAAAAAAGAGAACCCAAATAAAAATGAAGAAAATAAGTCTGAGAAAAATCAAAATTCGCAAAGCTATAGCCAAAATTTACATATTTTCACTGAAAAACCTAGAAAAACGACTTTAATCAATGAAGGTAAGAATAACAAGCAATCACCATCACCAAGTAAAAAAATAACTAGTATGACATCTAAATCAAAGACGAAACCGGCCAATTCGGATGAAAAAGTAGAAAGTTCATCTAAGACAAGTGAAGAATCATTTTCTACAAATCCTAACGAGAAACCAACGGTTACGAAGAATATGTAAAAAATTTTCCCCCTATCTATCTTGGGCTAGCGCTATAAAGGTGCTAGCCAAGGGTGAAAAAAATCTTAAAGAGATAGTTTTATGCGAATTCCAAATAACACTTGGTTGTCAACTAAGTTTATTCTAAATTTGAAAAACATTCGAACAAAAGCATTGGGAATGATCCGACCTATTTTAGCCGCGACTATAATACCCCGTTGGAAAAACCGGGAAAAAGCTTATATCCCTCTCTATGCATTTAAAAAAATGCCATCAAGGCTTGGAAGATTTAAATTTTTGGGATTTGTTTTTTTTAATGATTTGTTCAGCTTAATCAATCCTTTGTATTGGCTGATATCTATATTAATTACACTATAATTAATCAGCATCAGTAAGTATACGTTAGGCGCATACAGTGGCACTTTGAATCATTTCCTGAAGAATTGATATGTAGACTTGATCAGAGTGAAATTACAGAAGAATATTCAACAATTAACTATCTGAAACAATACTCGCACATCCAATGATTATATTTGCTGTTAACAATACACATTTACGAAATACCATTATTGCTTTGCCAACATTTTCTTTATTCCTATTGAGCAAAAGATTATCGATGTTAGTCTTTAAATTTTTAACTTTATTAGAATCTAAAAATAAATTGAATAGAGACCAGTCGTCTATAACAAATATTTTAATTAAACTTATTTGATATATCTAACTTTCTTCTAATTGCTTACGCATAGCCGTTAATGTCATTGAATAATCATAACTATCAAAAATAGCAGAACCAGCAATAAAAGTATCTGCCCCGGCTTCTGCAATCGAACGTATATTCGCAATTTTTACTCCACCATCAACCGCTATTCGGATGGGTAAATTTAATTGATTAATCCATTCTTTTAATGCTGTTATTTTCGAAAAGACATAGGGGATAAAGGTTTGCCCACCAAAACCAGGATTTACTGACATAATTAATACAAAATCTAACATATTTATGACGGGTTCTAAGACAGATAACGGAGTTCCAGGATTAATTGCAATACCCGTTTTGCATCCAGCATCTTGAATTAATCGAATACTACGATCCAAATGTAATGTTGCTTCGGGATGTATACTAATTAAATTAGCACCTGCTTTTGCAAAAGCAGTAATCATTTCATCCACAGGCATAACCATCAAATGGACATCAATAGGCGCATCTATACCCGCTTCACGTAAAGCTTTACATACAAATGGGCCTACTGTTAAATTAGGAACATAATGATTATCCATAACATCAAAATGTATCATATCAGCCCCTGCAGCAATAACTTTTCTGACTTCTTCACCTAAACAAGAAAAATCTGCTGATAAAATCGATGCTGATATTAATTTTTTCTTCATAAAACTCCTTGGCTTACTTTGTTACCGCATTCCACGGGCTGCACATACCACTTCATAAGCAGCTTTTATCTTTTGTGTTTTTTCAGTCGCTAATTTAATCGCAGATTCTGATAACCCCTTTGCGACTAATTTATCAGGATGATTTTGACTCATTAATTTACGATATGCCTTTTTTACTTCTACATCCGTTACTGTTTTAGAAATATTTAATAATGAATACGCTTCTTCCAAACTGGAGGAGGAAGAATAAGGTTTTTGATTTGAATAAGAAGATTGATTCTGTTGATATTGAAAACCAAATGCACTGGGGTTAACGGGTGCAATACCTAAATGGGTACATATTTGTTGCAAAATTGCTTGTTTATTAACACTTAAATAGCCGTCGGCAAAAGCCATTTGTAATTGAATTTCTAAAAAATGTTGTAGTAATGTCCGTTGTTGTTGACAAGCTTGCTTTAATTGGTTTATTTCATACAATAAATTAATTTGACCTTCTTTTCCTTGATTAAATAATTTAATTGCTTTTAAACGTTGTTCTTCATTTAAACCTAAGCGTTGCATTATATGTCTTGCAGCTTGTATTTCTCGCTCAGAGACTCTTCCATCTGCTTTAGCAATATACCCTAATACTTTAAACGTGGTATCAAAAAAAGCACTTTGAACTACCCAACGTCCTTTTCTCAAAATAGAATCAAAATAACGATCTAATTGATAACCCAGAATAAAACCAATAAAAATACCGACCATCCCCAATAAAAGGAAGCCGATAATTATCCCCATGAATCTACCAAACCACGTTATCATAATTTATTAAAGTAATTACTATATTATTAATATATACTACAAACCCTTAAGAAGGGGGCTATCTTTGTATTCATTTTATCTATAAGCAATATAGTGTAGCTTAAAAAGCTCAATAGTTCAGCCATTTATAAATGAAATCCTAAGAATAATAAACTTAGCTTTTATTAACATAATTCGGATAAAAATATGAGATATATTTACACAAGCTTATTTTATTTATTCATTCCATTTATCTTACTCCGCTTACTTTGGCGAGGCTATAAATCACCCGCCTATTTAAAACGATGGCTTGAACGTTTTGGATTTATCCCTTATTTTTTAGGTGAAAAAGGCTGTATTTGGATACATGCCGTTTCTTTAGGAGAAACACTTGCCGCTATTCCTTTGATTAAAGCACTAAAACAACAATATCCTAGTCAAAACATACTCGTCACTACCACAACCCCAACGGGTTCCAAACAAATTAAAGACGTATTTAAAGAAGAAATTTTTCATGTCTATTTGCCTTATGATTTACCTGGTGCATTGACTCGATTTTTAAAAAAAGTAAAACCAACCCTTTTAATATTAATTGAATTGGAAATTTGGCCCAATATCATTCATCAGTGTAAAAAAAATCATATTCCTGTCCTTATTATCAATGGTCGCTTATCCGAAAAAACAGCAAAACGGTATGGATATATAAAAATTTTTATCACTGAAACATTTCAAGGAGTGACACATGTTGCTGTGCAAACTTCTATCGAAAGGGATCGTTTTATTAAATTGGGGTTAGCGCCTCAAAAAATAACAATTACTGGTAATATAAAATTTGATTTGGAAATACCCATTGATTTACCTGAAAAATCTATTTCACTCAAAAAAGCTTGGGGTATAAATCGACCCGTCTGGATTGCAGCCAGTACCCATGAAAAAGAAGAACAAATTATATTAAATGCTTTTGCAACAGTAAAAAAACACTTTCCTACTTTACTATTACTTTTAGTGCCTCGTCATCCTGAACGTTTTGATTTTGTAGCAAATTTATGTAAGACATATAACCTGATCCGTCATTCAGAAAAAAAATTACCAACGCAGGATACGGATATTTATTTAGGTGATACCATCGGTGAATTATTACTTTTCTATAAAGCCTCTGATTTAGCATTTGTAGGTGGAAGTTTAATTCCTATTGGTGGACATAATGTATTAGAACCTGCCGCTATTGGGATACCGTGTTTAACCGGGCCCTATACTTTCAATTTTTTAGAAATTAATCATAAATTGAAAACAGCTAATGCTTTATTCACTGTAAAAAACACACAAGAATTAACGGAACAAGTGCTATATCTACTTAGGCAACCTGAAAAAAGCAAAGCTTCCGGGCAACGTGGCCAAAAATTTGTTGAAGCAAATAAAGGCTCACTTCAAAAACAATTAAACTTAATCATCCATACTCTTGCCGATAAAAGGTAATTCATTTACATTCTGTATAACACTTTTTAAAAGAGGAAAAACTTTAAGACATGGCTATTCGTACTATTTTACATTTTCCTGATCAACGATTAAGAAAAAAAGCGGAACCTGTTACTGAAGTAACATCGGAAATTAAAACCTTAATTGAAGATATGTTTGATACGCTTTATCATGATAAAGGTATTGGCTTAGCAGCGACACAAATTAATATACAGCAACGTATTTTTGTGACTGACTTATCTGATGATAAATCAGAAAAATTGTGTTTTATTAATCCTGAAATTCTTGTTAAAGAAGGACAAGAAGAAATGCAAGAAGGCTGTCTTTCTGTTCCAGGTATTTATGAAAAAGTAACGCGCGCTGAAAAAATAAAAGTGAAAGCCCTAGACCGCAATGGAAACTCTTTTGAATTAGAAACTGATGGATTATTAGCGGTTTGTATTCAGCATGAAATTGATCATTTAGATGGTAAACTGTTTGTCGATTATCTTTCGCCACTCAAATTTCAACGAATCCAAAAAAAACTTCAAAAAATAAGGCAACAAACGCTGTGATTTCTCCTTTAAACATTATTTTTGCAGGCACCCCAGATTTTGCTGTGCCTGCATTAAAAGCATTAGTTGATTCTGGGTATAATATCAGTGCTGTATACACGCAACCAGATCGACCCGCTGGACGTGGAAGAAAATTAACGCCCAGTCCTGTTAAACAATATGCATTGGCACAGAATATCCCGGTTTATCAACCTCTTTCTTTACGAAAACCAGAAGCACAGGATGAATTAAAATCGCTAAAACCTGATTTAATGATAGTCGCCGCTTATGGTTTAATTTTACCTAATGCCATATTAGAAATTCCTCGTTTTGGTTGTATTAATATCCATGCTTCTCTTTTGCCACGCTGGCGCGGTGCTGCTCCTTTACAACGTGCTATTCTTGCCGGCGATACAGAAACTGGCATTACCATTATGCAAATGGATGCAGGATTAGATACAGGTGATATGCTTTATAAAGTTTCATGTGCTATTTTACCTACTGATACAACCCAACACTTACATGATAAATTATCATCAATAGGCGCAAGTGCAATACAAACTGTTTTAAAACAATTATTAGATAATAAGTTAAAACCTGAAAAGCAAGATGAATTTAATACATGCTATGCGCCTAAAATTGAAAAAATAGAAGCCCAAATAGCATGGCAAAACCATGCTATCTATATAGAACGTTTTATTCGTGCATTTAATCCTTGGCCAGTCGCATTTACTTTTTGCAAGGGACAAATGATAAAAATTTGGGAAGCTGAAACACTGAATCAAGAATCTACCGCTGAACCCGGAACCATTATCGCTATAGATAAAAAAGGAATTGATATTGCAACGGGGCAAGGAATACTCCGTTTACTTACAATTCAATTACCTGGAGGAAAACCGCTTCATGCGCAAGCCCATATCAATTCGAATAAGAATCCTTTTCAAGTAGGTATTATCTTTGAAGGAAATAATCATGAACACGCCTACACGAAATAATAATGATATCGAAGTAGAACAAAAGCCTTTACGAGAATTTACTGAAAAAGCTTATCTTGATTATTCGATGTACGTTATTCTTGATAGAGCTTTGCCTAATATTGCTGATGGTTTAAAACCCGTACAGCGGCGTATTATTTATGCCATGTCAGAATTAGGTTTAAATGCTACCGCTAAATATAAAAAATCTGCTCGTACTGTCGGTGATGTTTTAGGAAAATTCCATCCTCATGGCGATTCAGCTTGTTATGAAGCCATGGTTTTAATGGCACAAAACTTTTCTTATCGATACCCCCTTATTGATGGCCAAGGAAATTGGGGTTCTCCCGATGATCCTAAATCATTTGCTGCAATGCGGTACACGGAATCACGATTATCTCGTTATGCAGACTTATTATTAAATGAATTAGAACAAGGAACAGCAGATTGGATACCTAATTTTGATGGTACCGTTGAAGAACCTGCTTTATTACCTGCTAGAATTCCAAATATTTTATTAAATGGCGCAACAGGTATTGCTGTTGGTATGGCAACTGATATTCCACCTCATAATTTACGTGAAGTGGTCAATGCTTGTATTCATTTATTAGATGATCCAGCGGCAAGTATTGATGACCTTTGCCAATATATACTAGCCCCTGATTATCCGACAATGGCTGAAATTATAACGCCTCGCCATGAAATTATTAATATATATCGCCAAGGGAATGGAAGCATACGTTGCCGAGCTATTTATCAAATTGAAGAGGGAGATATTGTTATTTCCGCCTTACCTTATCAAGTATCAGGGGCTAAAATTTTAGAGCAAATTGCTGCGCAAATGCAAGCAAAGAAATTACCTATGATTGAAGATTTACGGGATGAGTCTGATCATGAAAATCCGACGCGTCTTGTCATCGTCCCTCGTTCTAATCGTATTGAAATTGAACCTCTCATGGCTCATTTATTTGCAACGACTGATCTTGAACGCAGTTACCGTGTTAATTTAAATATGATTGGGATTAATGGCCGTCCTCAAGTTAAAAACATACAACAAATTTTATGGGAATGGCTAGAATATCGCACAGTGACTATCCGTCGACGTTTACAATATAGACTCGACAAAGTTTTAGCCCGTTTGCATATTTTAGATGGTTTATTAATCGCTTTTTTAAATATTGATGAAGTTATTAACATTATTCGTTACGAAGAAGAGCCTAAAAAGCAATTAATTCAACGTTTTGGATTAACAGATATACAAGCTGAAGCCATCTTAGAATTAAAATTACGTCATTTAGCCAAACTTGAAGAAATAAAAATACGTGCAGAACAAAAAGAATTAGCCGAAGAACGTGATCAATTAATGCAAATTTTAAATTCTACTACACGTTTAAAAAATTTATTACGTTCTGAATTATTAGCCGATGCAGAAAAATTTAGTGATATACGTTGTTCACCTTTGGTCACGCGCGTTGCAGCACAAGCTTTGAATCAAAATGAAACAGTACCAACGGAACCAGTAACTATAATTTTATCAGAAAAAGCCTGGATACGAGCAGGAAAAGGTCATGATATCGATGGTACAAGCTTAAGCTATAAAGCTGGCGATGCTTTTAAAATGGCTGTATTAGGTCGAACCAATCAATATGCCATATTTTTTGATTCCACTGGCCGCTGTTATTCATTACCCGCACATTCCTTACCTTCTGCTCGAGGGTATGGAGAACCTCTTACGGGACGTCTTACTCCTCCGCCTGGCGCAAGCTTTGATGCATTGCTGCTTGCAGAAACAAACCAATATTGTATTTTAGGAACAAATGCCGGTTATGGTTTTATTATTTCGCAAGAAGAATTAATTTCAAAAAACCGCAATGGTAAAACTATCATTAAATTAACGCCTAATAGCCATATTTTGCAACCGCAAACAATAATTAATTTAGATACTGATTTAATTGCCATTATTACTAATCTTGGCCATTTACTCATATTTCCGGCTAAAGAATTACCTATTTTGCCTCGAGGGAAAGGAAATAAAATGATTAATATTCCCAGTGCAAAATTTAATAAAGGTGAAGAATGGGTATCCACCCTCCGTATTTTACCTCTTCATAGTCAATTAATCCTTTATGCGGGGAAACGTCAATTAACACTAAAACCCCAAGATTATGCCCTTTATCAAGGTGTACGAGCACTTCGGGGAACTAAATTACCTCGTGGCTTTCAAAAAGTTGATGATGCTAAGGTGGAGAAATAATATGTCATATATCGAATCGCATTTGCTGGAAAATGAAGAAATTATTTTCAAAAGCCAGTTGCATTGGGTTATTTTTACACAACCACTTGCGTGGTTAATAGTCAGTTTATCGATTCATTTTCTTTATTTACAATCTATATTATTTACCAGCATCCCCTTATTAATATTTGCTATTTTTGGTATTTCTACTGCCATAATTTATTTATCATCGGAATTCGCTGTTACTAATAAGCGTATTTTAATTAAACAAGGATTTATTTATATTGATTCTATCGATACTTTCCTTTCTAAAATTGCCAGTATACAAGTCCACCAATCTATTTTAGGGCGCTTGTTAAATTATGGAACAATCATCATTATTGGAACCGGTAGCACTAGAGATTTATTTCCTAATATCGATAATCCTTTTGAATTACGTAAACACGTACAAGCACAAATTGAAAAATTAAACATCCATGGATAAGAGTTAAATTATGAATATGAAAACGCTAGGCGGTATTTTATTAATTATCGGTACATCGATTGGTGGAGGAATGTTAGCTCTACCTATTACTGCCGCAACCAGTGGTTTTGGATACTCTTCATTACTCTTATTCTCTTTCTGGTTACTAATGACTTTTTGTGCTTTTTTAATATTAGAAGTAAATCTTTGGTTACCACAAAATAGTAATATTATTTCCATGGCCCATTCTACCTTAGGCAAAACAGGTTCCTTTTTTGCTTGGTTATGTTATCTATTATTATTTTACTGCTTATTAGCTGCTTATATATCAAGTGGTTCTGATATTATTGGAAATTTTATTTCTAAAACGGGTTGGCATTCTCCTCTCTGGTTGAATGCTTGTCTTTTTGTCTTACTATTAGGGTTTATTGTTTATAAAGGCATACAATCAGTAGATTATGTAAATCGTGCGTTAATGTTTACAAAGCTAGGTGCTTATATTGCGTTAGTTGCGGTAGCCATTACTTATATTAATCCTCAATTTTTAAACCAAAATAATTCACAATATCTCATTACTTCCGTAACAGTAATGATAACGTCATATGGTTTCGCAACAATTGTTCCCAGTTTGCGTAGCTATTTTAATGATGATATTAAACAATTACGTAAAGTGATATTAATTGGCAGCTTTATCCCTTTAATATGTTATATCATTTGGGATTTAGCCATTTTAGGTTCTATTCCCACCGAAGGTTCGGAAGGTTTAATTAATATGTTGGGTTCAGGCCATTCAACAACAGATTTACCTCATGCTTTAAGTTATTACCTACAAAATACATGGATTACTTTTTTTTCGCGCATTTTTACTTCTGTTTGTGTTGCCACTTCTTTTTTAGGGGTAGCACTCGGAATGTCGGATTTCCTTGCCGATGGCTTAAATATTTCCAAAAAAGGACAAGGTAATATTATTATCTATTCAACCACTTTTATCCCTCCCCTTATCATCAGTGTTTTTTATCCTAATGCATTTATTAAGGGTTTAAGTTTAGGAGGGATTTTTTGTGCTATTTTACTGGTACTGTATCCATGCTTAATGGTTTGGTCAGGGCGTTATATAAAAAAAATAGGGACAGGCTACCAAGTTATGGGTGGTAAAATAGCATTATTCCTCGTTTTTTTAAGCGCATGTATTATTATCTCTATTGGTTTGCTACATGATTTAAATTTACTGAATTTATTTCATTTAATGTAGGCATAATTTTTGCCTTAGTATTCAAATCAAAATATATTAATAGGAATATAAGAATGAAACAAAATAGACAAGAAGAACCTCTTTCGCCCGGGCGCATGATTGCCTCAACACCATCTTTTCCAACCTTTATTCCTACTAGAAAAAATTCGAAAGCCCACAAATCACCGGAAACACATAATGAAGCACCTAAACAAATACTATTTTCAGAAGATGAAATAAAACAATTAAAAAGTTACTTTATATTCAAAGTCCCTGTTACCCTACAAGCAATTACTGAAAATAATTTTCTTTCTATCGCAGAAATTAATTTATTGAACCGGCAAGTTTCAAAAAAACATACAAAGTTTGCTGAACGATTTCCCAAAGAAAAAGAAATTTTAGAAGAAAAAACGTTAATTCCTATTTTAGATTTAAAGAAAAATACTCCTGCCTATGATTCAACAGATTATGATGATATTTTTAATACTCTAAAAAAATTAGTTTATTCCGGACTGAATCATAATGTTCAAGAAGATATATTTTGCATATTAGTTGCCCGTGATATTTATACATTAATGCAACGTTTAAAAGCACAAACAACTGAAGAAGCCAATAATATAGAAAATGAAGTACAAACCAAAAATGAAATATTAAATTTATGTCATATTATTTATACTAATTTTATTGCGGAAAAATGTCCTTTTTCACTTAATTTACCTAATAAACAAAACCAAGAGTTACACGTAGAATGGCAACCTATAGTGAATTTCGATCCTAAAATTGAAAAACAAGAAATTCAAATTCCACCACTTGAACTTCTTTTTAAAGCACTTAATGCATTAGTTTCTGAAACAAGAATAATAAATACAGTTATAACTCCTTTTACTAATAAAAAGGATTTACTTGAAAAAAATGAACAATTCAAAGAAAAAATAAATCATTTCTTTGAAAGTTTAGAAGAAGTGGGTTGTCCTCTTCATTGTCCAGGTTTAATTGAAAATTTAAAAACAGAGTTAGGGATTTCTACATCCAGTAAAGAAACGATTAATAAACCTTAATTTCTACTGCATTCTTACATCAACACTTTGCCGAAATTCAACAGTGGGGTAACAAGTACCATTTCAATTAATTTCAATCCCAAAATAGCTATCATGGGGGTAAAATCCATACCCCCTATTAAAGGGATATAGCGCTTCATTGACTTGAGTAATGGGTCAGTAATACGATTAATTAAACCACTTAAAGGATTCAAAGGATTGACCCAACTGATAACTACCATAAATAATAAAGCATAAAATAAAAGATTAAGAAATTGTCCTACTGAATCAGCAAAAGCTGTAATGATTAATCCTAAGCTATGAGGCCATAAACCAGATTCAATTAAGCAAATCAAAATGAATTTGACGCATTGCAATAAAAATAAAAAAATGAGCGCGCTTGAATCAAAACCCGCATAATGCGGCATATAACGTCTTAGTGGATTAAGCGGTGGATTTGTCATCCTTAATACCCATTGATATAAAGGATTATAAAAATCAATATGGCATTTTTGAAACAAGATCCGTAATAGCAAAATAAAAATGTAAGTATTAAATATAACATTGATTAATAATAAAATAGCACTTAGCAAAACTGGCATGCATAACCTCACTCATTCATTTTTTTTCACTTTACCGCAATAACAAATTAATCATCCATTTATTTAACATTAAGCCATTAACAATTTAATTTGTGTTTTACAAATGCTTCACTAGTAGCAATTTATATTTAATAAATAAAATATATATCTAGCTTTTATAAAAAAATAAAGCCTGCGTAAATGAATTAATATTACAAAATAATAAATTTTATTTATTCAGTATTTTAAAAAATTATTAATCCATTAATGCAATTTTGCATTATTTTACTATTCTGTCTGTATCAAATTCTAAATTTTAAAAATGTCTAAAATTTACATTCATCCACTAATCATTTATGGAATTTACATTAATGTAAATAATTAATCACTGTTTTTCTTATCCCGACGTCCAAAAATTAATTCACCAATTCGTAAATGAGTAGTCCCCTCTGCTATTGCATACTCATAATCTTGACTCATACCCATAGATAAAACATTTAATTTTATGCCTTGTTTTTGTAATTTTGTATAAGCATTTTTTAATTCCCTAAAAACATGCCTTGTGTGCGTGGGTGAAATATTTTCTGGAATAGTCATTAATCCACGTAAATGCAAATGGGGTAATGGATAAATCGCATGCGCTAATTCATCTAATTGTTCTATAGGAATACCAGCTTTATTAGGATCATTGTCAATATTAACTTGTATACAAATAGAAAGCGGTAATTTATTGGGTGAACGATGCTCACTTAAGCGTTTTGCAATTTTTAAATTACTCACACTATGTACCCAATCAAAATATTCGGTTATTAATTTTGTTTTATTCGATTGAATTAGCCCAATGTAATGCCATTCCAAAGGATATATTCGTAATTGCTCAATTTTTATTAACGCTTCTTGTAAATAATTTTCTCCAAAAGCAATTTGTCCAGCATCATAGGCTTCTTTAATTGCATTCACGGGTTGACCTTTAGAAACAGCAATTAAGTGAATATCATCAACACAACGCGAATAGCGTTTCATATTTTGTGCAATTTCATGTTTTAAAGTTAATAATCGCTGTTGAATAGTCATAAATATTTTAAGAAAAATGAAATAATATAAATTATTGTAAAATAATATCCATTAATTATTTTTGGTACACATAAACTATACCAAAAACGAGTAAAATTCTCAGTAGTTCACTATAACTGAAAAATAATTTCATGGTAATGAATACTGAGGAAATCAATGGAAATTACTGATTTATTAGCATGGGGTATAAAAAAATCAGCTTCTGATTTACATTTATCGGCGGGTCTTCCCCCATTATTTCGTATTGAGGGAGAATTACATAAAATTAATAATTACCCTATTCTTGATAATCAAAAAATACAAAATTTACTTTATAGTGTGATGAATGAGAAACAATGTCATCAATTCGAATGTACAGGCGATATTGATTTTGCTTTTACTATTAGAGTTCTTTCGAAACTAGCAATTACGAAAAAAAGAGGGTAAAAAGATACTTTTGTAAGGAAGTATTTTGAAA
>CBCSKA010000152.1:12153-13368 GCA_965140885.1 Legionellaceae bacterium | reverse complement strand
AGGCGCCTCCTGCCACAACAGCCATATTATTAAAACCAATAGCAGCACCAACAACCTTAGGATTACTCACATCTTTTACTAAACCAAAACTTAACGCTTGTGAGGATGCTGCAAAACCAAATAAAAAAAGTACAACATACATCATATTCCACGATATGGAAGGGAAATACAGTATGATTAATGTCGTAAATAACGCTAAAAGTGAACATAAAACCAAGGGTAAACGGCGACGCTGATAATGATCCGATAACCAACCAACAATAGGGCTACCAATTCCGATCCCTAACCAAATCATAGAGCAAGCCGCAGACGCTGTTTTTACATCGATTTGATAAAGCTCAGCTAAAAAAGGAATACCCCATAAAGCAGCAAATGCAACAATAGGTGCCCATGTGGTAAAAGAATAAATACCTAATACCCAATGGATACGTCGTCCTAAAATTAAATGTAATCGCTTTAAATCACTGGGTTGATCTGCTGGTAATTCGGGCTTAGCCTTTGCGGGATAATCACGCACAATTGCCCAAATTGCCACAGCTAAAACTACCCCGATTATGGCTAATGCTATTAATGTTTCACGCCAACCAAAGTGTTCAATCCCAACGGCTAAGGGAGCTTCACCAATAATCGCTCCTATAGAACTCATTAATTGCACAATGCCAGCCAATAAAGCAAAATAAGTAGGTGGAAACCATCGTGAAACTAATACTAAGGCACCAATAAATGAGAAAGCGGAACCTATTCCCATTAAAAAACGCCCTATTGAGGCTAAAGCATTACTGTGAGCTAAACCAAAACACAATGCACCTAACGCACATATTAATGTTGCAATAGTAATTAATAAACGTGGTCCATATTTATCAAAAAGTAAGCCAGCCGGAAATTGCATAGGTGTATAGGCATAATAATAAAAAGCAGACATAACACCTAAGCTTGCCGCATTTAAACCAATATCTCGCATTAAATGATTGGTCATTACACCAGGAGAAACTTGTAAAATAAATTCATATAGGTAAAAAAGTGCCGCCAAGGTACAGATAAGATAAGGCAAAAATTTTGATGATTGCGAACCTTGCTTAGGTTCTTTTTTTATAATACCAACAGTTTTTTCACGCATAATAATCTTCTTTAAAATTCCATGTTAATGTTTAATCGCTTATGATAAAAAATCCGGTGAACCATTTTATTCACAAGATAAGCAAATTGCTTTGTGAT
>CBCSKA010000152.1:4541-12143 GCA_965140885.1 Legionellaceae bacterium | reverse complement strand
GGATTTTGAGGAGTAATAGGAAATGAGCAACGATAGCATTGAGCAACATTTGCAGGATTTAATTCTGGATCTACCGCAATTCGATGATCAAACACATAACAATCACCTTCATAATGTGCACTACCACATTCTTCAAAATATTTTAAAATACCACCTTCTAATTGATAAACCTCTTTAAAACCCTCATTAACTAAAAAGGGAGCCGCTTTTTCACAACGTACACCACCCGTACAAAAAGAAACTATCGGTTTATCTTTAGTAGATTCAGGTAATTGCTTAATGTATTCTGGAAATCGACGGAAATGCCGCATATCAAAAGTAATGGCATTTTTAAAAGTACCAAATTTGATTTCATAATTATTACGGGTATCCAGTAAAATAATATCTTTATTTTCATCAAGCCATTGTTTCAGCTCTTGAGCGCTGATCGCGGACGCTCTTTCATTTTCAGGATTAATATTTTCTACATCTAAAGGGATAATTTGAGATTTTATTTTAACCAACATACGCTTGTAAGGATGTGTGTCAGATTGGCTAGTTTTAAAAGTCACATCAGCAAAACGTGGGTCAGACGATAAATAAGTTTCAAATTGTGATACGCTTTCATCTGTCCCTGCTAAACAAAAATTAATCCCTTCTTCACTTAAAAGAATGGTTCCTTTCATCCCCATGGATAAACAGGCATTTTTTAAATTGGCTTTTAATTCATCAAGATTGCTTAAATGAATAAATTTATATGCTGCTAGGTTTGTTATCATCATAATCCGTGTATTATACTCAATAGTTTTTAATGTAAAGATAACGAGGTTTTCTATGGATTGTCTCTTTTGCCAAATTGCTGCTCGAAAAATTCCAGCAAGTATTATATATGAAGATGAATTGACTGTGGCATTTGATGATTTACAGCCCAAAGCACCTCATCATAAACTTATCATACCACGTAAACACATAGCAACCCTCAATGATATAGGCCCGGATGATACCATTATTGTAGGCCAACTGCTACAAACTGCCAGCAAAATTGCAAAAGAACTCTTCATTGCTGAACCGGGATATCGCATTGTTATGAATTGTAATCAAGATGCAGGACAAGCCGTATTTCACATCCATTTACATTTATTAGGCGGACGAACTTTAACCTGGCCTCCTGGATAAATAAAAGCTATTCTCTCTTTAGATAAACTTATTGATAGTGTGGAAATATATGTTAGAAAATTATTTTAAAAATATACTTCAAGATATTGGTGAAGATATTACGCGCGAAGGATTAATTGATACCCCTAAACGAGCAGCACAAGCCTTAAAATTTTTAACAAAAGGTTATCATCAAGATTTAAATCGTATTGTAAATAATGCATTATTTGAAACAGATTGTAGTGATATGGTCATTGTTAAAAATATTGAATTATATTCGCTTTGTGAGCATCACTTATTACCTTTTATTGGTCAATGCCATATTGGCTATATCCCCCGTGGGAAAGTTATTGGATTATCAAAAGCGGCTCGTATTGTTGACCATTATGCAAGACGATTACAAATTCAAGAACAATTAACGCACCAAATTGCTACGACACTTCAAGACATTATTCAACCCGAAGGCGTCGCTGTTGTCATTGAAGCTAAACATCTTTGTATGATGATGCGTGGGGTTCAAAAACAAAATTCAGTCATGACCACTTCTGCTATGTTAGGCGCTTTTCACGATGAATTAGGGACAAGAACGGAATTTTTACAATTAATTAAAGGTTAGTATTTTAACTAACCTTTATGTTATTCAACCGGTGATTTTATTTCACCAAAATAAATATTCCGATAGACAATCAATAACTTTAGATAAAATAATTACTCTTGTGTAATAGGAATATCTTTGATTAATAAAGCACAAAAAATTGCTAAGAGTAAACAAATGTTTAAAGGGCTGAGTGCATATTGATAATGATCACAAGTATAAACCGATGCGCCCTTCATCAAAATTAATTGCTTACCTAACCAATATCCCACTAAGGGTTGAATAATCGGTGCACCGATTATTATGCAAAGGGTATTGGTAAAACCCATAGCGGCACCTTTTGCTTGAATAGAAATATTTCTTTCTGCGACAATAAATGAAATAGCATAAGCACCACTAAAAAACCCCAATAAAAATAAGAGTAAAAAGAGACCCAGAATTGGAATTCCTTTTACATAAAGAATAATGCTAAAAGTCGTCAGAGCACCTATCGCACAAAGTAACATGATTTTTTTATAACAAGAAAATTTCCCGGCTAGCCATCCTAATAAGGGACCACCAACGCCAGCTCCAATAAACATAATAGCCGTTTCATAGGCAGCCCCTGTCGGCGTTCTATCATAACAAGCAGTTAAATAGGGAACACTCCATAAGCCTGCAAATCCAGATAAAATAGCAAATATTAATCCACAATACATCCCATTAATCCATAATTGCTTATTCTTAAAAATTAGGCTTAATTGTTGAAGAAATGGATAAGTTTCTATTTTTGCAGGAGTGGAAATGAATTGTTTATCTTTATCTCGTACGAGTAAAAAAACAAAAAAAGCTAATACAAAACCAATGCCGCCACAAATCATCATGGATTCACGCCAACCTAAATATTCAACCCCTTTCGCTAAAGTTGCTTGACCAATAGCGCCTCCCAACATACCTAACATTTCCATTAAACCCGCTAATAAACCAAAATAATGGATTGGAAACCATTTTGTCGCCAAAGATAGTGCACTCACCACGGAAGTAGAAGCGGCTACCCCCATTAAAAAGCGACTTAATTTGGCCATAAAATAAGTTGATGAAAAAGCAAAGAGTAGGCAAGCCGATGCACATAATAAAATTGTCAATGTTAGAATTATTCGTATGCCATAGCGATCAATGAGTGATCCACTGGGAACTTGTAATAAAATATAACTATAAAAAAAACAAGAAGATAAAAACCCAATATCCACCATATTAATTGAAAAAGCATGAATTAATTCTGGCACCATAACACTGGGCGACGCTTGTAAAAAAAATTGATAAGGAAGAAAAAGAACCGTAAGTATCCATATACACCAGCGATAACATAGGCTTTTATTTATTGTCATGGGATGCACATTCCTCTTATCAATTAATAAAAAAAAACCCAGGCATTGATAAAGAATAGCCTGGGTTTTAAATAGTTTTTGAAAATAGGTTTATTCGTTATTTTCCAGCACTTTTGCGCTTAAACGAATACGGCCTTGTTTATCAATTTCAAGAACTTTTACTTTTACCTTTTGTCCTTCTGAAAGTTTATCCGCTACATTTTCAACTCTTTCATGAGAAATTTGTGAAATATGTAATAAACCATCTTTACCAGGAAGAAGATTTACAAAAGCGCCAAATTCAACTAATTTGACTACTGTACCTTCATAGATTTCGCCTTCTTCGACATCCGCAGTAATTAAATTAATACGGCGAGCAGCTTCTTGTCCTGCCGCTTTATCAACAGAGGCTATTCTGACTAAACCTTCTTCACTAATATCAATCGTTGTTCCTGTTTCTTCGGTAAGAGCTCGGATTGTCGCACCACCTTTACCAATGACATCACGAATTTTTTCAGGATTGATTTTAACAGTAATAATGCGAGGCGCATGTTCTGAAAGTTCTTCTCTTGACTTACTCAATACTTGATTCATTATGCCTAAAATATGCATACGTCCTTCTTTCGCTTGATGCAAAGCTTTTTCCATAATTTCTTTGGTAATACCATCAATTTTTATATCCATTTGCAATGCAGTAACCCCTGAGAGTGTTCCTGCTACTTTGAAATCCATATCACCTAAATAATCTTCATCGCCTAGAATATCCGATAAAACAACATATTGATCATTTTCTTTAATTAAACCCATTGCAATACCAGCAACAGCATCAGTAATGGGAATACCGGCATCCATTAGCGCTAAGCTGGTACCACAAACCGTAGCCATAGAACTTGAACCATTGGATTCAGTAATTTCTGATACAGCACGAATCACATAAGAAAAATTTTCCTTAGAAGGGAGAACGGGCTGAATAGCTCTTCTTGCTAAACGACCATGTCCAATTTCTCTACGCTTAGGCGAACCGACTTGACCAATTTCACCCACACAATAAGGAGGGAAATTATAATGTAGCATAAAGCTATCTTTTGTTTCGCCTTCTAAAGCATCGATTATTTGTGCATCACGGGCTGTTCCAATAGTGGTTACGACTAAAGCTTGCGTTTCGCCACGAGTAAATAATGCAGAACCATGCGTATGCGAGAGAACACCTGTTTCAGCTGTAATGGGACGAATGGTTTTTGGATCACGTCCATCAATACGAGGTAAGCCTTGAATAATACGTGAACGTACAATATTGCTTTCTAAGGTTTGGAATACTTTTTTTACATCGTCAATAGGCATTCCATTTTCAATTTCTGTACTTAATTCAGCAATTAAATTATCACGTAATTCATTTAATTTTTGTCGGCGAATTTTTTTCTCTTGGATTTGATAAGCATTCGTTATTGCTTCAGCAACCATAGATTCTATGCGGCCATACAAGTGTTCATTATTATTTTGTATATATTGTATAGGCTCGCCTAACCCTGCTTCCGCAGCAAATTCTTGAATGACATTAATTGCTGTTTGCATTTGCTCATGACCAAAGAGGACAGCACCTAACATAACTTCTTCAGTTAATTGTTTAGCTTCTGATTCAACCATTAAAACCGCTTTTTCAGTTCCTGCAACCACTAAATCTAATGAAGAAGTTTCCATTTGCGTATAACTTGGATTCAGTACATAGCTACCATCACAATAACCCACCCGAGCTGCGGCAATAGGACCTTGAAATGGTATTCCTGATATGGCTAGCGCAGCAGAAGCGCCTAGCAGAGAAATAACATCAGGATCAATGGCTCCATCGACAGAAAGGACAGTGGCGAAGATTTGAACTTCATGATAAAAACCTTCTGGAAATAAAGGACGAAGTGGTCTATCAATTAAACGAGATGTTAACGTTTCTTTTTCAGTCGGTCTCCCTTCTCGTTTGAAATATCCCCCAGGTATACGGCCTGCAGCGTAATTACGCTCTTGATAATTTACAGTTAATGGAAAAAAATCAATTCCTGGCTTGGCTTCTTTAGCACAAACGACGGTAATTAATACGGTTGTATTATCCATACTTGCCAATACTGAAGCCGTTGCTTGTTTAGCAATACGCCCAGTTTCGAATGTTACTGTATGTTTTCCATACTGAAAAGTTTTTTTAATTACAGACACTAATCTATTCCTACCTTTATTTACGATAAATTCAGTTTAGCTACTTTTTCTTTTACAGAAAAAAATAACATCTTCTGAAATGAATAATTCATTTTTTACTTTTTCAATAATTAGTTACGTAAACCTAATCGTTGAATTAAATTAAGATACACATTCACATTGGTACGTTTCAAATATTTTAATAAACCACGACGTTGACTAACCATTTTCAATAATCCACGACGTGAATGATGATCTTTTTTATTTGTAGCAAAATGTGTTGATAAATCATTTATACGAGCAGTCAGTAAAGCAACTTGCACTTCTGAAGAACCAGTATCGTTAGCAGAACGCTGATATTGTTTTACAATTTCTGATTTTAACATAGGTTGTGACATTAAAAACTCCTGATTAATTAATTTAATTTCTTAAATATTTTTACTTTTAAAACGAATTCGAAATAGCAAAAGGTATCCTAATAAGGATAACATGACATTCTAACCAATACTGAGGGTTAGTTACAAGCTTTTTATAAAATCTAATTAATAAATTAATGATGCATTATTTTATAAGAATAACTTTTAATAAGAAACTTTTTTGATATTACACATGGCTAATTACATTAAATTCGCGTTAACAAAACTCTTAAATAGACAGAAACTTAACATTTCGTTATGCTTGTTTCATATTCTTTAAAACTTAATGCCATCATTTTTAATTCTAACTATTGAAATAGAAAATAACCGCTATAATGACAAATGATAAAATATTTTATAATTTTAATAATTTTTTTTACACCCACTTATCTTCCTGCTGCCAGTCTGGAATATCAAATTGCTGGAATTAATAAAACATTATCAAAAAATATTTTAGCGAGCCTTTCTCTTAAACAACAAATTGACGCTACACTAACGAAAGATGCGATTAATCAATTGTTTCAAACAGGGCCTGATGAAATAAAACGACGTTTACAAGCATGGGGTTATTTTAAACCTAAGATTTCATCTTCACTCACGTATAGTGAAAAAACACAAGATCACTGGATTGCCAATTATTCTATTCAACTTGGTCCTCAACTTCATATTAATAAAATAGAAATTAAATTATTGGGAGCAGGAAAAAGTGAAAATGAACTCAAAAAATACTTAGTTACCCCCTTATTACAAGCAGGGCAACCTTTAATAACGGAAAATTATAATAAAATAAAAAAGGAAATGCTTTCTACAGCAGAAAAACTCGGTTATCTTGATGCTGAATTAATCGTACATAAAATACAAATTAATTTATCAGCTTATACCTCCACTATTATTTTGCATTTAAATACGGGACCTCAGTATTATATTGGCCCTCTTCTTTTTTCCAAAAATCCATTAAATCGTGAATTTTTAACTCGTTTTAGTCCTTTTAAAACCAGTGAAATTTATACCAATGAAAAAATTTTTAAATTACAAGAAAATTTAAATAACAGCCAATATTTTCAACAAGTGATTGTGACACCCAATAGAAAAAAAACGAAAAATTATCATATTCCTTTAAATGTCACTCTCATACCCCGAAAATCACAACAATATAGTTTTGGGGTGGGTTATGGAACCGATACAGGACCTCGAGCAAGCATTGGTTGGGATTGGCGTTACATAACGGATACAGGTCATCATTTATCTTCATTAATGAGTATTTCACCGATTCAAAATACCTTACAAAGTGTTTATGTCATTCCCGGGAAAAACCCGTTAACAGAACAATATAATCTGTCTGCTAGTATGCTTAAAAATTCATTTCCGCGTGGCGAAAATAATATTGCAAGTATTGGAATAGCCAGCATTCAACAGATTAAACAATGGACTCAAACACTTGCATTAAATAAACAATATGAACATTACCGATTTGATAATCAACCAAATTATAGAGATTCAACCCTTCTTTTACCCAGTATTACTTGGCAAAAAATGGAAAGCGATAACCCTCAATACCCATTAAATGGCTATAGAGTTAGCGTAAATGTTTTAGCTGCAGCAAAAACTTTTTTTTCTGATACGAATCTTGTTCAATTTACTGCGACAGGTAAATATATAGGGAAATTAAATGAAAATAGCCGACTTCTTTTACGGGGTGAACTAGGTTATACCGCTATTCATAATCCCAGTGCTGAATTACCATTATCTATTAGTTATTTTGCTGGTGGTTCACGCAGTGTGCGTGGCTATAGTTATCAAGCATTAGGCCCTGGGCGCTATCTTTTTACCAGTAGTATAGAATATCAATATCAATTCATTAAAAATTGGAATGCTGCTTTATTTTTTGATACAGGAAATGCATTTCAACATATACCCGATAGTCAAAAAT
>CBCSKA010000152.1:0-4502 GCA_965140885.1 Legionellaceae bacterium | reverse complement strand
CAACAGGGTTTGGGAATGGGTGTTGTTTGGATTTCACCCTTAGGCCCTATCAATTTAAGTGTGGCTAAAGCGATTAATTGGCCGGGACAACCCTTACAAATACAATTTAGTATGGGGCCTGATTTATGATAAGAAAAATTCTCAAACTATTCATTTACCTTTTTACTTTTGTATTTTTATTTCTTTATTTATTTTTATACACAGAAAGTGGAAGCCGTTATCTATTAAAACACTTAAGCTTTCTTGGATTATCCATACAGCAAGTTTCAGGGAAAATAGCAGGACCATTAGTATTAGAAAATATTTGCTATCAAGAACCTAATAAAAAAATAATGATTGATAAAATTTCGCTCGACTGGTCACCGCTTACCTTATTTTTAGGCAAAATTGAATTTAATACACTCATCGCTAATACAATAACAGTAACACTCCTTCAGCAATCGAATAAAAATAAAGATAAAGTGACAGAAACCTTGTTACCTAAAAACATTTTTCTTAAAAAAGGCCAAATAAATTATTTACGCTTAAATTTCCCTAACAACAAACATAGCCTTATTGCACAAACTATTCTTATCAATAGCTATTTGCAATCAAATAATTTTTATCTTAATACAGAATGGAAAAATTTAAATTGGCTTAATTCTAATTTAATGAATTCTACATTCCTGCATCATGGAATTGATGGGAAAATAACCCTATTATTGTCTGAAAAAACTAGTTTGATTAAAAAACTTTCATTAATGTCTAAAAATACTGAAATAAATATTACGGGAAATTTAGCAGATTATATGAATGTAAATTGGTTTATTCACTTAAAAAATATTGAAGAATTAATACCAGAGAGTAAAGGAGAATTTCTCTTTACAGGTTCTATGAATGGCTTAAAAGAATTACCCCAAATAAATGCTAAATTATATTTAAATAATGTCATTTTACAAGATTATAAATTTAAAAAAATTATTGCTAATATTGATAGCAGTGATAAGCATTTATTTACTTTAACAATGAAAGGAAAAGATTTCTTAATTAAAAATTATTCAATACCACAATTTTTACTTAATGCAAAAGGAACAAAAGAACAGCATGTTATTAATGCAACCTTAATAACAAAAGAAGGACAAATAAAAACAAAAATAGAAGGCCAATTAAATTTCCCTCAAAAGAAATGGCAATCACAAATCATTGAATTCAATTTAATATCACAGGCTTTGGGAAATTGGCTATTACTAAAACCCGCATTAATATCTATTTCTCCTTTTAAAAAAAGTGTAGAAAATTTTATTCTTAACAATAAAAAACAATTTATTTCTATGACAGGTTTTACTGAAAAAAATGCACATAGTGAAGCAAATATTCAAGTAAATTCATTATTATTACGTGAGTTAAGTTCAATATTTTCTAAAAAGATTCAACTAGATACAATCTTAAATGCAAACTTACATTTTGAAAAAGATTATGCCAAAAAATTAATGGTTCAAGGAGAAGTTAATTTTTCAAAAGGGAAATTGGGTATAATGGAAAATAAAAAAATGCATTTTTTAAATTTCCATTCCGCTTCCTTAAAAACTTTATTGAATAATTTAGGCTTAAAGTGTGATTTTCATTTATTAGGCATTCAACAGCAAAAAATACAAGCAAACATTCAATTACCCCACTTTCCACAACCCTTCAATAAGCAAAATATCATTGCTAAAACAAATATTGCGATTTCAGACTTTAAAATGCTATCTCTTTTAATTCCTACGTTAAAAAAACCACAAGGAAAACTTATTGCTGATCTGGATATTAACGGTTTGCTTAATCATCCTACAATAAAAGGAAAAATAGATTTAATTAATGGAGAAACCTTTATTCCTGATTTAGGCATAAATTTACATCATATTAATATCACGGCTCATGGAAATTTAAATGATTATTTCTTCCTACGAGGAAAAATATTCTCAAAAAATGAACCTCTTTTTTTAAAAGGAAAAATTCGCTTTCTCAATAAAGCATTAACAGGCAATTTATCATTTATAGGAAAACATTTTCTTATTAGCGATCGCCCTGAATACCAAATTTATATTTCTCCTCAATTGGGATTAAAATTTGATACTAAAAAAATATTATTAAACGGTTCTCTTACTATTCCAAAAGCAACAATTCGTCTCCACTCAGATACTGAAGAATCTACTGATGTCAGTAATGATATTCAATATCTTGATCCAAATGGAAACCCCATTGATAACACCCCGTTTAATTTATATACCCATGTTAATTTAATGTTAGGGGATGACATTAAATTCAACTATAGTGGGCTATCCGGCAAGTTAAATGGCCATTTATTAATAGAAGATACACCAAATACGACAACAACGGGTTTAGGACATCTTTATCTTATGGGTCATTACAAAGCTTATGGACAAGCATTAACCATACAGCAGGGTAATTTAATTTTTACGGGTGGAGATATTACAAATCCAAGCTTAAATATTAAAGCAATAAAAAAAATAGCCTTAATGTCTTCCGCACAAGAATATAATCATACTTTAACTAATGCAGCAGCATTAGTTACACAAGGAAATAAAATTATTACCGGAATTCAAGTTTTAGGTACTCTACAAAAACGCCAAATTACTTTATTTTCAGAACCCCCTATCCTTAATCAAACAGATATTCTCTCCTATTTAATTATCGGCCGTCCTGCCGCTGAAGCAAGTAAAGCTGACATACAATTAATATATAATGCAGCATCTACATTGGATTTTAGTTTAAGTGAGCAAATTAAAAATACCTTAGGACTTGATGAAATTAATATTGGGTCTTTATCAAGTTTAAATCCACAACAAAATAATACTACTACACAAAATACATCACTTATTTTAGGAAAAGCATTAACGCCAAAACTTTATCTTAATTACAGTATAGGTTTATTAAAACCGATAAATACTTTACGCTTACGTTATTTCTTTACACCCAATTGGATACTGCAAAGTGAAACAAATAGTGTCGCTAATGCAATTGATTTATTTTATACTTTTGATAAATAAATGGTTTTTATAAAATAGTCGTTCTAAATTTCTCAAAGTGGATAATGTTTAGGATAAGGATTCAATGCAACTTTCGTATCTATAGCGGCTTTTGCTACTGCAGCCGAAACATAAGTCAGCAAACGAGGATCCATGGGTTTTGGAATTATATAATCTGCGCCATATTCCAACTTTTTAATACCCGCTTCTTGATAAGCGACTAATACTTCATGAGGAATAGGTTCTTTCGTAAGGGTACGAATAGCGTCTACCGCCGCAATTTTCATTTCATCATTAATTATACGTGCCCGCACATCTAATGCACCCCGAAATATATAAGGAAAAGCAAGAACATTATTAATTTGATTCGGATAATCACTACGACCTGTTGCAAAAATTAAATCATCACGCGTAGCATGTGCTAATTCAAAATTAATTTCGGGATCAGGATTAGAACACGCAAAAATAATTGGTTTTGGCGCCATGGATAATAATAAAGAAGGAGATAATAAATTAGGACCTGATAATCCAATAAAAACATCAGCATCATGCATCGCATCTTCTAAAGAGCGTTTATTGGTTTTAATCGCAAATTCTGCTTTGTATTGATTTAAATCTTGACGTTCATCATGGATAACACCTTGGCGATCAACTAAATAAATATTTTCTCGGTTAGCACCCATTTTAAGCAATAATTGCATGGTTGCAAAAGCAGCTGCACCGGCACCCAAACAGACTATTCTTACTGTAGATAACGTTTTATTTTGCAATTCTAAAGCATTTAATAAGCCAGCCGTAATAACAATAGCAGTACCATGCTGATCATCATGAAATACAGGAATATCACACAATTCAATTAATTTTTTTTCAATTTCAAAACATTCCGGTGCTTTAATATCTTCAAGATTAATCCCACCAAAGGTTGGCGCAATATTTTTTACTGTTTGTATAAATTCATCTGGATTTTGGGTGGCTATTTCAATATCAAAAACATCAATACCTGCAAATCGTTTAAATAAAACCCCTTTACCTTCCATAACAGGTTTAGAAGCTAAAGGCCCTAAATTTCCTAAACCCAATATGGCGGTACCATTAGAAATTACACCCACAAGATTTGCTTTAGCGGTATATTGATACACTGCATTTGGATTATTTCCAATTTCTATTACGGGTGCAGCCACACCAGGACTATAAGCTAATGCTAAATCCCATGCTGTTTCAACAGGTTTAGTCACATGGATACTGATTTTTCCAGGATTAGGGTAAGCATGATATTCCAGCGCTGCTTTTTCTAAATACTTAGACATTGAATTTACCATCGATTAAGTTAAAAAGAATATGCTTGTATTATATAAAATCCCTAGCATAATGCCATTCCTTTTTTAGCATATAAAACTATACATATTCATTAAAATAATTATAAAATTTATTAGTACCTCCAAAAAAGATAAGTATTAAAAAAAAATAATAAAAAAATTATTTTTTTTCCCAAAA
>CBCSKA010000151.1:0-13471 GCA_965140885.1 Legionellaceae bacterium | reverse complement strand
AAAATCATTGTAATTGCAAATGCGCGACTCAAAGAAATCGCGGTAGCCTGATTATTTTATAGTCATTAAAAAGTTATCAGACATAGTTGATATATGTCTTAATTGTTTAAGAATATATTTGCTTGAAATCACTCAAATGATTGAGTAGTGTTGTTATAGGAATCTATGGTTTCTTGGATAAAGATTAAATCTTTAATAATAGTTAAACATGTTTTATAAAGATGAAATGCTGAATTTTAAAAGGATGATTTTATGCTAGTAAAAAATACCTCGATATTAATGGATTTAGATTTAACAAAAATCCCCCCCGATTTCTTATGCCCTCTGACTAAAAAAATTATGCTTGAGCCCGTTAGTGATGATCTTTTGGAAACCTATGAAAAAATCGCTATCGAAGAATGGTTCAAAAGTTGTAAAAATGGCAATTTCATCACACCGCATACAAAAGAGATACTAGACAATACCCAATTAAAAAATAATCGTCGCATAAAAGAAAAGATTGCTAAATTTTTAGAAGTAAATCCTGATTATTGGCAAGTAGTTTATATTTCAAAGGAAATACAAGCTAAATTTGAGGCAGCATTTAAAAACCAAGATAAAGATGAATTATTAAAATGGGTAACAATAGAGCCTCGTTTAGCTTCAGACAATAATTATCAATTACTTAATTGGGCTATTCAAGCAAAAGATGAAGATACGCTTGTAAAGATTATTCTGCCAGCGTTAAATTTATGTGGACAACAAAAACATATTAAAAATATCGCTTTATTATTAGCGCAAAATAATTGGCTGCGAGGAATGGAATATCTCATGGATAGCGAAATCTGGAAAGAAAATGATGTCTATCAGTATATGATGGATTGGATAGAACAATCAGAATTAACCGCATTTAAACTTTTATTATTTATCGTTCAGAAAATGAATTTAGATATAAATAAAACAGATCCTGAAGGAAATACCCTCTTGCATCTTGCGGTAATAAATAATAATCCTGAAATAGTTACAGCGTTATTGATGGCTGATATAGATGAAAAAATTACCAATAAAGAGGGTAAAATAGCTCAAGAAATTGCTTTAACTAATAATCAACAAAATATCATCGATATATTTAATCAATGGAAAAATCAAAATAAGGAAATAACTGGATTAGGCTCAAGTAATACTCAATTGCAATTACTAAAAAATGAATTATTTGAATTAAAACAAAATGTACATACTCTACAAAACACATTTAAACAAGAAATACTTCAGCATAAAAAAGAACAACAACAGCAAATGAATCACTTAATTACGGGACTTCAACATACAGCATTCAGATTCTTTTCTAACCTAAAAAACCACTCTCAACACTATGGTATTAAAATAATTCTCGAAAAAGCCAGGCTATTCGATATAAAAATACTCTCAAATGAAAATATTGTTGCTTCAGTAGGAGAAAAGGGAATAAAAATATGGGATAGCCAAAACGGCCAATGTATACAAACTATTATGGATAGCGGTAGTCTAAGTACTTTACCAAATAATAAAATTGTTTGTTATTCCAGCACGAATAAAACATTGAAAATATGGGACACTGTAACAGGACAATGTTTACATACATTAAATGATAACACTGCAAAAAATTATAATGCTAAGGGTTCTGGTGTTTTTTATTTTGATAAGCCTACCCGAATGGTTCAACATAATAATTCGCTGGATTTAGAGCATGTAACGACCTTGCTTAAAGATAAAATACTTACTATTTCGAATGATAAAATATTAAAAATATGGGATAGCAATAAAGGAGTGTGTTTAAAAACCATTCAAGGAATAGAGCCAGGCCGGTGTATAGATACTTTTCCCGATGGACGCATAGTAATAGGTTATTCTAACCCTGATAATACCTTGAAAATATACGATAGTAATACGGGGAAAAACCTTTTAACTTTAAGAGGACACAAATATCATGTAGTTAGCATCATTGTTTTAAATGATGGAAAAATCGCTAGTGCTTCTTGGGATGGAAAAGTAAAAATATGGGATAGTACAACGGGACAATGTTTACTAACACTAAGTGAAAATGAAAATGAAAATGAAATATTTTCAGATAACCCACATGTCGAATGTTTAACTGAATTACCCGGCGGTCTAATTGCTAGTGGTTCACGTGATGCAAAAATAAAAATATGGAATACTACAACAGGCGAATGTGTAGAAATATTAAATGATCATACAAACTGGGTAGAAGCTATCGCTTCCTTACCTGATGGCCGTATTATAAGTAGCTCAAAAGATGAATCAGTGATACTTCGAACAACGACTGCAAATATTGTTGCATCACAAGGAGAAAAATTCTTAAATGAAAATTCATCCGAATGTAAATTAATGTAAAAATTTTTACCAAAAAATAAACAGTAAACCAATGTAGAGTATTGGATATCTACATTGGTTTAATTGCAAAAAATTAACGAATAAACAAGAAACATTTACAGCACATTTATTCATTAAAGAGATTAAACAACATATATTCAATACATTAATTAATTACGGAAACCCCTAATAGCATTACTTGAATCAAGGGAATAAAATAATTCGTGTAAGAATTTTATCAGTAGCTAGTTCAAATATAATTATGCGCTATCATAAGCCGTATAAATTCAGAAAAGGAGTTTCAAAACATGACAGAAAAATCACCCATTTTCCCTGACGAAATATAAGAAAGCCCTTATTACAGGGCTTTCTTATTAACTTTTTTAGCGATGACCCATTTCGGAAAAAGTACGCTTTAATTCGTCGACATGGTTGACATCTTTAAATGGTTTTTCAAATTTAAAAATTTCATAAATTTTATTAAGCAGTTGTTTTCCATGTAAAAAGACAATGTTTTTTGCGGCTTGATTGATAGTGTCTATACAAAGTCTTCGTTGTCAGTACAATAATATAACGCAAGTGGAAGCGCAGACATGGGCACTTGACTATAAGCTGTTGAGATAGCGGCAGTATGTTCTTAACCTAATTCTTTATCTAAAAACTCTTTGAGTTTAATTTTAGAGGTTTCATAATTTTGGACATTGAGATGTATCGTTTCTGGATAAGCTTGATTATTAATTAATAAATTTCTATTCAAATTCTTCATCAATAGTTTTATCGGCTCACTGATTTTATCTTCTGGAACACTAAGAATAAAATCCGTTTTAACGACTTCACAGATAAATTTATTTGTTGATTTTTTTAAATCTTCTTGTGTAAGAAGTATCATTTTTTCACCTATTAAAATAACGTTTCTTTCGCTTAATTTATAATCCAAAGAAATTAAGTCAAATCTGCGTTGTTTTTTTAATTAGTTCATGTATTTTAGGAGTCAATAATAGTAAATTTTCAATAATTATTCCCATTTTATTTACAAAATAATAAGAATTTTGCAGATAAGATAATCATCTGGTATTATTTTTTAGTCGAAGCTATTAAAAATTTTTAATTTGACATGCTAAAACCCATCTGTATTTCTTTTTTAAAACTATGGAGGCAAGTAGTATGAAGGCAAAATTATTAATTATTCCTTTAGTATTCAGTGCATTAATAACGCCCGTATATGCAAAAGATTTAATGCATACGATCACACTAATTAATGAAAATAAAAATGATTCAATAAATATAAATTATAAATTAGTGTTTAAACAAGGCGATAAGTATATTTATAGCGAGAAAAAATCGATTAGTCTAAATGAAAATGAAGCGGTAAATATTAAATTTAGTCCGCGTGATTATAAAAAATCCGGTATTATTATTTATTCTATTAATAAGCATTCTGTCCAAGATAATTCTATCCATATTGGGATCCCCAAAGGTTGTTCCTTATTAACAAGTGAAAAAAATCCAACGGGAACTATTTCGATTAATTATAAAGATTATGAACACAATACTGAAATTAGTTGTTTGGCAAAAGGTGGCGTATTAAATGCAATTTCTGATTGATAATCTATAAAAGAAATTTTACGATAGTGTCGCCATTTTTGAGGCCCCTTTTGGGACATCCAAGTCCCCAAAAGGGACAAAAATTGTCGACAAGTATGCCTGCGGCAGCCCTGGCCGTCCTGCGTACGCTCGTTATGACACGACTAGGTGTCATAACTTCACTTCCACAAATGACTTGTCGACCGTGTTGTGGACCTTATATTTTGCCTTCGGCAAAACATCCGGTACTACGGTCTACCAGGGACTATCGGCCTCGCTCCTTCGTCGCTTCCTTGGCCGACAGCGAAAGTATTGAAAGTAGCGTCATTTTTTCTTTTAATTGACGTTACTTTCAATTTATATGAATTAATGAAAAAACACAGTAAACGTTTCAAACTCTTTCGCAAATTTTATGAATGATACGTATTAACTATTTGTGTTAATAGTGATTTCGCGAAATTTGGATTTTGATCAAGGCTTGATTCCAATTCTGTAAAAAAGTTTTGTAATATGGTCCAATCCCAATCTTTCGCTTTTGCTTGCATAATTTTTTCATGATTCGTTGGCATTAGTGCTTCATTATCATAAAATAATTCTTCATATAATTTTTCTCCAGGACGTAAACCTGTAAACAAAATTTGAATATCTTTCATCGCTTTTTTGCCGGATAAACGAATCATTTGTTCTGCTAAAAAAATAATTTTTATAGATTTACCCATATCTAATACAAAAATTTCACCCCCCTTCCCCATGGCTGCAGCTTGTAAAATAAGCAATGAAGCTTCCGGTATAGTCATAAAAAAGCGGGTAACTTCTGGATGAGTGACTGTTAACGGCCCACCGGCTTCTAATTGTTTTCGAAATAAAGGAACAACACTGCCTGCGGAATCGAGAACATTTCCAAAACGTACTGTGATAAAACGTGTTTTTCCAAGTTGATTAAAATTTTGGCAAAGAATTTCAGCAACACGTTTAGTCGCACCCATCACATTAGTTGGATTTACGGCTTTATCCGTAGAAATTAATACAAATTTTTTAACGCCATTTTCAATGGCGGCATCAGCCACACAATGTGTACCAAAAATATTATTACGGATAGCAATTCTAACTTGGGTTTCTAATAAGGGGACATGTTTATACGCTGCTGCATGAAAAACTATATCGGGTTTATGTTCTTGCATAATTGAGTTAAGCGCTTGCTTATCTAATACATCCCCTAAATAACAATAAAGATTGACTTCAGGAAAATGCTGTCGTAAATCTTGATCAATGCTGTATAAATTAAATTCATTGGATTCTATTATTATTAATTTATTTGGTTTTAATCGAGCAATTTGGCGGCATAACTCAGAACCAATTGAACCACCACCACCACTAATAAAAATGCATTGATTGGTTAATTCATCATGTATTTTATCCCATTGTAAAGTCACGGGGGCTCGTCCTAATAAATCTTCAACAGAGACTTCACGTAATTGATTAATACTGATATCACCTGCAGCGATATCGACTAAAGTTGGTAGTATACGAAAAGGTAATTCATTTTGTTCGCATAATTCAATAATACTGCTTATTTTTTCACCACTGGCTTCGGGTAAAGCAATAATAATTAATGTCACATTATAGCGTTTGCTAATAGGAGAAATTTGATTTAATGATCCTTCTATTCTCACTCCATGAATTTCTTCACCTGTTTTTTTAGCTTCTTCATCAATAAATGCAACCGGTTTGTAACGCTGTAAGGGATCTCGTAATAATTCCCGTATAATCGCTTCACCAGCTCTGACTGAGCCCACTATTAAAACATTTTCCGCATTATTAAATAAAGAACTCCTGTCTTTAATCCAGCGAAAGGTTAAGCGTGAGCCACCTAAAAAACTAATGAGTAATACTGCATAAAGTGGAAAAAAAGAACGAGGAATAAATTCCATTCTTGTAAATAAAAATATAATTAAAGCAGAAAATGCAGTTCCAACAAAAACCGCTTTAACGATTCGTAATAAATCATGTAAAGAAGCAAAGCGCCAAAGACCTCGATAAAGACCAAAATTTTGATAAGCTGCAATTTGGGCTATCAAAAGTATAGGTAAAAAAGATAATCCTTGTTTTAAAAATTCGGGTGGGATGGTTTCTAAATTAAATCGAAGCCAATATGATCCAAACCATGCTATAGGAATCATTAAAATATCATGGATAACAACAATAAGCCGATTACGATTCATCCCTTATTCCTAAACTTAAATGGGTATTTTATTAACGATTTGTCGCCAAATAAATATACAAATGACATAGGCTAATAAACCAAGCCCTAAATTCCAAGTTAAATATTGAATACTTAATAATGCCAGTGGAAATAAAATACCTATATTAAATGCCATTAACATTAAAGTAACTTTTTGATGAGAAAAACCATAATGTATAAGGCGCTGATAAGCATGACTACGATGAGGTGTATACCATTTTTCACGCGCCAAAATGCGTCGAATCAACGTAAAAGAAGCATCAGCAATAAAAATAGCTAATAATATAAACCAAGTGGTTAATGTTAAATAGTGTTGGCTTGCCGTATAAATACTTAATATTCCAAAAATGAAACCCAACAAACTACTGCTGACATCTCCCATAAAAATTTTTGCTGGGGGCCAATTCCAAATTAAAAATCCACTGACTGCAGCGATAAGGATGCCACAAATAAAAGAAATATGAATACCTTTAAGTAACAAACTAATGGCTAAACAAACAAATAAAGCTTCACTGCTCGCTAAACCATCAATTCCATCCATAAAATTATATAAATTAATAAACCATACTATGATAAAAATTAAGAATACTTTATGAAGAAAAGTTATATGTATTGATATTGGTCCAAAGACAGTGACAGAATGAATATCTAGATAATAAAGGCTTACGATTGCTGCAGTAAAATGAGCTATTAATCGATAAAAAATAGAAATATGATAACAATCATCTAAAAAGCCGATTGCGGCAATAATAAAACCTGGAATCAGCAAAGCAAAACCGAGATTACTCGGGATTTTTTTTTGAAAAATTAATACCCCTATTCCTAAAAAAAAGGTAATCGCAATAGCTAATCCACCTCCGCGAGGCGTAGGAGTATGATGTGAACTACGTTCATTAGGAATATCCATAATGGCATGGCATAAGGCATAAAAGCGTATAGCGCCAGTTAATAGTACTGAAATAATGAATAGCAAAAGCATTAGTAAATAATATTCATTCATACACGGTTCCTATCAATAGCTTACTTAATAGCGTTTCTTTAAATAAAATAAAAGTTAGTTATGCTTGATAAAAGTTTTCTTTTTACGTTTAAGTTTGTCAAACAATGCTAGACAAACTATTCCTAAAAAGCGTAAGCAAATAGCACTAAAAACCGCATATCTTAAGAAGATGGAATATTGATGTGTAAAAAATTTTCGATAAAAACGTATCATACCTTTATGCATATGCCATTGAACAAAAAAAGGTTTCGTTTGGCTACAAGCACCTTTTATATGCATGATTTTAATAGTAGGTACAAATAAAATTTTATAATTGGCTTGTTGTATCCGCATACACCAATCTAAATCTTCACAATGCAAAAAATATCCTTCATCCCAAGTGCCTACTGTTTCAAGAATACGTCGTTTTACCAGCATAAAAGCACCCGAAATGGCTTCTACAAATACAGGTTTTTCAGGTAATGCTAAATTACTCAGTGTGAAATCATTAACATATTTGGAATGAAAAGATTTTGGCAAATATTGAATTAATTTTTTAATGCCAAAAGCTCTTATAAATGCAGTCCATGGTGTCGGTATATTTCTGCGGCATCCTTCTTGCTCAGTGCCATCCAAATTTTGGATTAGGCAACCTGCCATGCCAATATCATTAAATTTTTCCATTTCTTGTATTAATGATTCTAATGTAGTGGGTTCAATGATGCAGTCAGGATTAAGAAATAAAATATAAGGATATTTAGTATAATGTAATACTTTATTATTGGCTTTTGCAAAACCCAAATTAGCTTGATTTTTAACTATCAAAAGCCTAGGATCACTAATTTTACTTTCCAATAAAGATAAGCTATTATCACAAGAGCCATTGTCTGAAATAATAATATTAACTGGTATTGTTGATTTTAACGCTGCTACAATGCAGTCAAGCAAGTATTGCCCAGCATTATAATTAACAATGATGATATCGACCATAAGCTTGATATTTGATTAAAGTTTATTCATTGATTTAAATTGGAAAGCTAATAACTTTAGCTCATTAAGTTTTTAACAATAACATGCTTTTATTTATTTTTAAACTTACATTTAATTAATTTAATGAATTCAATATTTAAATTTTAATAATGGTACTAAAATATCCAGTGAGGGAAAAATGAAAAAAATAAAACCTTTATACAATGGAACAAACAATACAAGCACTCCTGAAAAATCTGTGTCATTAGATATTAACAGTACTAGTGAAGAAAAAACTCAAAATATGATTATTTCTCCTAACAGGGATTCTCCTAAAGAAAAAAAAGATAATTTATTCAAACGTATAAAAAATACATTGGATACCCTTGATTTTCGTATACCCTCTCCGATAAGTAACGTTAAGAAAGAAAGTAATACTAATGATACGACTGAAAAATTCAAATCGCCAGTCACTTCAATTCTTGAAAAAATTACACTTAATAATTCATTTTTTAAACTTGAAAAAAAGAAATCTATTTTATTAGACGAGTATATAAAATTAGATTTAAAACTTATTTTTTTAATAAAACTGAAGGAATACTTAATTGGATATAGTTCAAATGAAGATATTAAACAAAAAATTACGTTAATCATTGATAAATCAAACTTCCTTAATCAATTAAGCAACTCATCTTTTTTTCCAAAAACACCATTGTTAATAGATAAAAATGAAAAAGAAGATAAAACCATAATAAAAATAGCTATATACCTTGCCGCTGTAAATTTAGCAAAAGAAGATACTCAAAATTACGCTAGTGAAAAAAAGTATTTTACTTCAACAGAAATACAATCTAATTCAGCAAATATAGAATACAAGTTAGAAACAGTATGGAATGTAATAAATATAATCCAAGATATTAATTTTGTATCCCAAAATAATTCTTATAAATTAGATGAAAATTCAGAAAAATTATTCGATGAAAAAATAGAGAAACAAAAAAGAGAATTTGAATTAGAAATTATTAAAAATTCTACTAATGATGTTAAAGTAAATAAACAGGCAGAAAACCCAGCTATAAACTTGACACCTGAAGTTATAAAATGTCCCGTATCAAACACTGCCCTTTTGGCTACTAGCAATGACAAAAATAAAAATGTGAAAAAGAAAAAAAAGAAAAAAAGGAAAGCTATTTCTCCTATTGAAACATTTTCGACTGTAAATTCACTTCTACAATATGAAAATTTAAATGAACAAGATGTAGTTACATTAAAAAAATACTTTCTAGAAGAATTTACAAATATTTTAACAAGTATTAATGATTATGAAAAAAGCATAAAGGATGAAATTAATAACGAAGAATTTTCATTACAATATTCTTTTAATGATAAACTTAATGATGATAATCAAAAGAAAATATTGCAATCAGCTATCAATATAGCAATAAAAGAAACCATTCATTATGCTTTATCTAATAATATATTGCATGTTAAAGATGGTTATTTTAAAAATAATTCATATTCTTTAAGTGATATATATGCCAGTAATTCTGAAATAAAAAAAATACTAAATGTAATAAATGATTTTCCTAATTTACAATTAGACACAGAAAATAATTATTTATTAGAAGCAAATTCATTACAGCAATTATCTAATCAAATAAATTCATTGGATAATGAAATAAATAAAATAGAACCAATAGTAAACACGCTTTCCTCAAATGAATTAATAAAAACTGAATTACAATTCTTTTTTATAAAGACAATTAAAAATGGTGTGGAAAGATATATTAAAAATGTAGAGAAAAATAAAGAAAATATAAATAATGTTAATTTACCAAATCATAATGATCTATTAAAAATAGAATCGATTATAGAATCAGCCAAAAAAACAACTTTAGAATTTGCTCTTGAAAAAAACTACATAAGTAAGGATAAAATTAATTCAAAAGAATATGCCACTCTATTTGACGAAAATGTTTGGTGCATTTTAAAAATGATAAAGCTAAATATAGATGATAGTATTAATATACAATTAGCTGAAAATTTATTATTAGAATTAAAAAGATTTGTTCTTATTTTAACGCAAAAATATGATAAATTATTGAATAATAAAAATCCGAATAACGATATTTCATTCAAGCAATTGTCAATTAATATTCAAGATAGCTTTTATAAACTAAAAAATTCCGTTAAAAACGGAAAAAATGGATTAAATAAATTAGAAAAAGAAATTTCTACAGAAGATAGCATTAGTAATTCTAGTTCGTACGAGAATACTGCTCTATCCTTAAGTGAAGATTTAAAAAATAATTCTCCGTCATCTAATAAAGAAGTTTCTATTACAGAAAATAAGGAATCTTTGGAGAATTTGGGTCAAACAAATTTGACAGATATAGAGGAACCTATAATAACACCTAGGAAAACAAAAGTTTCGAAAGAAATATCTATTAGTCCATTTACTTTATCTAAACTTATAAAGCAGCAAAGTTTTAAACAGGAATCAAATAATACTATTATTTTAAATACTCAAGATGATGAACTATCACATTATCGTACACACCCCCGTTCAGAATCTATCCGTCAGAAAAGTTTTTTAAATGACATAGATAAAATTAATACTGAGAATTCGAATATTGAATTAAACCCAAGCGAAATATATGAATATCAATCATATTTTTTAACTTGTTACAAATCTATTGCCAGCAAAATTTCTAATTATCAACATAGGATTCATTTAAAAAGCATCCCTATCGATTTTGTAGATAATAAATCTTATTTTTCAGAAAATCTAACTACAGAACAAAAAACAAAACTTATAGCAATTAAAGAAGTTTCATTTGAAAGTATGATAAGGAAATTTAAAAATAAGAAAGTAGCTATAAACAGTATAGAAAATATAATAGATAATTTATTTTCATCTTTTAGTAATTTTGACTTTAAAGATGAAAATAATGATCAATTAGACGAAAAATCATTAAAGCAAATAGAAAATAAAATTACTGAAATCACAACAAAAAAAAATAATTTAACATTAAACAGTACATTACCAATAGAGAGTGATAATGAATTAAACACGAGTAATGTGAAATTAAATAAACCCTTCCTTTCCAACTTTTCTAAAAAAACAAATCAGATAAGAGAAGCCATTATTAATACAATAGGTCCTGTTGGAATAGGCATTTCTACTTTATTATTTGTAAGTAGTGTATTTTTAATTGGATTTCTTCAAACTCCCTTAGTAGTTTTAATGATAACAGCAAGTTTAGCAGCTATAACTTTAAGTATTATCGTTTCTGTTAATGCTGATAAATGGTTTCAGAAAAAAACCTTCAATACAGAATCTTCATTAAATACTAATGAGCTTGATACTAATACTAATCCGCCGTTGTTAATATCGACTAATCCAACCACTGATAATAGTCAAAAGCCAATGAATACAGAGAATAAAGCTATAGAAAACGTAGAAATCACTCAACAACCTTCCCTTATAAGCTCTGCTTAAATATAAATTATTTGATAAGCTGAGTAGACATTCGGCTAATTATAAAAACGGGTTAAACCGGAACTGTAAATAACAGGCAGTTTATACCCGTGTATTGCTAAGCGATATGGATTTTTTCTTCAATTAACCCACTTTCTTGTTTATAGGCACTTTCCCCAAAAAGCCATTCCAATTACATTGCCTTTACAAAAGCAGCAATTATTTTTCTCGTATTAATTCAGAGGTATTATGCCTTAATTCATTTGTAATATTTATCGCTGACTGGACTGATAATTCGAATGATTCACTTGACTAAAGTTTTATCCAATCATAGTAAGGATTAGCGATTATTTGTGTTGATAGCTTCTAATAGCTGAGTTTTGGCGTTCATTATTGTAAGACCAAAGCCATTGTGTCGCATGTTGAAGGAACTTATACTATGTTCTCGGCAAAGCTCCGGCATGGCACTACCAGCCTCAACTTGCTTCAAAATTGATAAAATTTGACTGTTACTGTATGTGAGTAAAAAATACTTAGGGGATGGTACGCCAGTATTGCGCACCTTAACAATGACTTACACCGATGCCCCCGTTTTTTTCGCTAAATTATTTTTAGCTTAGCTTCTATAACGCAGAAGGAATACTTTTGGGTGTTCTTCCTAAGAATTCCTTGAAGATAAACTAGGGAAACACATGGGGATTTCTGGTTACAAGCTCAATTAATTACTAAAAATTTCTTTTTAAAGTCTACATAAATGATATGTTTTTTAAAAAAATTAGTTCCTATATAGCCGTCAATATAGTTTACTTTTGGTTTTTTAATATAAAATGCATTTGCGCCATAATTTTTATGATTTAAGATGAAATTACAATAGTGTCGCCATTTTTGAGGCCCCTTTTGGGACATCCAAGTCCCCAAAAGGGACAAAAATTGTCGACAAGTATGCCTGCGGCAGCCCTGGCCGTCCTGCGTACGCTCGTTATGACACGACTAGGTGTCATAACTTCACTTCCACAAATGACTTGTCGACCGTGTTGTGGACCTTATATTTTGCCTTCGGCAAAACATCCGGTACTACGGTCTACCAGGGACTATCGGCCTCGCTCCTTCGTCGCTTCCTTGGCCGACAGCGTTCGTTATAAGTAACTTGCAATTAGGATCTTCCGGCGCTAATTCAGCAAAACAAGATGTAATATTACCAAAAGTATTAGCATGGTTTTGAAAAATAGTAGAAAAACTAGAACCTGTGTCCCATAAAAAAACGAATACTTTTTTATTAATTATTGCATTAGTGAGTATAGAACCATCTTTATCATAATAAAAAGGAACTTTATGCCACGTATTCATATTGTACTCAGATGGAATAACTTTTTTTTTCATTAATAGAATCTTATTATCTGGATAGTCAATAATGACATAAAATTTTTTAAGAAATTTTTGTCCAATAACCCCATCAATAAAATTCCAATTAAATATTTTATTTTCTGTAAATATACTATTATCTGGTGAACCTGTATCAATAATAAAGAATTTTGGTGAATTATTTATTTTCAACGGAGTAAAAGGTATTTCTTGGTAGTAATAAATGGGTAAGGTGATTATCTTAGGTTCAATTTGATTAGAACAACCACATAAAAAAGAAATGATTAAGAATATCAAAACATGCATGCTTATTGGATACCACATATACGAGTTTTTTTTCTCTCAGTTAATGTTTCTTCAAGTAAAGTGCCATAATTTTTCTCATTAAAAAATCCATTTCTAGTTGAACTATTTAAAATAGGATTAGCTTCCATCGCTGTCGGCCAAGGAAGCGACGAAGGAGCGAGGCCGATAGTCCCTGGTAGACCGTAGTACCGGATGTTTT
>CBCSKA010000150.1:0-13901 GCA_965140885.1 Legionellaceae bacterium | reverse complement strand
TTGGACTACGATTTAATTTGATTGCCAGCATCTACAATTTTGAGCTCTATTTGTGAGTTTCGAAAGAACTCTATTATTTCATTTTTCTCGTTTGAGTTACTTTTTAAGCAGACATCTTCAATGAGTAAATACTTATCTTGAGAATATTGTGTTTTGAACATCGCATAAAAAACAGGTGATTGAAATAACCACGCGAATACAGATTCATTGTAATCCGTTTTAGCCACCAAGATTCTTAATAAGTTCGTTTCTTCACTATTCGCATTTTCGTCTGATTCACATAAGGCTAATGCTTGTTTAGCCATAGATAGAACCTGGCTATAACTTAATAAGGCAATATTTTGATAAAATTTAGTGACTTGCTCTACGGTTATAGTGTCATGTGGGTTTTGTAGTTGTAAAATAGTATCAGCTATAAGTAACGGTGAATCCTCTTTATCCAAGTGATTTCGCATGCCATGAACGATTAACAGGAATAATGCTTGCTTTTCTTTAATCGTTAAGGTGGCATCCGTCATAGTAATATAGAGTTTATGAGATGCCCTATACCGTATTATTTCAGCTATCTCTTGATGCTTTTTGGTTTCAAAAGCGACCATTAAGCATTCTAATGCGATTAATTGTGAATCTATATCATCGTTGGTTGTATGAGCCAACGCCGATAGCAATAAAGAAGCTTCAAATAAAAAACGATTCTTGTCTGTTGGAACAGTTTTGTTATTCAATGAAGGATATAATTTTTTTAAATTCTCAAGATTTTGAGAATAATTATTGTCTATCAAAGAATCCAGGGCATTTGGGGCTTCCTGGAGCTGCCCTAATGGTTTTAAGCATTCGGCTATTTTTTGATTACGAACCAGGTAACTTTCTATTCCTTTGGTACCAATTAATCGAAACGGCAAAAAAAGATGGGTCAGGGTGGTATTCGTTTTTAATACCTCGATAAGCGCATTTACGCCCTCAGCGCCAAGGGTGTTAAACTTAAGGTCAAGATAGGTCAGTGTGGTATTGGTTTTTAATAGCTCGATAAGCGCTTTTATACCCTCAGTGCCAAGGGTGTTAAACTTAAGGTCAAGATGGGTCAGTGTGGTATTGGTTTTTAATACCTCGAGAAGCGCTTTTACGCCCTCATCGCCAAGGTTGTTAAACCTAAGGTCAAGACTAGTCAGTGTGGTATTGGTTTTTAATACCTCGATAAGCGCTTTTACGCCCTCAGCGCCAAGCTTGTTACAGCTAAGGTTAAGGCTGGTCAGTGTGGTATTCGTTTTTTAATACCTCGGCAAGCGCTTTTACGTCCTCATCGCCAAGACTGTTACCGCCAAGGTCAAGACGGGTCAGTGTGGTATTGGTTTTTAAGACCTCGGCAATGGCTTTTACGCCCTCAGTGCCAAGGTTGTTATCGCTGAGGTCAAGACGGGTCAGTGTGGTATTGGTTTTTAATACCTCGATAAGCGCTTTTACGCCCTCAGCGCCAAGCTTGTTACCGCTAAGGTTAAGGCTGGTCAGTGTTTTATTGGTTTTTAATAGCTCGATAAGCGCTTTTACGCCCTCAGCGCCAAGCTTGTTACCGCTAAGGTTAAGGCTGGTCAGTGTTTTATTGGTTTTTAATAGCTCGAGAAGCGCTTTTACGCCCTCAGCGCCAAGGTTGTTAAACCTAAGGTCAAGACTAGTCAGTGTGGTATTGGTTTTTAATACCTCGGCAAGCGCTTTTACGCCCTGAGCGCCAAGGTAGTTACCGCTAAGGTCAAGACTAGTCAGTGTGGTATTGGTTTTTAATACCTCGGCAAGCGCTTTTACGCCCTCAGCCCCAAGGTTGTTACCCGCAAGGTTAAGGCTGGTCAGTGTGGTATTGGTTTTTAATACCTCGGCAAGCGCTTTTACGCCCTCAGCCCCAAGGTTGTTACCCGCAAGGTTAAGGCTGGTCAGTGTGGTATTGGTTTTTAATACCTCGATAAGCAGTTTTACGTCCTCAGCGCTAAGGTTGTTATAGCCAAGGTTAAGACTAGTCAGTGTTTCATCGTTTGTTTTTATTCTTAAAAGAATACTTTCATTAATCATATTATTATACCTTTACTTCACAAAAAATTATAATAAAGCACCAATCACTAACATATAGGTAAAACTTTTAAGATATTTACCATTACGTCATTTGGCGCTACTTTGGTTATAAGCCAAGGGTTTCTACCTATCTTTAAAAGGGATTTAACATGCGTCAGAATCCTATTTTTATCATTCAATATAAATAACACAGGAAAAGACCCTTCCATAAAAGAACCCTTCAGCGGATTTCATCGTTGTCTATCCAAACTATATCTGTTTTACATCAATAGTACTACGCCAAATATGTTAATCAATACAAAAAACAACTTTATTCTGACGGTTTTATAGCAGCCACAGGATATCTATTGAACGTATACTTCAGATTGATAACATGATTCCGAATTTCTCATTTTTTAAATGATTAATTTTATACAATTCGATAAAAATATTAGTAAGAAATACTTAGCGTTTTTTACTCCAAAGAGTTAATTAACTCTGCTATACAAAATAAATTGTATTGGTTCAGCAAGAATCTAACAAATCACGGCTAACAAAAAAGAGACATTCAAATATGAACAGCAAGTCATAAATAGGGTTGCTTCAGAGTCCATTTCAGACCATAGTCGGGTCTGAAGATTCATTTTTACGGGCTAATTTTTCTTCTAATGCAATAATCTTAGCTTGCTGTTTATCAAGGGCAGGCTTATTTTTTTTGGTTTTTTTCAAAAACGACGCCTCCCTGTTCAAACAACTCTTTTTGCCATACGTAAAACAATGACAGTTTTATGCCATGGCATTCGCCTATTTCTGTAATAGCAACCTTGTTTACCTTAATAACTTGATTTTAAACTCAGGGGTATATTTTCGGGGGGTATTACTGTTCATCTTATGCTCCTGTTAAGAAGGGTAGTATAGTCTCTTTCTTATCAGCCCAATTATTAGATTTCATCTGAAGCACTACAACTTGAATAAAACTCTTGCAAAATGCAAAAAAAATTTAATCATTTCACTAGGTTTTATAAGAGCTCTAATATTTGTAAAATACAAATTAATATCTTCTTCCAAACTCAGATGGCGATTTTTCCAGGTATCCTTAATAATAAGATGGCATTTCAAAAAATAATAAATTGAATTTAAAAACAACCACACACTAGTTATAGCTCAGATGTGGTTGTTTTTTTTTAATTTCAGGAGTAGCAGAATAGTCTATTGCGCTATTGTGTAAACTAATTTTGTTGAAAAAGAAAGTAATCTCGATATTCAGGGCAAATACTTATTGATAGCATGATTATTCGCTCTAAACTCTATAGCTTGAGTTTTTTAGTATAAGCACATAGCTGTCCCTATCTATAAACTTATCCGTAAACAAGCTTATTTTAGCGATAGGGGTTTTTAAACGGATTCTCGTCAATGATCATTAAATACTTTTTATTCCACCCATATAAGGTTGTAATGCTTCAGGAATGATAATTTTTCCTTCTTTTGTTTGATAATTTTCCATAATGGCGACTAATGTACGCCCTACTGCTAAGCCAGAACCATTGATAGTATGTAATAATTCGGGTTTACCTGTTTCAGATTGTCGATAACGCGCTTGCATACGTCGCGCTTGAAAATCAGTAAAGTTACTACAAGATGAAATTTCACGGTATTTTTGTTGGCCGGGCAACCATACTTCTAAATCATAAGTTTTTGCTGAACTAAATCCAGTATCACCTGAACATAACAACATAACACGATAAGGTAATTCTAATTTTTGTAATATGGTTTCCGCATGTTGGGTTAATGCTTCATGTGCTGCAAAGGATTCTTCAGGCTTTACAAATTGGACTAATTCAACTTTTTCAAATTGATGTTGTCGAATCATTCCCCGAACATCTTTTCCATAAGAACCCGCTTCACTTCGAAAACAAGGCGTATGACAAACATATTTAATTGGCAGTAAATCTTCTGAAAAAATAACATCACGAGCAATATTAGTCACAGGGACTTCAGCCGTAGGGATTAAATATAAGGGTGTTTCACCCATAACTTTGAATTGCTCACCTTCAAATTTAGGCAATTGACCTGTACCGTATAAACTATCCGCATTAACTAAATAAGGCACATAAACTTCTTCATATTGATGTTCTTGTGTATGGATATTTAACATAAATTGAATTAATGCCCGATGTAATTTCGCTAAATGCCCCTTCATAACACTAAAACGCGCACCAGATAACTTAGCAGCAACATCAAAATCTAATAAACCATTATGAGTCCCTAAATCAACATGATCTTTGGGAGTAAAATCATAATTCTTAGGTTCACCCCAACGTCGAATTTCTATATTTTGTTGCTCATTAACACCATAAGGGACTGATTCATCCAGTAAATTGGGTACTGTTAATTGAATATCTCTTAATTGATTTAATAAGGCATCTAATTGGGTTTGTAATTCTATTAATTTTTCACCAAATCCAGATACTTGTTTCATTACAGCATCTGTATTTTCTCCTTTGGCTTTCAATTGACCGATTATTTTAGAATAATGATTACGCTCATTTTGCAATTCTTGTGTTTGGCTTTGCAATTGTTTGCGTTCATTTTCTAATTGCGTAATCAATTCTACATTTAATTCGTAACCTCTTTGGGATAAACGCTCAAAAGCAATTTGAATATCATTTCTAAAATACTTTGAATGCAGCATAAATTTCAATTACTCCTATTCAGACGTTTCAGACAGAGGAAATATATGGTTATAAATAATTCCATTAACAATACTTAACCACGGCAATAACAAAAAAATAGCCAAGCATATACTAACCCCAGTCAAGAAAATACTTGAAACCTGAGAAAATAAATACAAAACTAAAAGGGCAAAAAGAATGATAATGGAAATAGAAATTAAATGTATGGGAATAATTTTTATAAAGTGCTGATTAAAACCTTTTCTGGAAATCATTAATGCAAAGCCCGCTTTTACGACTTTATCAGCAATAATTTGAAGTGAAAATTGATAAGATAACCATAAATAGCTAAAAAAAAGCATGATTGGAAATAATAAAATCGTTAAATTAACTTTATGTAAAATAAAATCCGGTGAAATTATATACGCTAAATAAATAATCAATGAAAAAACGACAACCCCTGCTAAACTAATAATTAAAATCCATAGGATCATTTTAACAATTTCTATAAAATTTCTTTTTTGAAAATAATCAAAGATTTTTTTTACAGTGATTACTTTTCCACGAGCACGATGTATTGCTAACATTTTTAAACCCATGCTAAGAGGATAAGCAACGAATAATTGAAAAAGGCATTGCAATAATAATTTAAGATAGGGTAAAGATTTAGTTAAATAACTCTCTGAGAAAAAAACATTTACTATCCCAGAAAAAACTAAGCTAATTATAGAAATCATAATAAAAGCAGTTACTAGCGTTAAACGCGCACCTTTGCTTAATTGCCAAGCTTGCTTAAAAGTATTTAAAATGGATAATTCTTGCTGATGAATATAGTGACCAGCCACTTCTGATTCAGTTTTGGTACGGCTAAAAAATTGCCCAGTTTTAAACATAATACATTTTCCCTAACTTTCTCTTTTATTGAATTTTATTCATGGGTTTCTAGATATTCACTCAAAACAGATTCGCATATTCCCTTACTTTTCCATTCGCAGGATTGGCAAATATGATGAAATATGGGAAGGGTTAATTTATCTGTGATTAATTTTTTTGCTGCAGCCCACGTTATTTTTTGCCCTACTGTTAAACCTAATGCCTTTGCATGGGCTTGATCCAATTGCTGAATTTTATCTTCTGTTTGGCAATGGTTTCCTTGCCGATGTGGACAAGGGGAACAAATAGAATCAGTAATATTAACTACTTCTATAGTGACTGTATTATCTTCCGTTATTAACTTCTTAATATTCACATAATTTGAAATAAATAGCTTAGAATACCCCTTGCCTTGAAAACAGAAAGTACATAAAAAATGATGAGGACGAAACTGTACTTTCTTATTTATTACCACTTGAATTGCCTTTCAATATGCTGGTATCAAGTCAAATTAATCCTTCTTTTTTAAAAAAGAAGGGATAAAAATTGATAGTGCAATCACTTTCAAGGTTTCAGTAAAAATAAAAGGCATTACGCCTCCAAGAAAAGCATTTTTCCAACCAATAAAATTAGCTAATACAGAAACACCCAGAGTAAATATAACTACAATAGCCATGCTATTAGCAAGAAGTGTACGATGAAATGATTTCATCCATCCCTTTTTTGTGAAATAAGCACTAATTGCAACAGCGGGAATAAAACCGACTAAATAACCACTTGTTGCCCCCAAAAGAATATTAAAACCCGATGACATATTGGCAAAAACAGGTAATCCAAATGCTCCTAGTGTTAAATAACCAAGCACGGTAATCAAACCTAATTCCATTCCGTAAAGAACACCGATTAATAATACAGTAACACTTTGAAAAGTGAGGGGAACTGGTTGTAAAGGAATTCGTAATTGCGCTGTTATCGCTAATGCAAATACACCTAACATAATTAATGTAGTATTTTTAACAAATGTAATATCAAAAAAACGCGACATTTTTTGTGAAGTAAACGTCGTTTTAAGTACGGCTAACATATTATACCTCTTCTGTTTAAACCCAGATTATTCAGCTTACATAATAAGCGCTAAAAATGTTAAAAACAAGTTTTATCAGTTATATGCTCACCTTAAACCTTATTCAATAAGGTCGATATCTTTAGGTGGAATAAAGATAAATTGCTTGAGTGAAATAGGTTGATTCATTATCACACGATGAAAACTTAAAAAACTTTCATGACCTAAATGATCGATTAAGTGCATTTCTTTTAATTTTTCTTCATTAAAATATAATTCAACTTTTTTAAATAGCGCTTCACCCGATTTTGGAATTAATAAAAACCACGGTTTATTATTTCTTTGTATCCTTTTGACTTGAAAATCTTTTTTTAATTTTTCTACGGAACCTGTTAATAAAATAGCTGGAGAATTACTTGTATTGATATTTTGCTTTTGAACAGTGGCTTGTTGTAAATCTTGATCATAAATCCATATTTTTTTTCCATCAGCAATTAATAATTGACGATTTGGTTTTATTGTTTCCCAGCGAAACTTACCCGGTTTAGATAAAGCAAATTCACCTTCCGTGCTTTGAATAACATTACCTTTACCATCTATAATTTGTTGTTCAAAATGCGCTTGCATTGTTTTTAAATAATTTAACTTTTGCGCTAAATCACCCATTGCTGTTTGTGCATTAAGAGTGGAAGTAAAGAAGATTCCAATAATTAATACACTTAATTTGTTAAATAAAGACATGTTTTTACCTCTTATCACTCGTGTGGGGGTGGCGCTAATACTTCTCGGGAACCATTACTTTCCATCGGTGATACTATCCCTGCCATTTCCATTTCTTCAATCATGCGAGCGGCACGATTATAGCCTATTTTTAAGCGCCGTTGGATATTGGAAATGGATGCTCTACGTGATTCAACCACTATTTTTACGGCTTGATCATAAAGAGGATCACTTTCATTTCCCAGAGAATTATTGGTTTCATCTTCAGAAGCATTCGAAGAATTTTCATCATACCCTGCCACAATATCATTAATATATTCGGGTTTTCCTCGCCGTTTCCATGCGTCAACCACCCGATGGACTTCCTGATCTGCAACAAAAGCGCCATGTACACGTACAGGAACGCCTGAACCGGGAGCTAGATATAACATATCGCCATGCCCGAGTAATTGCTCTGCGCCTTGTTGATCTAAAATTGTGCGTGAATCTATCTTTGAAGAAACTTGAAATGCCATACGCGTAGGTATATTTGCTTTAATTAAACCCGTAATTACATCAACTGAGGGACGTTGTGTCGCTAATATCATGTGAATACCTGCTGCACGGGCTTTTTGAGCAATACGAGCAATTAATTCTTCAACTTTTTTACCCACGACCATCATCATATCCGCAAATTCATCAATCAATACAACAATATAAGGTAAAGGAATTAATTCTTCAGGTTGATGGGATTGTTGCGGATGCCAAAAAGGATCCATAATAGGCGTTCCATTGTTAATAGCTTCTTTTATTTTTGTATTATACCCAGCGAGATTTCTAACCCCTAATGAAGCCATTAATTTATAACGTCTATCCATTTCGATGACACACCAACGTAATCCATTAGCCGCTTCCTTCATATCAGTCACAACAGGCGTTAATAAATGAGGAATACCTTCATAAATGGATAATTCTAGCATTTTAGGATCAATCATAATCATTCGCACTAAGTCTGGTGTCGCTTTGTACAGTAAGCTTAGTAACATGGCATTTAAACCAACTGATTTACCAGAACCGGTTGTACCTGCAACAAGAAGATGAGGCATTTTAGCCAAATCCACAATAACAGAATGACCGGATATATCTTTCCCTAATGCTAAACTTAAGGGTGATCGTGCTTGGTCATATGCTAGAGAAGATAAAACTTCACTTAAACGAACGACTTCTCGTTTTTCATTAGGTAATTCTAATCCCACATAAGATTTACCAGGAATAACTTCAACAATACGAACACTGATTACGGATAAGGAACGTGCTAAATCTTTTGCTAAAGCGCTAATTCGACTGACTTTAAGACCAGGAGCAAGTTGCATTTCAAAACGAGTAACAACAGGCCCAGGATGAACAGCCACAACATGTACTTCTATACCAAAATCTTTCAAACGTGCTTCAACTTCACGTGACATGGATTCTAATACTGCCGTAGAATAATTAATGCTTTTATTTTCTTCTGGTGGATCGAGTAAAGAAAGTGAAGGAATTCCTTCTTCATCACTTCCTTCAAATGAAGCTATTTTTTGTGTATGTTTGATAGGTGCGGGAAAATCAGCAATTTCAATTTTTCGAGGTTTAACTTTTTCTGGTATAGGTTTAACATCCACTACCGTTTTTTTAGTGATTGTTTTTACTGCTTCTCGTTTTTCTTCAGCTAGCTTTATTTTCTGTGCTTCTTTTAATGCTGCTTTTTCACGCCAAGCTTTGTATTTTAATTGGATACTAGAAATAAAACGGATTCCCATTCGGCCAATTTTATCAACCATTTGTAACCAAGAAAAACCACTAAATAAGGTAATACCACTAAAAAAAAGGGCAGAAAGCAATAAGATTGCTCCCATGGTATTTAACAATTTAACTAATTCCATTCCTATCTTATCACCGAATGCCCCGCCTGCCCCCAGTGACAAGTAAAATTCTGCTCGGGGTATAAAAAGACTCGCTAATCCGCAACCTGCAATAATACTTAATAAAAAACCTATACTACGTATTATTAATAAAAAATAACCATTACGTAAATTTAAATAACTTTCTTGATAAATTAAAAAACCGGTATAAACAATTAGCATAATGAGTAAATAACTCATATAGCCAAATCCATATAAAAGAATACTGGCTATCCAAGCCCCTATTTTTCCACCAATATTAAAAATAGGGGCTTTCGTTTTTTCGACTAATATAACAATATCAGAATAATGATAAGTTGCTAACGCACAAAATAAAAATGCGGATAAAGCTAAGCAAACAATAAAAATACCTTCTCTTAATCGTAGAGATAAGTGAGGAATAACGATTCGTTCCAATGTTTTCATTTCTTTATATTTCAAATTTAAACCTTAATAAGCATGTATAAGTAAAATGAATATTTTCAAAAAATAAGTGTGCGAATAAAATAATTTAATCGTGTAAGAAATAGCATAAAAAGAGTCTTATGTTACTCTATATTGAAAAAAGATGGTATTTTTTTAAAATTTTTTAACCATTTTTATTAAATGTCTAAATGCAATAATGGATTCATTGGAGAATAATTATTAAACCTTAATAAGGCTATCGCATTTAGCAAGTCATGATAAATTAAAATAATAAATCCTTAATTTAAGGATAGGATTCTTGAATTATTCAGCTATAATCACTCTCAAATAAAGTATGAAAAAATAATGAATACCTTATTTATACTGTATATAAATTATGGCTATTTCATATTCAATGTTAGAAATAGAAAAATATTACTTTCAATAACGTCTATTTTAATAACTAAAAAATTTTTTTAAAGGATTTCTTATGTCAAACCCTATACATCATCGCCTCATTATTTTGGGTTCAGGTCCCGCTGGTTATACGGCAGCAATTTATGCTGCTAGGGCTAATTTAAACCCAGTTATTATTACAGGTTTACAACAGGGTGGGCAATTAATGACTACTACTGAGGTTGATAATTGGCCTGGTGATGTTGAGGGTCTTCAAGGTCCAGAATTAATGGATCGCATGTTACGTCATGCTGAACGTTTTCAAACAAAGGTTATTTTTGATCATATTAATAATGTGAATTTGTTACAAAAACCCTTTTTATTAAAAGGAGATACGGGTACTTACACTTGTGATGCCTTAATTATTGCTACTGGCGCTTCAGCAAAATATTTAGGTTTAGCCTCAGAAACAGCATTTATGGGTAAAGGGGTATCGGCTTGTGCTACCTGTGATGGTTTTTTTTATCGTAATCAACAGGTAGCTGTTATTGGAGGGGGTAATACGGCGGTTGAAGAAGCATTATATCTTTCTAATATTGCTGCTCATGTGACGATTATTCATCGGAGAGATAAATTTCGTGCGGAAAAAATATTAATTGATAAATTATTACAGCGCACCAATATAACAATAAAATGGAATCATACTTTAGATGAAGTCATGGGTGATAAAACAGGGGTCACGGGTATACGAATTAAAAATCTTGAAAATGAAACACACGAAGAAATAATATTACAAGGTGTTTTTATTGCAATTGGACATCAACCCAATACGCAACTTTTTATGGATCAACTTAATATGAAAAATGGTTATATTGTTACCCATAGTGGCAATCAAGGTAATGCAACAGCAACCAGTATTAATGGTGTTTTTGCCGCCGGTGATGTAACTGACTCTATTTATCGACAAGCTATTACTTCTGCTGGCTCAGGTTGTATGGCTGCATTAGATGCAGAAAAATATTTAGATTTTGCAGAAAACTAAAATAACATTATGAAATATCACGATACTTATTCAAGCCATCCTATTGGGATCTTTGATAGTGGAATTGGTGGATTAACCGTTACTCAAGCTATCACTAAAATTTTACCTTATGAAAATATTGTTTATTTTGGGGATACTGCCCACCTACCCTATGGTGATAAATCTACCGCCGCTATCCAAGCCTATTCAATTAAAATTTGTGATATGCTGCTAGCACAACATTGTAAATTAATAGTTATGGCATGTAATTCAGCGTCTTCTGCCGCTTATGAATTAGTCAAAGAATATGTGGGTAAAAAAGCACATGTCATTAATGTTATTGATCCCACTATTGAATATATCCGTGAATATTTTTCCGAAAAAAAAATTGGGTTAATTGGGACTCGCCAAACAGTTTTATCTAATGTTTACAAAAAAAAGATTGATGCATTAAATAATAATATTGAATTGTATTCCTATCCTACCCCTTTACTAGCCCCGCTAATAGAAGAAGGTTTTAGTAAAAAAAATATTTTCGATGAAATAATTAATAATTATTTATCGGTACCAGAATTAGCGAATATAGAAGCAATTATATTAGCTTGTACCCATTACCCCCTGATCAAAGAACAAATTAATCATTTTTACAAAGATAAAATCGCTATTATTGATAATTCAGATATTGTTGCAAATGCAGTAAAAAATTTATTAAACTACCATCACGCACTAAATAAACAGGGAAAAAACAATTATAAAAAATTCTATATTTCTGATTACACGGAAAGTTTTTCAAATGCGGCTAAACTCTTTTTTTCAGAAGAAATACATTTAGAACATTATCCTTTATGGGATTAAATTTCTGTTAAAAAATGATCCAGATAACCTTAAGTATTTTCTATTTTAGAAGAGTGGTTAAAGAGCCATAAAGAAATTTTCTATAAAAAACCCGTATTAATTAAATAAGGCAAATATTCAATTAATACGGAAAAAATATATTTTTTTTCTAACATTAAGTCATCTTATAAAATTGGACATTTTGGATTACATACTTCACTTATATTAATATCATCGAAGGAAACATAAATCACATTTTCATTAATTTCTTTTAATTTAATGTCATCAAAATAGTTTTGTAATTTTTCGGGAAATAAATGGGTGACTTTATAAGTATAATCTACACTTAGCATTCCTGAATTACGATAGTGTCGCCATTTTTGAGACCCCTTTTGGGACATCCAAGTCCCCAAAAGGGACAAAAATTGTCGACAAGTATGCCTGCGGCAGCCCTGGCCGTCCTGCGTACGCTCGTTATGACACGACTAGGTGTCATAACTTCACTTCCACAAATGACTTGTCGACCGTTTTGTGGGCCTTATATTTTGCCTTCGGCAAAACATCCGGCACTACGGTCTACCAGGGACTATCGGCCTCGCTCCTTCGTCGCTTCCTTGGCCGACAGCGTATGAAGAAGCTTGTATTTTTTGATTTGTCAATTTCCACAATTCTCTTTCATGTTGATATATCGTTTTCAAATCAATTTCATTTTTAGTATATATTTTAATTATATTGGCAATACAATCGGAATAGGCGCTGTTACTAAATGAAAAGTTTAGCTAAAATAATATGTGCGCTATCCGAAGAGTTAATTAAAGATTTTAATCCTTCATGTATTTCTTTATCATTACTTAAATATTTATCAACATTATAAAAAAAGTAAGTAGGGGCTTTGGGGGGCATATTGCGTTGAATTAACGATTGTAATATTTCCATGTCTTGCTTGTCTTCATTAAGCATATCTCTATTCCTTATAGATTAAACACCAATGAAGTATATACTAAAAATTAGTAAGCTCAATACATTAGCATTCTGTCATTACCCTACTTTATAAAGATAACTATCGTAATTCCATTGAAGCACATTTAAAGCCTTATTTTACAAATCATGTCACCTATAATAGATTCAGTGAAAGGATAGCAAGTGTAATGATGCGATTAGGGGACACGAGAGAATTCGGAAATTATCGTTCGCTAAGGAATCTAAAGTTAGTAAACTCCTTACATCATTCGGATAAATGATATTTTATGATGGTCTTAAGTTTAAAATTTTACACCGATTGAGCTCATATTAGAAACTTGAGTTTGCTCCTTGTAGAAACTCTATCTCCTCAGGTGTCGAGCCTCGATTTATAATCTTGTTACGATGTGGATAACGCCCAAATAGATCAATAATAGCCTTGTGTTTTAGTTCAGCCTCGTAATTATCTTCCAAGCCTAGAGATTTGTACAAGCAAACAGCCTGTTCATGTATTTTCAGTGATTCACTATGCATATATGGGAGATATAAAAAGCTTTTTTGTACAACGCTTAATTGCTCGTCAAACTTTCTGGCTATAGCATTTTGCGCGAGAACCAATGCCATCCCGTCATATAAGAATGATTGTGGCTTATCCCGGTAAATATTACGTGAAAATTGGTCAATAATAATTATTTCAGCAAGGCTTCCCTGTGGGTTGCTTCGCCAGTTCCATAGCTCACCTTTTATAGCCTGATTATGAATATCTAAAAATTTTTCTTTAATGAGGCTATCAAGTATTTCATCTTTTTCCCACCATTGATTGGATTTTAACTCTTCAAACCAGAAGTTTAATATTTGTTGGTATAGCTAATTCCTTATAAATTGGTTACGCGCAATGGTGTTTAAATAGATCATAAATAGAAAAGTGTTGTTGTTTACGAATTGCTTTAGCTTGTGCCCATTTATGTTCAATAGGATTAAGATCAGGGGAATAAGGAGGC
>CBCSKA010000149.1:13477-14389 GCA_965140885.1 Legionellaceae bacterium | reverse complement strand
ATACGATTCGAAAACAATTATCACAACCACAAGATTTAACCGATATAACTGAAAAAGTGTTAAGAGAGCTTTGTTAGTATCTATGTGATTTTTGCTATAGCATTTAAATGAAATATTCAAAATCTTGCGTATTAAGTATTTTCTGATTTGTATTGAAACTATTAAAAATACTATAAAAGTAAAAAAAGATAAAAAAATATTTTATTATCTAGCTAAAAAAGATTAAAATAGTCTGTTTTAAACGTAAGTTATTAAAATTATATTTGTTTTAGTATAAAAATACTTTAAAAAAGTATTTTTATTAATTTGTTTCAAAAATAAAATATAATATTTTACTAATTTTAAATATGCACTTTGACACTTTAATCCTATAACGCTATATTTGCCCACTTATGCCTAAATCTCATTTACCAAATAATATTGAACCTTTAAAGTTAGCTTATAAAAAAACGCAATTAGCGGGTTTTTTTTCATTAGCTGATATGGCTCGTTTAACGAGTATGCTAGCGAAAGAAGAGGGGGAGGTATCAGTCAATTTGCAATTTGGTGTTGATCCGAATGGTTTAGCCTATGTTACCGGAAAAGTAAGTGCAAATGTCGTATTGATTTGCCAGCGTTGTATGCAAGCTTTTTCTTATGACTTAACAAGTAATGTTCATTTGATCTTGGTTAAAACAGATTTAGAAGCGAAGGAATTACGCAGTGAATATGAAACCATATTGGTGAGTAATGGTTTTATTGAATTAAATGAATTAGTACAAGATGAATTAATTTTAGCTTTACCGATAGTATCGATGCATCAATTATCAGACTGTGATGTTCAAAAGATTTCAATAAAACCAGAAAAAGTGAAGGCACATACCCAAGCACATTACCACTTTTTTGTACTGCCAGCTTACATAACTCAAGAGT
>CBCSKA010000149.1:0-13467 GCA_965140885.1 Legionellaceae bacterium | reverse complement strand
GGCCGCTTATTTCATTTTATAAATTAAGTATTATAAACTTGTTTTAATTAAAGCTTTGTTTTCAAGCAAAGTATTCTTTTCATTGGTTAGGAGTGATTACTTATGGCAGTACAAAAATCTCGGAAATCGCGTTCAAGACGTGGTATGCGTCGCGCTCATGATGCATTAACTGGTCCTACTTTAGCTCTAGATTCAATTACAGGTGCTTTGCATCGTCGTCACCATGTTAACGAAGATGGTTTTTATAAAGGACGACAAGTTATTGCACAAAAAGTGGTTGAAGAAGATTCAAGCGAAGGGTAATTTTGGATACGATAACTATTGCTTTAGATGCAATGGGTGGAGATCATGGTCCCTCTGTTGTTATCCCTGCAGCGCTCGAATCACTTAAAAAGCAGCCTGAATTAAAACTCATCCTTGTTGGACAACGTGAACGTTTATTAGAGCAGTTATTAAAACATCATGCTGTTGAAAATGAACGTTTGCAAGTTTGTCATGCTTCCCAAATAGTGGATATGGATGAATTACCTTCATTAGCACTGCGGAATAAAAAAGATTCCTCTATGCGTATCGCTATTAATTTAGTGAAAGAAGGAATTGCGCAAGCTTGTGTCAGTGCAGGTAATACAGGTGCTTTAATGGCGACTGCTCGTTTTGTTTTAAAAACATTACCGGGTATATATCGACCTGCTATCGTGACAGAACTTCCTACAATTCAAAAAGAAGTTAATGTAAGGGTTTTAGATTTAGGTGCAAATGTTGATTCTAGCGCGGATTATCTTTTTCAATTTGCTGTGATGGGATCAGTGCTTGCTTCAGCGGTAGGGAATATTAAAAAACCCCGTGTTGCTCTTTTAAATATTGGTGAAGAAGAAATTAAAGGTAATGAACAAGTTAAAGAAGCTGCTCGTTTATTAAGTGAAAATCCCATTATCAATTATATCGGTTATATCGAAGGCGATGCGATTTATAAAGGGATTGCTGATGTCGTTGTTTGTGATGGTTTTGTTGGTAATGTAATGCTAAAAACCAGTGAAGGTTTAGCTAAACTAATCGCACAATATTTAAAAGAAGGTTTTAACCGAAATTGGTTTACGCGTTTATCGGGTTTAGCAGCCTTACGTGTTTTAAAAAGTGTGGGTAAGCGTATTGATCCTGCGCAATATAATGGCGCAAGCTTAATTGGCTTACAAGGTACAGTAATTAAAAGCCATGGTAGTGCTAATGTTTTAGCTTATACTAATGCTATTAAAGAAGCCGTATTAGAAGTTCGTCAACAAGTACCTGAGCGTATTCGTGATGAAGTGATTCAACTTTTGCAATATAGGTCTGCATCATGAATTATTCTCGCATAATTGGTACTGGTAGTTATTTGCCAGAAAAAATAATCACTAATTTTGATTTACAGCGGATGATTGAAACAACCGATGAATGGATTGTTGAGCGTACTGGTATACGACAACGTCATATCGCGGGTGAGCAAGATACTGCTTCTACAATGGCTGCGGCAGCTGCACGAAAAGCATTATCAGCCGCGAATTTAGAGGCTAATGACATAGATTTAATCGTTGTTGCAACATCCACAGCAGAAAAAGCATTTCCTAGTGCGGCTTGTCTTGTACAGCAACATTTAGGAATAAAGAATCAATGTCCTGCTTTTGATATCGTTGCTGCTTGTGCGGGTTTTAATTATGCACTGGCTGTCGTCAATGGATTTATCCGTACGGGTATAGCTAAAAATGCATTAGTTATTGGTTCAGAAATCATGTCCCGTATTATTGATTGGACAGATAGGTCAACTTGTATTTTATTTGGTGATGGAGCAGGCGCTGTTATTTTATCTGCTAATGAACAACCGGGTATTATATCAACCCATTTACATGCGGATGGTCATTATAAAGATTTATTATATGCCACTAATAATCCAACCGCGGCTTCAATGGAAGTGATAGAAGCACCTTATCTAAAAATGCGGGGAAATGAACTTTTCAAAATTGCTGTACAACAATTAGGACATCTGGTAACTGAAACATTAGCAGCTAATAATTTACCTTCTGATGCTATTCGTTGGCTAATCCCGCATCAAGCTAATTTACGAATTATTACCGCAACAGCAAAAAAATTAAATTTATCCATGGAACAAGTGATTGTTACCGTAGATCAACACGGAAATACTTCTTCTGCATCTGTACCTTTAGCATTAGATGTAGGCATACGTGATGGTCGTATACAACGTGGTGATATTCTCTTGCTAGAAAGTTTTGGTGGTGGTTTAGCTTGGGGTTCTGCATTAATAGAATATTAACAAAATAAGTATTCATTTTTTTATGTATGGCTATAGCAAAAATTTAACTTTAAAAGCGGTAACTAAACATAAAAGTGATGTTAATTCATTCATTTTTCAATTATCTACTGAGAATTACTGAGTTATGTTAAAAAAAATTGCATTTGTTTTTCCAGGGCAAGGCTCTCAATCATTAGGCATGTTGAGTGAATTATCCTCACAATTTCCAGTGGTTAATACAGTATTTGAAGAAGCATCGACTGTAGTAGGTTATGATCTTTGGAAATTGACTCAAGAGGGGCCAGTAGATACTTTAAATAAAACTGAATATACACAACCCGCATTATTAACGGCAAGTATTGCTTTATGGCGTATTTGGGAAATGGAGCAAGGTGTTGAACCCATTTTATTAGCGGGTCACAGTTTAGGTGAATATTCAGCTTTAGTTTGTGCAAAAGCCATTACTTTTTCTTCTGCCGTAAAATTAGTGGCCGCCAGAGGTCGTTATATGCAAGCCGCCGTTTCTGAAGGTGAAGGAGCGATGGCTGCCATTATTGGTTTAAGTGATGAACAAGTTAATGAAATTTGTTTAGCCGCTGCACAAAATGAAATAGTGACTTCCGCCAATTTTAATGCGCCTGGGCAAGTTGTTATTGCGGGTAATGTGGGTGCAATTGAAAGAGCCATTGAATTAGCCAAAAAAGCAGGTTCAAAATTAGCGAAAAAAATTCCAGTTAGTGTTTCTTCTCATTGTGAGTTAATGCGACCAGCCGCAGAATATTTAGCTAAAGATTTAAATGAAATTACCTTAATGTCTCCTCAAATACCTATTATCCATAATATTGATGTATTAACACATCCTGATGAAGAATCCATTAAAAAAGCATTAATTGCTCAATTATATTCTTCGGTAAGATGGGTTGAAATTATTGAAAAAATGGAAAATTCAGGTATAGATACCATTGTTGAGTGTGGCCCTGGTAAAGTATTGGCGGGATTAAATAAACGAATTACGCATAATGCTCCGACATTACCTATCTATGATTCAAGCACAGTAATAAAAGCATTGGAGGAATGTCGATGACATTAAAAGGACAAATAGCATTAGTAACCGGCGCGACTCGTGGTATTGGTCATGCCATTGCAATAGAATTAGGAAAACAAGGCGCTATTGTTTATGGAACTGCCACGACTGATGCAGGAGCAAAAGCTATTTCAGCGTATTTACAAAAAGAAAATATCATGGGAGAAGGTTTTATCCTTGATGTAACACAACCTGAAAGTATAGAAAATTTAGTCAATCATATTACAAAAAAAGGACATGCTGCGCCTTCAATTTTAGTGAATAATGCAGGTATTACCCGTGATAATCTTTTACTGAGAATGAAAGATGAAGAGTGGGATGCTGTCATTAACACGAATTTAAATGCAGTCTATCGCTTAACAAAAGCGTTTATTAAACCCATGATAAAAGCTCGTACAGGGCGAATTATTAATATTTCATCTGTCGTTGGTTCAAGTGGTAACTCAGGGCAAGCTAATTATTGTGCAGCTAAAGCAGGTTTAATTGGTTTTACAAAAGCTTTAGCTTTAGAACTGGCTTCACGTCAAATTACAGTGAATGCCGTCGCTCCTGGATTTATTGATACTGATATGACACGTGATTTACCGACAGAACATAAAGATACATTATTAAATAAAATTCCATTACAGCGTTTAGGAGAACCTCAAGAAATCGCTGCTACCGTTGCTTTTTTAGCATCTGCGCGAGCAGGATATATTACGGGACAAACCTTACATGTAAATGGTGGTATGTATATGAGTTAATTTTAAGAATATGGTATATTACGTTTTTTTTATAATCCATTAAGTTAATTACCCAAAATTGCAATTAAGTAAAAGTGAGGAAGTTAAATGAGTACAATTGAAGAACGTGTAAAGAAAATAGTTATTTCACAATTAGATGTTTCTGATGAACAAGTCAAAAATGATGCTTCTTTTGTGGGAGATTTAGGTGCTGATTCTTTAGATACCGTTGAATTAGTTATGGCATTAGAAGAAGAATTTGAAGTTGAAATTCCGGATGAAGATGCAGAAAAAATTACAACTATTCAACAAGCGATTGACTATGTCAAAACTCATTCTAATAGCGAAAAAGTCGCATAAAGAATTAACGATTACGCATATACTCTAGGAAGAATTAAGAGTATATGCGTTTAAATAAGTCAGCTTGTGTGTAATTAAAGATTAAATAATTAATTTTTTTTAATTAAAAATTTGTACTTTATAGAAATTTTTTTCAGTTAGTAAGGAGTGACTCTTGAGTAAACGACGTGTTGTAGTAACAGGCTTAGGTCTTATTACATCTCTTGGTTTAACCGTAAAAGAGACATGGGAGAATATCCTCAAGGGTCGTAGTGGTGTCTCCTTGGTTGAAACCTTTGATACAACGAAATTTTCAACAAAAATTAGTTCATCTGTTAAAAATTTTGACAGTACCCAATTTATCTCCTCAAAAGATGCGCGAAAATTAGATATTTTTGCTCAATATGGTGTTGCTGCTGCCTGTGAAGCTATTCGTGATGCTAATTTTTCCGTCACAGAAGAAAATGCCTCTCGCATTGGTATTTCTATTGGTTCTGGCATTGGTGGTTTACCAATGATAGAAAAAACAACTGAAATTTTAGCAAATGGTGGACCCCGTAAAATTTCTCCTTTTTTCATTCCTGCTTCGATTATTAATATGATAGCGGGATATATATCCATACAATATGGATTTAAAGGGCCTAATATAGCTATCGCGACCGCCTGTACAACCGGGACGCATAGTATAGGGCATGCTGCACGAATGATTGCTTATGGCGATGCCGATGCGATGTTAGCGGGTGGCACAGAAATGGCAACCAGTCCCGTAGGTTTAGGCGGTTTTTCCGCTTGCCGCGCTTTATCAACCCGCAATGATGAACCTGCTCGTGCTAGTCGTCCTTGGGATAAAGATAGGGATGGATTTGTTTTAGGGGATGGAGCCGGCATTATTATGTTGGAAGAATATGAATCTGCAAAACGAAGAGGGGCTTCAATATATGCCGAATTAATTGGTTTTGGTATGAGTGCAGATGCTTATCACATGACAGCACCCCATCCAGAAGGGGAAGGTGCCTATAATGCAATGTTGAATGCTATTCGTGATGCGGGAATCAATAAAGACGCTGTTGATTATATTAATGCTCATGGTACTTCTACTCAAGTGGGTGATGAATTAGAAGCAATCGCCATTAAAAGAGCTTTTGGTGAGCATGCTTATCAATTAGCAGTCAGTTCAACTAAATCAATGACAGGACATTTGTTAGGTGCTGCTGGTGCGATAGAAGCCATATTTAGTATTTTAGCGCTACGTGATCAAATTGCCCCTCCTACCATTAATTTAGAAAATCCATCGGAAGGCTGTGATTTAAATTTTGTACCTAATACAGCACAACCTATGCCTATTGATACTGTGTTATCTAATTCTTTTGGTTTTGGTGGAACCAATGGCGCAGTATTATTTCGAAAAGTTTAAAGAAATTAGGTTAAATAATGCTTAGCCCTGTGCGAAAGCTAATAGGATTTATTCTATTCCTTTCTATCTCTTTTATGGGTTGGCTAACTTATGATTGGTTAAATTTTATTCGCCAACCCCTGATACCTGCCAATAAGTTATCTATTGATTATATATTCGAGCCACATTCTTCCGTTTTTGTGTTAGCCGAAGATTTAAAAAAAATGGGTTTGTTAAAACATCCTATTTACTTTATTGCTTTAGCTAAATGGACACAATTATCACAACATTTGCAAGCAGGAGAATATCGTTTTTTACCAGGGATTAAGCCATTACAATTACTTGATCAATTAGCGAAAGGAAAAGTTTTATCCCATCAATTAACCATTGTGGAAGGTTGGACTTTTTCAACTATGTTAGCTGTAATCCGCAAAGAAGCTAAAATTAAACATACGCTAGATTATATGCCTGCTGAAATAATTATGGCAAAATTAGCATCAACGCTAACTGCAGCTGAAGGTTTATTTTTCCCAGATACTTATCGTTACACGCGGGGAACAAGTGATTTTGCAATTATCCAAGCGGCTTATCGGGCTATGCAAAAAAGGCTTGATTATGAGTGGAATCATCGTGCTTTAGATTTACCCTACCGGTCTTCTTATGAAGCATTAATTGTTGCTTCCTTAATTGAAAAAGAAACGCATTTAACTCAGGAAAGGCCATTAATCGCAAGTGTTATCATTAATCGTTTAAAAAAGAATATGCGCTTACAAATCGATCCTACTATCATTTATGGTATTGGCGAAAATTATAGAGGTAAATTACAAAGTTCTGATTTGAAAAAGGATACCCCTTATAATACTTATTTACATTTAGGATTACCTCCAACTCCTATTGCTTTACCAGGTATTGCGTCAATTCGAGCTGCTTTACATCCAAACCAAACTAATTATTTATATTTTGTTGCGAAAGGGGATGGTGGTCATCAATTTTCAGCAACTTTAAATGAACATATAAAAGCTGTCCAAAATTATATTCACTATAAGCAATCTTTACTAAAAATTACAACGAGTGAAAAGAAAATGAATTAACACATCCTTTTTAAGAAAGCAATTTTAAAAAAGTAGTTAATGTTAAATACTTTTTTCTACGCTAAACATAAGTAAAGATAAATTATTTTACTGAATAAACTAGAGATTACTTCATTCAAAAAGATATTCGCGAGTATGAATTAAACATCAAATAAACATCAACTTCAGGATTTTGATAATGAAAGCTAAAAAAGCTTATTTTTTTACTTTAGAAGGAATAGAAGGAGTAGGGAAAAGCACAAATTTAAACTATATTGAATCTTACCTTCGTCAAAAAGGAATTGATTTAGTCGTGACTCGAGAACCGGGTGGGACTGCGATAGCTGAATCTATACGTCAAATTTTTTTATTATCCACTAATGAAAAAATGTTAGATGAAACAGAATTACTTTTATTATTTGCAGCAAGAAATCAACATATAAAACAGGTAATTGAACCTGCATTAGCAAAAGGTCAGTGGGTGTTATGTGATCGTTTTATCGATGCAAGCTTCGCTTATCAAGGATATGGACGAGGCATTCCACTTGAAAAAATCACTTACCTTGAAAACTGGATACAAAAATCGTGTAACCCTGATTTAACCATATTACTTGATGCCTCAGTTGATGTTGCTATAAGGCGAACCAAACGTCGACGAGGTGCTCCTGATCGTATTGAAGTTGAAAGAAAAGCTTTTTTTCATAAAGTACGGTTGGGATATTTACAACGCGCTAAAGAAAATCCTTCACGTTATCGAGTCATTAATGCTGCACAATCACGAAAAAAAGTCATTCAAGAAATAACGCGAGTTATTGAGGATTTTTTTCATGAATAATGATTATCACTATTCATATTATCCTTGGCAAAAGCGGCAATGGGATACGTTAATAAGTCTTAAAATAAAAGAGAAAATTCCGCATGCCTTATTATTTTCCGGGTATCCTGGTTTGGGTAAATTACATTTTACTCAGCATTTAGTAAAAGCATTATTATGTTCAGAACAAGAAGTTTGTCATGTATGCCGTAATTGCCAATTATATGAAGCAAATAATCATCCTGATTATACTTTTATTTCAATCGATGAAGAAAAGACAAAAATTAAAATAGAAGATATTCGTCGTATTATACACATTGCACAACAAACCCCTCAACAAGCCCAACGTAAAATTATTGTTATGGCAGGGGCAGAAAAAATGAATCATTATGCAGCGAATGCTTTTCTTAAAATTCTTGAAGAACCTCCTGGTTTAACAGTTTTTATATTAATTACACAGGCATTGAATTTATTACCCAGTACTATACGCAGTCGTTGTCAAATATTTCATTTTACACCACCTTCTTTAAAAGAAGGTTCTGCATGGCTGATGCAACAAACACAAGAAACTCAGCAACACGTTGAATTATTATTATCTTTAGCAAATTATGCCCCTTTATTTGCATTAGAATTAAATCAATCAACGTATTTAATACAGCGTACTGAAATTTTAATGGATTGGACAAATGTTTTAGAAGAAAAATTATCTATTGTATCGTTAGTAGAAAAATGGAATAAAAAAGAAATAAAAATTATTATTAAATGGATACAATATTTTATTATTGATAGTATTCGTCTAAGTTCAGGAGTAACTGAAATTATTAATAAAGATATACTGGAATCCTTACAACGTATTACTGCATTTTTTACTGTATTTTCTTTATATTTATTATTGGATAAAGTATGCGCCATTATCAAAATATTGAATGAATCCACCACAATTAATACGCAATTTTTATTAGAAGATTTTTTAATAACAGGATTACATTTAAAAAAATAACGCATTTTGAGTCATAGATTTATAATAAAAAAGGAAAATATTCCTTTATCAGAAAAACCCATGTTATTCTTGCCATTGATTGATAAATCATGACGTTATGTTGCTTATATGCACTAGTTAAAAATAGCGCTTTATTTGTGTAAATATATTAATAAATGAACTGGGTGAGCTTGTTTGTTTAATACTGCCTATTTTTAATGTAAAAGAAAAGATAGTTATATAAAGAAAATGGTATGGACTAAAGTAATAAGTGCAGAAGATCAATATTCTTAAAACAAGAATACAATTTTCAAGAAAAAAGGGATAAAAAATTAAAAATAAAATAGAAGCGATTTTAATTGTTTTTAAACTAGATAATGAAGGTATTAAAATTTTTTAACGATGATAAAATTTATTGATTCACACTGTCATTTAGATAGATTAGATTTAACTCACTATGACGAAAATTTAGAATTAGCATTATTGGCAGCCAAAGAACATGGCGTAAGCCATATCCTTTCTGTCGCTGTTGATTTAGATGCTATTTCGTCCATTTTAACTTTAGCAGAAACTTATCCTTTTATTTATGCGTCTGTCGGCATGCATCCCACTGAAAAACCCGACCAAGTGGTTACCATGGAAGAGTTAATCGCTAAAGCAAATCATCCTAAAGTAGTTGCGATTGGGGAAACAGGCTTAGATTACTATCATCAACCCGTCGATATTGAATTTCAACAAACCCGTTTTCGAATGCATATTCGGGCAGCAAAAGCATTAAATAAACCCATTATTGTTCATACTCGTATGGCACGAGAAGATACTATTCGAATATTACAAGAAGAAAAAGCCGATGATATTGGGGGGGTTATGCATTGTTTTACTGAAGATTGGGAAATGGCAAAGCAAGCTATCGACCTTAATTTTTATATTTCAATTTCGGGTATTGTCACTTTTCGTAGTGCGCTGGAATTAAAAGATATTGCTAAACAAATACCTCTTGATCGATTACTCATTGAAACAGATGCACCTTATTTAGCACCCGTTCCAAAACGGGGGAAACCCAATGAACCGGCTTATCTACATTATATCGCTGAATATATAGCTGAGTTACGAGGGATTCCAATAGCATTATTAGCAGAAAAAACGACATCCAATTTTTTTAATTTTATAAAAATGCCTTCCCAATAAAAGTTCCTTGTAACAATTATAAGTGATAGATGGGTGGCAAATTGTATTCATTAGTAAAGGTATTATCTTTTATTAACATAGAGTTAATGAGATTGGCTAATGCTAAAAATAATATAAATTAAGTAACAAAGATTGTATTAATCAAATGAATTAAAAGCAGAATAGTGAATTGTCTATTCTTTTATTGTTATTTACTATGCAGCTAAATTGTATTTTAATTTTTTTAAAAATTTTAAAGGGAAAACATGAATTTAAATTTTCTTGATTTTGAACAACCTATTGCTGAATTAGTTGCAAAGATTGAAGAATTACGTTTAGTAGGTTCTGATAATGTATTGAATATTCAGGAAGAAATTAAACGTTTGGAACAAAAAAGTAAGGATTTAACAAAATCAGTATTTTCATCTTTAACACCATGGCAAGTTGTTCAATTAGCCCGGCATCCTCAACGCCCTTATACCTTAGATTATATTAATAATATTTTTACTGAATTTGATGAATTATCAGGGGATCGCCATTTTATGGAAGATTCTGCTTTAATAGGAGGTATTGCCCGTTTAGAAGGTAAGCCAGTTATGATAATTGGCCATCAAAAGGGGAGAACAACCAAAGAAAAAGTAAAACGTAACTTTGGTATGCCAAAACCAGAAGGTTATAGAAAAGCCTTACGTTTAATGGAATTAGCAGAGCGATATCATTTACCTATTTTAACATTTATTGATACGCCTGGTGCTTATCCAGGAATTAATGCAGAAGAACGTAATCAAAGTGAAGCTATCGCTAAAAATTTATTAGTTATGTCACAACTTAAAACCCCTATCATTTGTACTGTTATTGGAGAAGGGGGATCCGGTGGTGCACTTGCCATTGGCGTTGGTGATTATATTATGATGTTACAATACAGTGTTTATTCTGTAATTTCACCCGAAGGTTGTGCTTCCATATTATGGAAAAGTGCGCAACAAGCACCTCAAGCTGCTGAAGCCATGCAAATGGCTGCTGCACAAATAGCAAAACTAGGTTTGATTGACCAAATTATTGAAGAACCATTAGGGGGAGTACATCGTAATCCAGAAGAAATGTATTATTCACTTAAATTAGCATTACTCGATAATTTATGTCGCTTACAATTAATGCCTATAGATAAAATGCTTGAAACAAGATATGACCGTTTAATTTCTGTAGGAAGGAAGTCATAATTGTTAAAAACATTACATGAACCTTTTTTAAAGTATTTAAGTAATGCAAAAACAGTATGGATTGCTTTTAGTGGTGGGTTGGATTCTTGTGTTTTATTAGATTTACTAATAAGGATGCAATCGGAACTCAATATTAACCTAAAAGCTATCCATATTCATCATGGATTAAGTGAAAATGCAGATCAGTGGCAACAGCATTGTGAAAAAATAGCTTTGCATTATGGAATACCTTTGCAAACCATAGGTGTTAATGCGAAAGCAAAAAAAGGCGAAAGCCCTGAAGCCGCGGCACGTAATGCTCGATATCAAGCGTTTAAAAAAATAATTGAAACTGATGATGTATTACTAACAGCTCATCATCAAGATGATCAAGCAGAAACATTATTATTACAGTTATTACGTGGAGCGGGAGTAAAAGGTTTAGCAGCAATGCCCTTATTTAATTCCTTTGGCAAGGGATATCATTTTCGTCCATTACTTTCATTTACACAGGATGAATTATGTACCTATGCTAATCAATATACATTAACATGGGTGACTGATGAAAGTAATGCCGAAATACGTTTTAATCGGAATTATTTAAGACATCACTCCTTTCCCTTACTCAAAGTGCGCTGGCCAGCCTTAACGAAAACACTAGCAAGAACAGCAGAGCATTGTGCTGAAGCGGCAGAATTAATGGATTCATTAGCTATGATGGATATTGAGCAAGTAAAAGGGCATTTAACCAATATTTTAATTATTTCAAAGTTAAAAAAGTTAAGTAAAATTCGACAAAAAAATGTTATTCGTTATTGGTTAACAAATTGCCAATTATCTACACCGAATGCCAAACATATGGAACAAATTTTCAATACAGTATTAGATTGTGCGAAAGATGCTAATCCAAAAGTTTGTTGGAGTAATGTTGAAATACGCCGCTTTCGTGATTTACTTTACGCTTTATTAAACAATGACATAAATAATACACGGAACTCACCGCTGACATGGAATAATCAAGAAGAACCTTTAGTATTACCGCAAGGGTTGGGTCAATTAAATTGTGAATTTAAGCAAGGCGTAGGGATAAAAAAAACTTATTTAGAAAACCCATTAACAATCAGTTTTCGTCAAGGGGGAGAACGTTTCTATCCAGAGGGACGTCAAGGTTCACACCCTTTAAAAAAATGTTTTCAAGAATGGAATATCCCTTCTTGGCAACGTGACAAAATACCTTTAGTTTATGCGAATAATGAATTAATAGCTGTAATAGGTTATGGAATTTCTGAACCATATAGAGCGAAAGGTGAAGAATGGGGTGGTATTATCACATTGACAAAATAAAGGTTGTCATGGATTATTTTTATTTTTTTTTAGAAAAAAGTCCTACTAAAAATGATTAAGTAATTTAGATGGACACTATAGGTGAAACATGCTTGAAATGACTTTTATACAACAATTAACAATATGGGCTTTACCAATATTATTCGCCATTACATTTCATGAAGTTGCGCATGGTTGGGTAGCCTTACGTTGTGGAGATAAAACCGCTTTAATGCTAGGTCGATTATCAATAAATCCATTAAATCATATTGATATAGTAGGCACTATTATTGTGCCTGGGATTTTATTAATGCTAGGAGGGTTTTTATTTGGTTGGGCAAAACCAGTTCCCGTAAATTGGAATAATTTACGTAAACCCAGACGAGATATGATGTTAGTGGCTTTGGCAGGGCCAGTGGCAAATTTAATCATGGTATTTTTTTGGGCATGTTTAGCAAAGCTAGGGATATATTTGCAGATAAGCCCTTCTGCAAAAGAAGCTTTATTTATGATGGGATTAGCAGGAATTAATATTAATTTATTATTACTGTTTTTTAATTTAATTCCTTTACCTCCGTTAGATGGTAGCAAAGTTATTTTAAGTTTATTACCGACTAAATTAGCATGGCATTACAGCCGTTTAGAAAATTATGGTCTTGTTATTTTATTTCTTTTATTGTTTATAGGTGGACTTAATTATTTTTTAATTCCCATAATTAAATATTTTAGTCATCTTATTCTCGTATTATTTAATTTAAAATAAGAAAAAATGCTACTAAAAAGGCTAATGTGAATTTCTTTTAAGGATGAAGTAAGGGAAGAGGTAGAAATAAATAAGTTAAGGGGTATAGTTAGTATTAAAACAACGACAGCTTCAATTCATTCCTCAGCGAGACGCTTAAGTTATTTTGCCATTATTTTTTATATGAAACCTACCTGATCTTGCTAGCATTTAGCACATCATTACCCATAAGTAATTACCTAAGAAAAAAATGGCTGAAAAACAGCGTTAAATCCATTAGAGTTCTTTCGAAACTCACAAATAGAGCTCAAAATTGTAGATGCTGGCAATCAAATTAAATCGTAGTCCAAA
>CBCSKA010000148.1:0-51697 GCA_965140885.1 Legionellaceae bacterium | reverse complement strand
TAACACATGTTTTCTAAAATCGATTGAATAGGTCATAAATTAATAATTATATCCAATTTACAAGGAATTAGCTATACTAACACTACATTGATACAGAGCTGAAAGAAAAGGGATTTTATCAGTGACTTCAAAGGATTGGTTATCAGCTCTTGTCAATGTATTACGTTTTACATACTTATTAATCACTAATAGTTTATATATAAAAATGATGATGGGTTATTACTTAATTTTTATAAAATTTTTATAATACTCTCTTAATCACTAATTTATTTTTTTTAAAATAACGAATAACGTAAGGGGTTATCGCAATAGTAATAAGCATGCCTACAGCATAGATCATTTTTATCATATCACTTTTTTGGGGATGGCTAATAAAAGCTAAGCCTAAAGAACCTACATAAGTATAGGCAATTTTAGCTGGAAGTATAAAAAAAGCCGTAGCCAATAAATATTCTTTAAATTTAATATCAGTTAATCCCAGTAAGCAATTAATAACATTAAACGGTAATAAAGGAATTAAACGTGCTAAAGCAACAAATTTCCATCCTGCTTGTGAAATTCCTTGCCTTACCATGTTTAAGCGAGAATTCATATGTTTTAATATCCAATTTTTTGCAAAATAGCGGGATACTAAAAAAGAAAGAGATGCGCCTATTAATGCTCCACAGAAATTACAAGTACATCCTAATAAAGGGCCAAATAACCACCCACCAATTAAGGTTAGAAAAGAAATGGGTAAAAAAATAATTATCGTTGATAAAATATAAATACTAATAAAGGAAATTATAGCAATTACAAGATGATTTTCAGTATAAAATTTCAATTGATTTAAATGAGTAATGATTTGTTTAGGATAAATAATACTTAAACTAATTAAAAGGATAGTAATGAAAATTAAAAGGAGGAAAGAAATTTTTTTTTTCATGGCTTATTCTTCATGCGTAGTTTTGACACCTGAATTATAATGTCGATTAAAACGTGCTTTATTTAAGATAGTGGATAGTATTAAAAAAACCAAAATAGCGAATAAATAAGTGATAGCTAAATAAGTATTATAATGTTTTTCAAAAAAGATATTACCTTTTCCTAGTATAGGATGAGTAGAAGGTGAAATAGGTAATTCATATTTTTCTGCTAATGTTTCAATATTGGTTAAATTAATAATGGGTATCCCATTTTTCATGAATCGCAACATAACAGAATCACTTGTTGCGGCTGCGATAGGTATTATTGTATTTAACCCCGGTTTTATATTTTTATGTTTTCCCAGTTTTCGATGTACGGTAACACTACTTCCTACATTAATATAAATTTTAATAGGGCTATGATTCTTTTTTGCTTGCTCATAATAAATATTCATTCTTTTAGTTATAATATCGCTATTATCTATGGTATCAATAAAAGGGATTTTATATTTTTTGATTAATTTAAGTAAATAATAATTGGATTTTCTAGGATTATTTTTCAATTGATTTTTAGTTTCTGCTATTGTTGCTGCAATAGGAGTATAGGGAATTAAATCTTGCTTATTCAAAATGGATAACATATCCAACCATAACAAGCGAGGAATATTGCCCCCCCATTGTGTAGAAGACATATTAACTATTAAAATAGGCTTTAACTGTAGGGTTTTTGCTGCGGCTAATACAGCAATATTTAATGCAGGATAAGAACCATTCATCCCTAAAGCAATAGTATCCCCCGCTTTTATTCCAATACTTTTTAACCAAGCAACAATTAATGCAGAAAAATTCGGATTAATTGATGTTTGTTTCGCGGTTAAACTACCGTGTCCGGTGGTTAAAAAATTAAAGGCTTCGCCAATAAGTCCCGAATGTTGAGGATCGTTTTCGTATTCAATAGGAATATGTTTTTTTAAACGATACTTTTTTATAGCAAGCATGCATTGTTTTGTTAATAATGTCGCGGCAAGTTTTTCATGATAATAATTTTGTGGGATATAAGTTTTAAATTTTTCAACCGTAATAATACCAACAAAAGATAATAAACATACAAATAATAAGGTTAAACGTGAAAAGCGATGGGATTGCCAATAGAGTTTTTTCATTATGTCAGTGCCGAACCAATACAAAGAATTAAAATTAATCTAACAATAATGGAAATAGTAAAAATTGTTGCACAGGTTTCAATAATCCCTTGTTTATCAAAAGATGATGCAATTAATCCTGGCGTCAAAAATCCAACAACATTATAAGCATCACTCGTATTATTACTAATGATATGGGTAAATAAATGATGGCCAATTGCGCCTAAAATAAAAGCAACTAATACGATCAAGGCGCGTCGACGATGTCCAAATATGATTAAAAACGAAGATAATCCCCTTACTAAAAAAAATGCCGCAGCTGCTGTAATAAGTGTCAAAATAATAGGAACTGGATGAATTAAGTTTATTGCCATATAACCTGGCACTATCATTCCACCGGCTTTTAAGCCAAAAAATTCAGTAAAGATTAGACTAATTGCTAAACCTAGACCAACGGCAAGTGTTAAAGGATCTGTCATATTTTTGTAGTAACTATAGATTGTTTAAGTTTATTAGTATGTTTGATATGCGTAAAATATTCAAATATTTTAAAACCCACACCAGTGATATTACCCATTCCCATAATAAAAATGGGATTATTGTTTTCATTATTTATCTTCTCAATATGATTAAGAATAGTAATGGGTTGCCAACCAATAGCTGTTGTACTCGGTATATTAGGGTTAAGATTAGAAATAAAACTATTAATTCCTCCCCCTAAAATGTAAATCTGATTCAGATTAGAAAAATTATTAATCATTTTTGCACATTTATTTGAAAATGTTTTTTTATTTTCACGGCAATTAAATAAAATAATTCGTTGTTGGCAATCCGGGTAATTTTTACTCAATATATCCCAAAGTTCTGTTAATTCAATTTCATTATTAATTGCGAAAGCATTGACAAAAATAATGGGTTGGCCTTCCCATTCTAATAAATGTATCGTCGTGGCTTCAGGATCAGGAGCCGCTTCAAACATACCTTGTAAAGCAAGGTGTTGGGGAACTCCCAAATCTTCACAAACTTTTAATGCAATGGCTATATTTTCTGGATGATTGGGATATTCGATATAGCTAAATTGCTTCAATATTTCTTCATTTATGCTTGCAATGCATTCAGGTGTAACTTGAATAATTTCTGTACTTCTATCTTTTGCTGCTTTACTGAGTATGGGTAAATAAGTGACTTCAGCAGTAAATAATTTTTTTTTAACTGGAATGGCTCCCGCAAAAGCTAACGCAACATCTGCTCGAGTAGGTCCCATTGATGTTAAATTTTTATCTAAAATATTTGAAATGACACCATGAGTCGATTTAATAAATTTAAGCTCGGCCAAAGATTGGAATTGGGGTTTTGTCGTTGAACAACTAATAATTAGAGCATGAGGTTTATAATTAGCCGCTGTACGAATAATTTTTGTTAATTCCATAATATCATTACCTGATGAACGATATATAGCTTGTTCAGTTCCATCAGGACGTATGAAGCAGGGTATTGCTCCCGCTGTTTTTCCACACGCAATGAATCCTGCTTTTTGTAATCCAGCAGTTATTAAACGTGTTATGGTAGATTTCCCTTGAGAACCATTAACATGAATACGAATGGGAATTTTTCGCAAATGGTACAAATGTAATAAGGCTTCTACCGTCAAATGGGTAATTATTAATAATAATATGGCAATGATAAAGCCATAGCTTTGCACGATTTTAACTAAATCTGTTGATAATTCAGGCATGCTTTTTAAATTAACTTAAAGTTAGGTGAAATTAAGCAGTAATATTTTTCGTAAGCCTATTATGGCATAACATGTGCATTTTATGTCAATGTTAAATAGATTTCGTTAAACTTTTGGAGGTATATATGAAGAAAATACAAGGATTTAAGGTATTCGTAAAAAAATCGTTACAAAAATTTCTTATGAGTTTATTATTTATTCTTCCACTCACTTTCGCTACTTATAATGGTTTTGCCTATGTATCTAATAATAATTCGATAGGTACGAAAGTCCAAAATTCAGATATTATCATACAAACTAAAATATTAACTGCTTATACTTTGAATTCACAATTAAACCCTTTTGAAATCAATGTCGCTGTTGAAAATCAAAAAGTAACCTTAACAGGAAATGTACAGGATGAAAATGAAAAATTCTTAGCTGAAGAAATTGCTAAAAATGTAGAAGGAGTTAATAGTGTTAATAACCAAATTACGATTGAAAAAAGTACTAAACGTAGTACAAAACCTTCATTTACGCAATCAGTCGAAGATGCAACAACAACTGCTGCAGTGAAAACAAAATTATTAATGAATAGTAGCACCAGCGGATTAGAAATACATGTTAAAACAGTCAATGGTATCGTGACTTTGACAGGTGCCGTTAATTCAAAAACAGAAAAGAATTTAGCAGGGAAATTAGCCAGTTATACCTCAGGTGTGACTAAAGTAAAAAATAATTTAGTCATTAAGTAATTACAAAGAATTTCTAGGACTAAAAGCTAACGTATACTCACCCTTTGTTGAATGTATTATCGAAGGGTGAGATATTAAGTTTACATATATGAAGCACTAAATATTTACAATTTAAGTCATAGACTGTTTATTCACTTCTCGGTAGCTAAATCTTAGGAGAAAAATTCTATAATAATTTATGTATTGAGTATTAAATTTTTGAATTAAACATTCTTTCTATTTTTGGGTAAAACCAATTCCCTTTTCTAATTTTCTTTACTATCGATGATATTCCTAAAAGATAAAACGTGGAATGATAAATCACTACTTCATTAAATATTTAAGAGAATCTATTGATCATAAAAATGATAAAATTAGCCATTACCAATTAATATAACGTCAACAATAACTTATTAATATAAAAAGTAAAATTTATCTATTTTCTTTTTATATAGAGGCTTTGCCTATACATTAATATTTTGTATCATTAGATAAATGGTAAAAATTGTACATCAGGAGTTAAAAATGGAAGAAACATTAGCTAAGCGCTGTATCCCTTGTGAAGGTGGAATAGAATCTTTAACACAGGAACGTATTCAAAATTTACTTCAAGAAATACCTGGCTGGCAATTAGATACACTTCAAAAGAGTATATTTCGGCATTTTTCATTTAAAAATTTTTATGAAGTAATGGCTTTTGTCAATGCAATTGCATGGTTAGCCAATTCAGAGAATCATCATCCGAATATTAGCTTAAGTTATAATGAGTGTATGATTAGTTATACAACACATTCAATCAGTGGATTAACAGAAAATGATTTTATTTGTGCAGCTAAAATTAATGCTTTACAAAAAATAGTGTAAAAATGAATGTCTCGGTGGCACAGATGGATAGCGCAGCCCCCTCCTAAGGGGCAGGTCGGAGGTTCGAATCCTCTCCGGGACGCCAATGCAAAAGATAACGATAGTGTCGCCATTTTTGAGACCCCTTTTGGGACATCCAAGTCCCCAAAAGGGACAAAAATTGTCGACAAGTATGCCTGCGGCAGCCCTGGCCGTCCTGCGTACGCTCGTTATGACACGACTAGGTGTCATAACTTCACTTCCACAAATGACTTGTCGACCGTTTTGTGGGCCTTATATTTTGCCTTGGGCAAAACATCCGGCACTACGGTCTACCAGGGACTATCGGCCTCGCTCCTTTCGTCGCTTCCTTGGCCGACAGCGAGGGTTACACATTAAGGTATGTAACCCTTTAAACGTTATTTTGCCTTTAAAACTTATTTTGGAGCTATCCGATCAGACAAACCTAAGACGTTAGATAAGATATTTTCTGAAAGGGGGTTTTGATTACTATTGGTTTTTTGCATACCATTATAATTATTAGCAAAAAATTGTGTTTTTTGTGCATCTTTTGAAGCAAAAAGACTCAATTTTCCAAGTAAAGTACCTTCACTATTAAAGTCATCAATATACATAAGATCCTCTTTTATTTCATTTATTCATACGTTTATTATAAGTATAACATCTTAAGAAAAACTTAAGATTTTTTTATTTTTCTATAAATAATTTTCTATCATTAATTCAGCAAGTTGTACAGCATTAAGTGCTGCTCCTTTACGTACATTATCTGAAACTACCCACATATTAAGCCCTTTGGGATGAGAAATATCTTCTCGTAAACGACCGATGAAAACATTATCTCGTCCACTCGCATTAGACACCGGGGTTGGATAGCCACCCGCTTCTAATTTATTTATCATTGTAACGCCTGGGGCTTTTTTTAATATTTTTTCAGCTTGTTTTAGTGTTATTTTATCTCGTGTTTCAATATGAAGTGCCATAGAATGTCCATAGAAAACAGGTACTCTAACGGCTGTTGGATTGACTGTGATGGCATGATCTTCAAGTATTTTTTGGGTTTCCCATACCATTTTCATTTCTTCTTTTGTGTAACCATTTTCTTGAAATGTATCAATATGTGGGATGACATTAAAAGCGATTTGTTTAGAGTATACAGTGGGTTTAATACTTTTTGCATTTAAAAGATTAGCGGTTTGTTGCGCTAATTCATCAATACCTTTTCGTCCACTACCCGAAACTGCTTGATAAGTTGCTACATTAATACGTTCAATCCCGACTTGATCATAAATTGGTTTTAAAGCAACCAGCATTTGCATAGTAGAACAATTTGGATTAGCAATAATATGTTGATTTTTATATTGTGCTAAGGCATGAGGGTTAACTTCAGCAATAACTAAAGGGATATCTGCTTCGTAACGATAATGAGAAGTATTATCAATGACTATACAACCCGCCGCTGCGGCTTTAGGTGCGTATTCTGCTGAAATATTACCCCCGGCTGAAAATAAACCTATTTGTACTTTTTTAAAATCAAAAGTAGTTGCATCTTCAATGAGAATAGGGCGATTCTTAAATAATATTGTTTTTCCTGCTGAACGTGAACTTGCTAATGCATATATTTTCCCAATAGGGAATTTTCGTTCCGCTAAAATTTCTAATATAGTTTTTCCCACTTCCCCCGTTGCACCGAGTATGGCGACATCAAATGTTTTTGTCATGAACTATCCACAAATAAAAAAATACAATTAAAATGATAAAGTTTAAATTCTACAAAGCTTTCTTTTAGAAAAGCAAATTTTAATTCAAACATGGAATGGTAATTATATAGATATTTATTTTTAAAGTATTAAATACTTTTTATACAATTATTATTGTATCCTAGTTTGTATTAATTTTTGTAAATTATTGGTTTGCCGATATCTAACTAGAGGTAATGTATGCTCATTTTAACTATTGCAGTAATCATTATCACAGGTTTTGCGCTTTTTTTTATTCTTTTAAAACAAGGACAATTATTTGAAATTAATTTGCGTTTGGAAAATCGTTTACAGCAATTTACCGAACAATTAGATAAATTAATCGTGCGTACGGATGAAAGGGGACAGCAAAGTCAATATGATTATCAACAAATCAGAATATCTCAACAAGAAATTCAGCGTGAACTTCAACAATGGCAAAAAGTCTGTTTAGAGCAATTAAATAATTATTATTTGCAATCACAACAAGAAATCAATAATTTTAAGCAACAATTACAAGCCGATTGGTTTCAGCAAAGGCAAAATTTTGAGCAACAACAAATACAAGGATTTAAATTAGTTCAAGATAGTTTGCAATTAAATGTAACTGAATTGCGTAAACAAGTAATAGAAACCCTAAAACACAATACAGAGACATTAGATAAACGAGTGGATAAGCTGACCCAAGAAGTTAATTTACGCTTACGTGAAATTAGTGGACAAGTTGAAAAACGGCTTTCTGATGGGTTTGAAAAAACTACGGCGACATTTACCGATATTATTAAACGTTTAGCGTTAATTGATGAAGCACAAAAGAAAATCACTGAACTTTCAGGGAATATTATTAATTTGCAAGAAGTTTTATCGGATAAACGTTCAAGAGGAGCATTTGGGGAAGTACAATTAAGCGCTTTAGTACGAAATGTATTACCCGAAAATGCATTTGCGCTTCAATATACTTTTCCAACGGGTAAACGAGTGGATTGTATATTATTTCTGCCTGAACCCACAGGTAATGTTGCTATTGATGCTAAATTTCCATTAGAAAATTATCAACGTATGATGGATGTGTCTTTAATAGAAGGTGAGCGCCGATTAGCAGAGCGTCAATTTAAACAAGATATATTAAAGCATATCCAAAATATTGCGGAAAAATATATTATTCCCGGGCAAACTGCTGATGGGGCTGTTATGTTTATTCCTGCTGAAGCGGTTTTTGCAGAAATACATGCACGCTATCCTGAATTAGTCGAAGCTTCTTTTAAAGCAAGAGTATGGTTAGTTTCTCCCACTACAATGATGGCTATTTTAACAACAGCACGAGCCGTGTTAAAAGATGCCGCCACACGTCAGCAAGTTCATATTATACAAGAACATTTAAGTTATTTATCAAAAGATTTTAAACGATTTCAAGAACGTATGAATAATTTAGAAAAGCATATTGATCAAGCACACATGGATATGAAACAAGTAAAAACTTCAGCCGATAAAATTAGTGTTCGCTTTGGGAAAATTGAAAAAGTTGAATTAACAAATTCTGTAAATACAGAATTAGCATCAGAATAAATACAGAAAATTATATTTATTAATTTCTATGTCAATCCTTTTTATCCAAAAGCATTATTTCATTTTTACTATAATACTTTTCGTATGTTTAGTTTGTAATTCTTTTTGAATTTTAAGTGCGGCTTCATTATTTGCATAAGGGCCTATCCATACTCGATACCACGTAACCCCATTAATAACTATCGCTTTGACTTTAGCTTCATAGCCTGCCAAATTTAATTGGGCTTTTAAGCGATTCGCATCATCGTCCTTTCTAAATGCCCCAATTTGTAAAAGATAGGCATTTTTTAATTCTTCTTTTATTATGGGTTTTTTAGGCAATAAATTCTTAGGTTGTTTTATGGGTTTTTTGATATCTATTTCAGGTAATGTCACTTCATTTTTTTTATGCTCAATACTTTTATTGGGCGCGATTATTTCCTTTTTTTTCTCTGAATTATGTATAGCCTTATTTTCAACTTTAATCTCTTCTGAAATAGATTGCTTTGATTTTTTTTCAACATCACTGTTTGCAGAAGAAGGGGGAGTCAGTAAATCTTTTTCTTTATTACGTACTTCTTTAGGGGTTATTTCAGGTGTATTTAATGTGGTTAATGTTGTTGTTTGAGGTTTTTTATTTAAGGATTCTGAAGTATCTATCGATTTTTTATTTTCAATAGATTGATTTTTATCTTTTGGAAGTAACGTGTAAAAATCAAAATTGACTTTTTCTTCTTCGGAAGAAATCGTTTTATCTTTACTTGATGAATTATTTTTATTGATAACATCTATCGGTAATAATTTTTCTGGATGAACGGTGTTTGTGACTTGGCGTTTTAAATAATTTAAGCCAAATATTAAAGAAGCGATAAGTATGGCAATAATTAACCAAGTAATATTCACTGATCGTTTCGAACTTTTAATCACAGGCTTTCGTTTTCGGGTAGCTCTCGTTTTTGCGTAATCTTTCGACATGTTATTCCTACATAATTTCTGGAGCACTAACGGATAATAAGTGTAAACCGTTATGCAAAACTTGTTTTACGGCAGCGATTAAATTTAAGCGGGCATTTCTTAATTGTATATCATCAATAATAAATTGATGGGCATTGTAATAAGTATGAAAATGATTTGCCACTTCTCGCAAATAATGCGCAATCAAATGAGGTTCTAAATTGCTAGCGGCGGCTTCAACAATTTCTGGGAATTGGGAGAGGGTATTTAATAAGTTTTTTTCATGTTCATTCGTTAAATGTGATAAACAAGTAAAACCAAGTTCTTTATCCCAAATAAGATTTCTTTCATTTAATTGTTTAAAAACACTACAAATCCGTGCATAAGCATATTGAATATAATAAACAGGATTATCATTAGATTGTGATTTTGCTAATTCTAAATCAAAATCCAAATGTTGCTCACATTTTCGCCAAACGTAAAAGAAACGAGCGGCATCTTTACCCACTTCTTCTCTTAATTGGCGTAAGGTTACGAAAGAACCACTACGTGTAGACATAGGGATTCTTTCTTTACCACGATATAAAACAGCAAATTGTACTAATGGCATGACAAGATGATTAACATTTAATCCCAGTGCATGCATCGCTGCTTTTAAACGAGGAATATAACCATGATGATCAGAACCTGTTACTAAAATCATGCGGTTAAATTTACGTTCATGTTTACTGAGGAAATAAGCGATATCAGAAGCAAAATAAGTGGTTTGGCCATTTTCCCGAATAACAACACGGTCTTTATCATCACCGAATTCAGTAGAGCGAAACCAAGTTGCACCATTTTGCTCATACAAAAATCCACTTTGTTTTAAGGTATCCAAGGCACGTTTAACCGTTCCATTCGTGAAAAGTTGTTGCTCGGAAAACCATTCTTGATAATTAATACCAAATAAAGATAAATCATCTTTTATGTCATCTAAAATAGCTTTTAAGGTAATATTAAATATTAATTGATAATCTTCTTTTGATAACAGTGTTTGTGCACGTGAAATTAAAGCATCAATATGCGCTTCTTTGTCTCCATTAATTTCATTTTCATCAGGAGGCAAATTATCCATGACTTTATCAGCGGGATAATGAAAACGCTTCCCATAATCTTGATGTACTGTTTTGGCAATCGCAATGACATAATCACCTTGATAACCATTGACAGGAAAAGTTATGTTTTCATGACATAAGGAAAGATATCGCAACCAAACACTAATAGTTAAAATAGCCATTTGGCGTCCTGCATCATTAACATAATATTCTCTATGTACTTCATATCCTGTTGCACTGAGAATATCGGCGATACAACCACCATATGCTGCACTTCGTCCATGTCCTACATGTAAAGGGCCTGTAGGATTGGAAGAGACAAATTCTATATGTATTCGTTCACCTTTTCCTTTATCGGAATTACCGTATTTTTCTTTTAAATTCAAAATAGGTTTAATGATTTGCTGTAAGGCTTCAGGTGTTAAAAAGAAATTAATAAAGCCAGGCCCAGCGACTAAGGTTTTTTCAATTAAATCAGAAGCGGGTATATGAGCCAGCATAAGTTCAGCTAATTCACGGGGGTTTTTATGAGTGGTTTTTGCTAAAACCATGGCAATATTACAACTAAAATCACCGAATTGTTTATCACGAGTACGTTCTATTTGTATGGTAAAAGTAATATCTTTTGCAAGTATTGTTTTCTGTTGTATGGAAGTAATAGCTGTTTCTATAAGAGATTTTAAATGGTTTTTCATAATTGTAATTTCAAAAATACATTAATTTTAATAAGCGAAAAGGGTAATTAAGAGAGATAACATAACAAAAAATATTTCAAAAATCATTAAGTTAAAAGAGAGTTAATCAATATTTGTTAGTCATCGTTATATAGATAAGTTTTGTTATGAATCGTAGCATATTTATTACTAATTCTTAATACTATTTTCAATGATATATTTTACCGTTGCTTTAATTTCTTCATCTGAACAAGTATCGCACGTTCCCCTGGGAGGCATAAAATGAAAGCCATTAATAGCATGTCGGTATAGATTTTCATAACCTAATTTATAGCGGGATTCCCAATCTTTTTGTTTGCCAAACTTGGGGGAATGAACTTCGCCTGTGGCATGACAATCACTACAAATAGTTTCATAAATTATTTTACCGGAGCGCGTATTTTTATTTTTAATGCGTATTGATACATTATTCTGTTTTTGTCCAAGTATCGCTATTTTTCCAAAGGGTTCAAGCCGTTTGGCTATTGCATTGACCGATTGAGAAGAATCTTGGTCACTTACTGCAAAAGCGTGATATCCCAGTAAGCCTAAAAAAAATAGGCAAATATGACAATTTTTGAATTTTCTTTTCACTGTTTGCCCTTAAATTTACTCTTCCTGTCTACATTATTTAATAATACTTAGTGAAAAAAGTCTTATGATAATTGTTGAACTGTAATATTTTTTGCGTCTGAGCGTCCTTTTTCATCTACCGCACGGACAATAAAATGTCCTGGCTTTGCTTTCCATAAAAAAGGTTCTTCAGGAATGGTTTTACCTAAATATTGTTCATTTAAAAACCAGTAAATAGTTTTTATATCACTATCTGCGCTAGCTAAGAAAATGATTTTTTTATGCTTATGTGAATTACTATCTATGGTATAGATATATTCTTCTTGTGGAGAAGTAATATAAGGGTTAACACCAGATACATTTTGTTCTAATAATTGACATTCTTTTTTATAAGGGGGGGGGGGTAAACGTTGTATCCCCGCAGAACGATAAATTTTGAGTAAATCGGTAGGCCAAAATTCATAAATTTTAAATTGTGTATTTTTATCAATATGGCAACTTCTTAAACCGGATGCCCCATCTATCATAATTTCTCGAAAAATAGTATCTCTTTTTATGGGGGATTTTCCTGGAATAAACCATGTTAACACAGTCTGTTTACAATAACGGGTTGGAAGCATTCCTGATGCAGCACATACGGGAATTTTTATTAAGTTTAATTTTCTTTGAGTTATAGTCAAAGGTTTAATTCCACCTTGTTGTGTCGATATAGCATCAATAATTTGAAGCATTAATGGTGCAGCAATTTTTTTTCCAACCAAGGCTGGGTTTCCATTACCATTAAAATTACCTACCCAAATAGCAAGGATATAATCCCCAAAAATACCAATTGACCATGCATCCCGAAAAGCAGAGGATGTTCCTGTTTTCCAAGCAATAGGAATTTTAGGTTGAAAAAATGAAGGTCGTGAATTTTTCTGTAGCATATCTAAGGTAAGATAAGCAGCTTCAGGGCTTAGAACTTGTTTTCCTTTTTCAAATGCTTGATTTTCAGTATATCGTAAAGGTTTCCAGTTGCCCAAATTGGGTAGTAATGCATAGAGTTGCATTAACTCTTCCATCGTGACTTCAATACCCCCAAGGGCAATGGCTAAACCATAAAAAGAAGAGGGTTTTAACTCTTTTACTTGAGTTTCAATTAAAAAATCATAAAAAGTGGGATTGTGTAATTGTTCCGTTAAATAAACAGCAGGAATATTTCGGCTTAGGATTAACGCATCAATTGCTCTTATAGGTCCCATAAATTCATTATCAAAATTCTCAGGATTATAAGCACCAAAACGATGAGGAGCATCTTTTAAGATAGTATAGGGGTGTATTAAACCCTGATCGAATGCCAGTGCATAAATAAAAGGTTTTAATGCAGAACCGGGTGAGCGTTTAGCTAATGTTCCATTAACTTGTCCAGCAATACCTTGGTTAAAAAAGTTAGCTGAACCTACTAATGCTTTAACTGACATGGTATGGCTATCAATTAACATAATCGATAAATTTTCTACACCTATATTAGATTGGCGCGATAAATAGTTTGTAGCCGTTTTTTCAATAAGTGTTTGTATCGATAAATTTAATGTCGTATTTATCACTGAATGTCTTTTATCTTCTTCTAATACTTTATTCACTAAATGCATAGCTAAATGCGGTAATTTGAAATGGCTATTCAATGTAAGTGGTAATTTCATCAACGATTGCTTATTTTGATCCTCTGGATGAACTTTGATCCAGCGTTTGAATAAACGATTGCGGATTTTTTTTAATTCTTGTAAGTGTTTTATTTGTGGGTATCGACGTAATGGGTTTTGTGGAATGACAGACAAGGTTAAGGCTTCTGGTAACGTGAGTTCCATTGCGCTTTTATTAAAGTAAACTAAACTGGCTGTGCTAATACCTTCAATATTACTGCCATAGGGAGCTAAACTCAAATAAGCTTCGAGTATTTCTTGTTTTGAATAATGACGTTCTAATTGTATAGCTTTAAATAGTTGTGTTAATTTTCCCTTAATAGTTTTTGTATTAAAATGATGCGATAAACGAACGACTTGCATAGTAATCGTTGAACCCCCTACGCGTCTTTTTTGCATTACATAGCTTATCCAAAAAGCGCGTAAGATGGACCAAGGATTAAAGCCAGGATGTGTAAAGAAATATTGGTCTTCTTGTAATAATACGGCATTGATTAATTTCGGCGATATGGTGTTTAATGGCGTAAATAGGCGATATTTTTGATCTTGGGTTAGTGTTAAATAAAGTAATTGATGTTTTTCTGCATAAACACGTTGAGAAAAAGAAATTGTTTCTAATAAGGGTGGTTTAGGAAGGAAAAAATAAATTATTCCTACTATAAAAATACTTAGTAATAGGGTTAGGATTAATTTTTTAACTATTTTAAACATATCGTAAGCTTTTAAAGTAACGTTCTATTACAAGGAAAGTTTTTATAAGAAAACTAATATCCCATAATAGCGTAAGAAATATAGCCTGAGAAGTTAATTTACCCATATACTAAATACTTTATGAATAAATTTGCAATTAAATAAACTATAAAAAGGTCTGTTATGAATGAAGATAATGGTTCAGTAGAAATTTTACAGGAAGAAACAGAAAAAAATAGTATGGATTCAGCTTTAAATAATAAAGAAATCGTAAACCTTTGGCTAAAGGCTAAAGAGAGTTTAGAAAAGATAAATAATAATATTAAAAGCCAAGAAAAATTATTATTTATTTTATTTGAATTATCGCAAAAAGTATTTGTAAATGTTGTTGAAAAAGAAAATGTCGGTCTTGATGAATTTGCGAGTGTTTTTTTTGCCTTAGGTAATACCTATGGAAGAGTGTTGCTATCAGAAAAGAAAATTGAATCATTAATAAAGTTTTACAAACCCATTGAACAAATTGTACAAACTTTAAGCAACCCAATACAAAGAGAAGAATTACTCTTAGTGGATCAAGATACCGCTAAAGCAGCGAAATTTTCTTATAGTTTTTGTACGATCACTGATGTTATTCTTCCCGAATTAACTCACATCCAAAGTGATTTACAAGATATTGTTATTACGGAAATTGAAATACCCGAATTGGATATTGTTAATATTGATAAAAAAATGATTAAAGAATCAGAAGAGATGCATATACATCGGATAAGTGAATTTTCAAATCAAGTTATGAATTCTCTAGAGATCTCCGAGAAAATGATTTCTAAAAAAAATCCATTTATAACTTCATTAAAAAAACTTTATGAAAATTTTACTACACAAAATAATACTGAGACAAAAAACCAAATTCAAGCAGAAAAAAAGCCTACACCAAACCCTGGAGATAGCACCGAACCTTTTTATAAACGTAAACGTTATTTAATCGTGTTTGGAGTGTTTATTTTAATATCCTTAGTTGCTCTCGCTGCAGCAGTGGCTTCAGGGGCAATTTTATTTTTAGGCTTTCCTCATATTGCGGCTGTTGTTGGAATTGCTACAGCAATCACTATTCTAAGTGTAGCTAAACCAGCCTTTATTATTTCTGCCAGTATTGGTTTAGGAAGTTTAGTCATAGCCATGCTTAGCACTTTCATTGATACTATTAAAGAAAGTTATGATTTTTTTAAAATGTTAAAACGTAACAATAAAGAAGAAGTTCACGTTAATTTAAAAACACTTACACCACAAGAATTACAAAAAACTTCTGATATTGAAACGCTATTAAATGAACGTGAAAATAATGTAGTGCCTTTCAATCAACATCAAGGTAATGATGACTTTAATCAAAATAAAACAATTGAAGCTAGTTTCGGGCCTGAGAGTAGAAATGACACTTTGAATATTTCCTAAATTCAGAAAATACTAAACAGTAATGATTTAATAACCTAACACTTTAGCATTCTTGATTATTGAATAAATAGCTAAATGTTATTCGAATTTGAGGAAGGGACTTTTAGCATATAATCTTGAATATGTTGTATTAATTCCATAATACATTCTAAATATAAGGATATTTGTTGATTATTAGATATCCTTATATTTTTTATTTCTTGTAATGAAATTATTATTTCTTCAAGAAAATGATAGATAATATTTTGTGTTAAATTGCTATTTAAATAGTGTTCATTGTGATTGGATAAAGTATTTAATTTATCTAATAAATTTTCAAAAGATGAAAAATCACTATCCATTTTCAGTAAAAGAGGTTTATTGTCGAGTAAAATATTTTTACTGGCTATTATTACTTCCTTCATTTGTTTACTGGTAAGTTTATTCTTTTTTTCCAACCAAGCATTAAATTTTTGTATTTTTACTAATTGTGTACAGTAGTTTTGTAAATGACTAAATAAAAACTTAAAACTTGTTTCAGAAAATTCTTCAGTACTTAATGTTAATAAATAAGCTTTACAGGTTTTTTCTTGTGAATATTTTTGAATATTGTTAAGTTCAGCTTTTGAAGGTAACGAGGTTTTTCTTTTCTTAAATAATGATATTGTTGATATACTGGAGGTATTTGACATAATCCTTTTCTTCCTATTTCAGTCCTTGAAACAATTATAATTTATTTATTAGCAAAAACTATCGGTTGGATAAGAAAAACGTAAGCAATAAAATATGTTTTTTTATAAATAATGGGTGGAAGCCATTATCCCTAAAAAAAATACTAAACCAAACCAATTATTATTTAAAAAAGCGTTAAAGCATTTTTCAGGTATTCGTTTCTTAAGTAAGAAATATTGATAAATGAAAAAAAAACTACCCACGATTAAACTGAAATAATAGAAAAAATTTAATTTTTCTACGATACCAACAATAACTAATAAAATGATCAATAATGTTTGAATTATACCTATAAATAAACTTTCATAGGTTTCAAATAATAGCGCTGTTGATTTTATGCCTATTTTTTTATCATCATCACTATCTACCATCGCATACATTGTGTCATAAGCCAAAGGCCATAAAATAGCACAACTATATAAAAGCCAAGCATTCAAAGGTATTGAATTAGTTTGTGCAGCAAAAGCCATAGGGATAGCCCAACCAAAAGCGGCTCCAAGAATTAATTGAGGCCAATACGTATAGCGTTTACTAAAGGGATAAATGATTAAAAGTAATAACGCAATAAGGGATAATTTTTGTGTTAATGGATTGAGAAAGTAAATTAAGATAAGCCCAAGGCTACATAAAAAAATAAATAATAAAAGGGCATTTTTTACTGAAATGTCTCCTGTGGCTAAGGGTCTTAGATGAGTACGTTTAACAAAAGGATCGTAATGACGATCCGCAATATCATTAATAACACAACCTGCGGAACGGGTTATAATAACGCCCAGTATGAATATAAACAGTATTGTTAAATTTGGTATTCCTTTAGCCGCAATCCATAAAGCCCATAAGGTTGGCCAAAGTAATAAATAAATACCAATGGGTTTATTAAGCCGCATTAATTGTAAATAAGGTATTAAAGATAATTGTTTATGCACAGAAATTTCCCATGGCTTATTTAAAAAAAAATACTAATAAGATTTTAAATGAGTTTTTTCAAAAATTAAGCATAGATGCCATTTTTTTCAAATTTTCAAACTATTCAAGAAAATACATTAATTATTTATTTTAATTAGAATTTATCAAAGCGATTTTTAAAATAGCTTTCTTTAAGCAATATAATTAATGTTACCTATAAAACCGTACTTTTTATGGCTTGTTATCATAAAGACAAAATGCGATTATCCCTTTTTTATTAAAGTAATGCTAGGAATTACATCATGATATTTGACTTGCCCGTCATCATTATAGGTAGTGGTTTAGCAGGTTATACGCTTGCCAGAGAAATACGTAAATTGGATCAAGAAATTCCACTCATAATGATTACCGAAAATGATGGACGATATTATTCAAAACCTCAGTTATCTTCAGTATTCACGCATAAAAAAACCGTAGAGTCCCTGAGTCTTATGGATTCAGAAAGAATGGCTACCCAATTAAAAATGGATATACATATTAATACCTGTGTATTATCTATTGATCCACAAAAACAATTAATAGAAACTAATAAAGGGCCGTTTTCTTATCGTAAATTAGTTTTGGCTACCGGTGCCGAAACAATTAAGCTTTCTTTTCCTGGAGAAGGAAATGAAAGTGTTTTAACGGTAAATGATTTAAATGATTATGAAATTTTTCGTAAACAGCTTGTAAACAAAAAAAAGATTGGCATTATTGGGGCAGGTTTAGTGGGTTGTGAATTTGCAAATGATTTATTGAATGGAGGTTATGAAGTTAGTCTTATTGCGCTTTCTCAATATCCCTTGAATTTATTATTGCCATCACAGGCTGGAAAAGCATTAATGACGTCATTAACGGAAGCCGGTATAAATTGGTTTTTAAATAATTCGGTTAATGCTATTGAAAAAACGCAAATAGGTTATCGATTACTTTTATCAAATCATCAGCAAATTGATGTAGATATGATATTATCAGCTATCGGTTTGAAAGCTAATAAAGATTTGGCAATAAAAGCAGGAATTAAAACGCAACAAGGTATTTGTGTTAATCAACGATTGGAAACATCAGAAAAAAATATCTATGCTTTGGGTGATTGTGTAGAAATTGAAGGCTATGTTTTACCCTATGTTATGCCCTTAGTCATTAGTGCTAAAGCATTAGCAAATACTGTAATTGGTAATAAAACCAGTGCTCATTATCCACCTATGCCTATTATTGTTAAAACTCCTGCCTGTCCTATAGTTATTCTTCCTCCATTAAAGGAAGAAGGTGAGTGGAAAATAAGTGGAGAAGGTAAGGATATTAAAGCCTTGTTTTATGATAAAGACGAGCAACTTCAAGGTTTCGCTTTAACTGGAAATACCGTAATAGAAAAGGCAAATTTACTGGAATTAGTGCCTCAACAAATATTGTAAATAGTTTTTCTGTAATGGGAAAAAGAGGTTCAATGTCGATATATACTGCAACAATTATGTTAATTTTAGTGATGGATCCCTTAGGTAATATCCCTGTATTTTTATCAATTTTAAATACCGTGGAACCTGGCCGACGAAATAAAATTATATTAAGGGAAAGTTTAATAGCTTTCTTAATTCTTAGTTTGTTTTTGTTTAGCGGTAAATCTATTTTGAAGGGATTAGGCGTTTCAGAATCTGCCTTAGGAATAGCGGGGGGAATCATTTTATTTTTAATTGCTATAAAAATGATATTCCCAGGGGAAGATGGAGGGGGGTTACGAGAACGCCAAATTGGGGAACCTTTTATTGTGCCTTTAGCCATTCCCTTAATTGCAGGACCATCCGCATTAGCGACAGTATTATTATTTACAACCAATAATTCCTTATACGAAGGTTTTATTGCGTTAGCGATTGCTTCGTGTCTTTGTACGCTATTCTTATTATTTGCCAATCAATTACGTCGAATTTTAGGACAAAAAGGTTTGATTGCAATAGAAAGGTTAATGGGAATGATTTTAACAACAGTTTCTGTACAAATGTTTTTATCAGGCATAGAGCATTACTTTAAATTAGGATAATAAAGGTATGGCAAATTTTGTTGATGTAAAAAATAATAAAACATTGGGTGTATTTGCATTAGTGATGATGAATTTAATTGCGGTAGGAAGTTTGCGTTCACTTTCGTTAGCCGCTATTTATGGTTTTTCTTTAGTTTTTTTCTATTTAATTGCCACTATAGTATTTTTTATACCCAGTATTTTAGTGACGGCAAAATTATCAACTGCATTTCCATCCATGGGCGGCCCTTATATTTGGATACGTGAAGCCTTTGGTGCACGTTGGGGGTTTTGGGCCGTTTGGTTACAATGGATTTATAATGTCGTGTGGTATCCCACTATTTTTTCGATGATGGCAGCTATCTTGGCATATTTAGTTGACCCCCAATTAGTGAATAATAAAATATATTTATTGCCCGCAATGCTGATTATGTTTTGGGGCGTGACTATTATTAATTGCCGAGGGATTAAAGCATCTAGTCTTTTAAGTACTATTTGTGCATTATTGGGAACATTATTACCCATGATATGTATTATTACTTTAGGTATTATTTGGTTACTATCAGGTAAGCCAAGTCAAATTTCCTTTTCTATGGAACATTTTTTTCCCTCGAAAGATCACCTTAATAATTTAGCCTTTTTATCAACCTTAGTTTTTGGGTTGATGGGAATGGAAATGACTGGGGTTCATGCTGGCGATGTGAAAAATCCCAAGCAAGATTATCCTAGAGCATTACGCTATTCAGGTATTATTATTTTAATTACATTAATGTTAGGTGCTTTATCTATTGCCATAGTAGTGCCTATTGATCAATTAAATTTAGCATCGGGTGTTATTGATGCTTTTCAAATATTTTTCAATGCTTTTCATTTATCATTTTTAACCCCTTTATTTGCGGGTTTAATTGTTATTGGTGGTTTAGGTTGTGCTTCTACTTGGATTATGGGTACTGCTAGAGGAATGTCCATTGCAAGTCACGACAATGCATTACCCGCTATTTTGCGTAAAATGAATGGTAATAATATGCCTATTGGAATTTTACTCTTACAAGGTTTAATCTTTACCTTATTATGTTCTTTATTCTTATTAATGCCTACCATTAATGCTTCTTTTTGGATTTTATCTAATTTAACGGCTCAATTAGCGTTATTATTTTATTTAATGCTATTTACCGCAGCAATTCGATTACAATTAAAGCCGTGTAATAAAGAAAGAATTGATAAAATTCCTGGTGGTAAATTTAGTCTCAATATTCTTTCTGGATTAGGAATACTCAGTTGTTTAACTATTTTTGTATTAGGCTTTTTACCTTCGACACAAGTCCCCACACAGCATGTTCTGATTTATGAAATGATGTTAATGGGAGGCATATTATTCTTTATTGGATTACCTATCATCTTTACCAAAAGGAGTTGAGTTTGAATTTTCATCGATATTTTTTAATGGTTATTATCCCTTCTATGAGTATGATTAGTTTAAGTGGGAAAACTTATGCAGCAGAAGATAATATAAAAAATAAAAAGTCAGCAATTGCGACAATGATACAAAAAACGCAACGCTTAGATAAAGAAATTATGGCATTACGTAAGGAAATAGTGGCAATCCAAAAAAAAACGATGGTAGCCTCTTCTTTAGTCAAAACAAAGCAGAAACAAAAAGTACTTCCTAGTTCTTCAAAAGGGATAGAAGTCAAAACGCATTTAATTAATGTAAGCTATGCAAATCCTATTGTTAGCAGTTATTCGAGAGATTTTAAACAAAAACTGACGACAACAAGCACACCCTTAAAACTGTTAGAAGTACGCAAAAAAGTAGATCACTATTTCAAAAAACAGAAAATGATTATTCGTAATCAATCCATGCTTGAAATTGGAGGTAATATTTTAGGCGTGGCTTCACTCAAGCAATCTTATTTAAATAAAAAAAATTCCGATATAAATTTAGCCGGCGCATCTTTAAGTATGGCTGCACTTGTCAATTCATGGGTCACAGGATTAATAAAAATAAACTACAGTAGTGCGCCAAGAAATGATTTGGATAATGCGCCTTATCGTATAGGAAATTCACGTTTTTTTCTTAATACCGCCATAGTAACCGTGGGAAAATTGAATAAATCTCCATTTTATTTTAGTTTTGGGCAAATGGTTGTACCTTTTGGAAATTATTCAGGAACCTTACCGAAATTAACGTCGCGCTTAGGTAAAACACTAGAACGCGCAATTTTAATTGGATATCAACAACCAGGAAATGAAGGTTTAAGTGCAGCGATATATGGGTTTACCGGTCAAAGCCGACTCGTTGCTAATAATAGAATCAATAATGGGGGGTTAAATCTCAGTTACTTATTTAATACTCCTACGCTTAAAGTAAATACAGGAATAGGTATTATTGCAAATATTGCTGATTCTGCAGGAATGCAAAATACAAGAGCTCCTTTCGTTTTATTTGAAGATTGGGCTGAGGCTGAAGAAATGGATGGTGAAGATTCTGAATGGGATGGAAGCGATATAGCACTTGAGGAAGCAAGCTTTGCAGGTTTTGGTAAAAGTGAAAAAATGGCGATTTTAATTCATCGTGTTCCTGGTTTTGACATTTATAGTCACTTAACATTTAAAAATATTACTGTTAAAGCAGAATATACAGGAGCCATGCGCCACTTTAATCCGCATAATTTATCGTTTAATACTGAAGGCGCACGTCCGCAAACTTATAATATAGAATCTGCCTATCATTTTAAATTAGGCAAATATACGAGTTTATTTTCACTGGGATATAGTCGTTCCTATCAAGCTTTAGCATTGAATATGCCAGAATACACAATGAGTACAGGATTAACGACTTTAATTAATACACAATTAACGCTAGGTTTAATCTATCGTCATGAAGAAAATTATAAGCTAGGTAATCAAGCTTATGGACAAGATCTACCCGTGTTAGGAATGAGTGCATTAGGAAGATCGAGCAATTTACTTACAGCACAGCTTGGTTTTAAATTTTAATAAATATTCAACGTTATTCAATGAATGGTAAGATGGAATAAAAATAAACATTAATTACATTAAGATAATTAATCATATTTAATTGAAGAAAATAAAATTCAAATGTGACTTTATCAATATAAATACCAGAATGACATTGGGTACGTTAATTGACGGCTTTTAGTACGGAAGAATTAAAAAAGTGGCTTGCCTTATGGCGTGCACATAGTGTAGGGCCAGCTACTTTTTTTAATTTATTAAATCATTTTCCCAATTTCCAAGAATTATTCCCCATCAATAAAAATGAATTAGCCGAAAAAGGATACACTGAAAAATTAGTGAATTCTTTAAAGCAAATTGATTGGAAGGCCGTAGATAAAGATTTAGCATGGTTAGAAAAAGAAAATCGACATATCATTACTTTTTATGATCCTGAATATCCTTTTCTTTTAAAGCAAATTTCATATCCTCCGCCTTTATTATTTGTCGAAGGTGATAAAACTCTTTTGAATCATAAGCAATTAGCCATCGTGGGTAGTCGTAATGCTTCTGTTAATGGAATGGAAACCGCTTATCAATTTGCCGCTAAATTAACCTTAGAAGGATTAATGATTACCAGTGGTTTAGCTTTAGGTATTGATGCTGCGAGTCATCAAGGCGCACTTTCCATTCCTAGTGGTAAAACAATAGCTGTAATGGGGACAGGCCCGGATATAATTTATCCGCACTCTCAATACAATTTAGCACAACAAATTAAACAATCAGGTGTATTAGTCACAGAATTTCCAACCGGCGTTAAACCTAAACCCCAGAATTTTCCTCGGCGCAATCGTATATTAAGTGGTTTATCTATAGGAATATTAATTGTAGAAGCCAGCTTTAAAAGTGGTTCGCTCATTACCGCTAAGTATGGGATAGAACAAAATAGAGACGTTTTTGCTATACCAGGTTCAATACACCAACCCATGGCAAAAGGTTGTCATTATCTTATTAAACAAGGGGCTAAATTAATTGAATCAGTGAATGATATTTTGGAAGAGTATGGAAATTTTTCAATAGAAAATTCGAGCGTTACTGTTTCGCAACAGGAAAAAACAGTTACTTCCACAAATAGGAATGCTATGATCAATTTTATTGATTATGCGCCTACCCCAATACAGTTAATTGTTCATCGTAGTGGTTTGTCAGTAGAAGAAGTTTCATCATTTCTTTTATTATTAGAACTCGAAAAAAAAGTAAAACAGGTGGTAGGAGGATACATTCGTACTGATTTTTGATACTATGCAAAAATAATCACTTTTTAGTAAAAATCAAGTTTAGACTATACTAAATCTAAGTAAGCTATTAAGATAAAATAATTTCTTTTTTCGATAAGGTTAATATGTTAGAAATATTATTACTACTTTTTCAAAATTTTTTAGAAAACAAATCAAAAATAAGTTCAACAGATGATAAAAAAGTAAAACTAGAATTAGCTTTACCTAAAGAATTAAATTTAGAAAAAATGCAAGATTTTTTTGATTTTATAAAGACAGAAGAATTCGTTGAATTATCCAAAAGTATTAATAATAGTAAAGGTATACGATGTTTTAATTTCGAAGAAACTTTGCATCTGACAAGTCAAGCAAGAGGGTTTCTACACTTTATTGAACAACTGGGAATCATTAATCCTTTTAGTCGAGAATTAATTATTGAGCAAGCAATGGATTTAGATGAAAGAGAAATTAATCTTGAGAAAATGCAAAATTTAGTTTTAATGTTACTTTTCACACAGCCCGAACATAAAGAAGCGTTGGCTTTGATGGAAAGTTATTTTATTAAATCACAACCTATGCTTTTGCATTAAGGCACTCCATGAAAAATTTGGTTATTGTTGAATCTCCTGCAAAAGCAAAAACAATTAAGAAATATTTAGGTTCAGATTTTGAAGTTTTAGCTTCATATGGACATGTCCGTGATTTAATACCCAAACAAGGGGCAGTTGATCCACAAAAAAACTTTGCAATGAAATATAAGCGTATTGAAAAAAATGAAAAACATGTTAATGCGATTGTCAGTGCTTTAAAAAAAGCAGAAAAGCTTTATTTAGCGCCGGATCCTGATCGTGAAGGGGAAGCTATTTCTTGGCATATTTATGAAATTTTAAAAGAAGAAAAAGCATTAAAAAATAAAGAAGTTTTTCGTATTGTTTTTTATGAAATCACTAAAAATGCAGTTAATGAAGCGATATTAAAACCTCGAAGTTTAGCGACTGATTTAATTGATGCTCAGCAAGCAAGACGCGCATTAGATTATTTAGTCGGTTTTAATTTATCTCCTTTATTATGGAAAAAAATTAGACGTGGCTTATCCGCGGGGCGTGTGCAAAGTCCTGCTTTACGAATGATTGTCGAGCGTGAAGAAGAAATAGAAAAATTTATTTCAAAAGAATATTGGACTATTGAAGCTGATTTATTATCGCAAGAGCAAACGCTTAATGCAAAATTAATTCAATTTAATTCACAAAAGTTAGAGCAATTTTCTATTTCTACGGCAGAACATGCAACTTCTATAAATGAAACATTAATAGAAGCCGCAAAAGGGTATTTAGTGGTAAAAGAAGTAAAAAGAAAAAAACGTAAACGTAATCCATCAGCCCCTTTTACGACATCCACATTACAACAAGAAGCCGCACGTAAATTGAATTTTACTACGCAACGCACGATGCGAACAGCACAGCAACTTTATGAAGGGGTAGATGTTGGAAAAGGCGCTGTCGGTTTAATTACTTATATGCGTACAGATTCAGTCAATTTAGCCAAAGATGCTATTACCGATATACGTCAATTAATTGTTGATAAATTTGGAAAAAATAAATTACCTGAAAGTCCCAAAATTTATCAAACTAAATCGAAGAATGCTCAAGAAGCACATGAAGCTATACGGCCAACTTCTATATTTTTATTACCAGAAGATGTAAAAGCATATTTAACATCAGAACAGTATAAATTGTATGAATTAATTTGGAAAAGAACAGTCGCTTCCCAAATGATACATGCGACTATCAATACAGTTTCTGTTGATTTACTTTGTGGAGAATCAAATATATTTCGTGCTAACGGTTCTATTATTGCTGAGCCAGGTTTTATTGAAGTCTATCAAGAAAGCTTTGATGACCGAAAAGAAAATGACGATCACCCAAAATTATTACCACCTCTTACAGAAGGCGATAAAGTAAAGCTTATTACACTACGTAATGAACAACATTTTACAGAAGCGCCTCCACGTTACTCGGAAGCAAGTTTAGTAAAAGCCCTTGAAGAATATGGTATTGGAAGACCTTCTACTTATGCAAGCATTATTTCTACCTTACAACAACGTGATTATACAATACTGGAACTAAAGCGTTTTAAACCAACTGATGTCGGTAGGATTGTTAATAAATTTTTAACACAACATTTTACACAATATGTTGATTATGATTTTACTGCAAAATTAGAAGATGAATTAGATGCTATTGCTCGTGGAGAAAAAGCATGGGTTCCAGTAATGGAAGAATTTTGGCAGCCTTTTCATCAGCAAGTCGACTTAATTGAAGAAAATGTACAACGTAAAGATGTAACGCAAGAAACAATCGATGAATTATGCCCAAAATGCGAAAAACCTTTATCGATACGTTTAGGAAAACGAGGGCGTTTTATTGGATGCACAGGCTTCCCTGAATGTGATTTTACTCGGAATATGAATGAAAATAATGAGTCAATTCCAGAAGAACCCGTTATTCTTGAAGGAAGGCTTTGCCCAGATTGCAATTCTCCTCTACATATTAAAAAAGGGCGTTATGGAAAATTTATAGGTTGTAGCCAATATCCTAAATGTAAGCACATGGAACCACTTGAAAAACCCAAAGATACGGATATCGTTTGCCCACAATGTCATGAAGGTACTTTACTTACGCGTAAATCTCGGTATGGAAAGATTTTTTATTCTTGTTCAACTTATCCAAAATGTAATTATGCGATTTGGAATGAGCCATTAAAAGAATCCTGTCCTAAATGTGATTGGCCAATTCTTACATTAAAAACGACTAAGCGTAAAGGTACACAAAAAATTTGTCCGCAAAAAGAGTGTGGTTTTACAGAAAATGTCGTTGAATCGTGATGAATAATTATTTCTTTTCAGGATCATCCATCCTATTTTTGATTTAAAAAGAATGCTTTTAATGAGGGTTATGCTGTATCAGAAAAATTACAGCTTTATGGTTTATCTAAACATAGATATATTTTTACAAGGCTTTGCATTTTTTTTTTTGACTGTAGGTTTTTTTATAAAATTCCTCAGCATAAGGTTTATATAAAAAATTATAGATAAGGAATTTTTAGTGTCCCTATAATCCTTTAGTTAAATTATAAGCAGTGAGTAGGTTTAATTTATCAATCGATCATTCGAGAAAAAAGCGATTTATTTTATCGAACTTAATTTGAGAATGGTAACTTGCGCTGTCGGCCAAGGAAGCGACGAAGGAGCGAGGCCGATAGTCCCTGGTAGACCGTAGTGCCGGATGTTTTGCCGAAGGCAAAATATAAGGCCCACAAAACGGTCGACAAGTCATTTGTGGAAGTGAAGTTATGACACCTAGTCGTGTCATAACGAGCGTACGCAGGACGGCCAGGGCTGCCGCAGGCATACTTGTCGACAATTTTTGTCCCTTTTGGGGACTTGGATGTCCCAAAAGGGGTCTCAAAAATGGCGACACTATCGATCTAATAGTAAAGTTTTATAGTAATAAGCTAAACTATTAGTTCAAGTTTAAATTTTTATAGTTTATAAACTAAATTATTTGACTAATTTAACATTAACATTTTCTGCAGGGGTATTGCTAACTTCTATACCTTTTTCCTTACATATTTCTTGTATAAGTGCTTTAGCCTTACTTTTAGTGGGTTCATCTATAACAATAGCTGACCAACCTTTATCCTTAGCAATTTGTACCATGGATTCTAGTATATCTCTTGTGTAACAACTTGCATTCATTACCCCGTTATGGCAAGTAATTTGAATAGGGCTAAATTTAAAATCAGAAGTAATTAATTGCAGCTCTTTCGCTCCTGCTTTAGGTGGAACGACAGAAATACTTCCCTTTTTCGCTAGAAGTTCATACAAAGACTTTATTAAATTTTCATCACTATTAGTGTTTTCATCATCAGGCGTGTTTTTATCAGTTCTATTAGTATTTTCTCTAGATAAATCAATTGTTACTGGACCTTCAACTAATTCTTTTTGTAATTCGTCGTTTCTTTTATCTTTAGGGGCTATAGTGCTGTTTGGAATATTTTTAGTATTTTCAGGTTTGGTAGCATCGTTTGTCATAATTTATTCCCATTTATTAGTATTAGTGAATGATATTATAGAAGCATTAACTCAAGTATATATGAAATTTTTGTTTACAGAAAATAATATTTATTTTAAAGAAAAAAATTGTTTCTGGAATGGGTCATTAAATATATTAGAGTTTTATACAATAAACTACAATTATAAAAAATAGTAAATTACTTCAGTAAAAATAGGATTTAAAAAATATTCTTTATGTTGTAAGACATAAAAAGTCAGTTAAGCGAGTCGGATCTGAAAGACAGTAAAATTTTTGAAATAATAACGTAATGTATAAAATTTAGGGGGAAATAATTTCCCCCTAAAAAAAATAGTTATTCTGCTGGTTTTTCAGCGTCAACTTTTTTCTCTGTAGCCATTTCTGATTTTGGTGGTAACGGTAATTCACTGAAAGATTTTTCAGTACTTACGTCATTATTTTCAAGCTTAGTCGTTTCCGTAGTGGATGATTGACGGGCTGTATTACTTTGTAAACGTAAGTGGCCTCGTCTACGTTGTCCTCTACGTTTTTTATGAAAATCTCTTCGGCGAGAATTTTTAAGTTCTTCTTGATTTGTTTCAACACTTTCTTTTTCTACAACCAATTCTTTTTCTGTAAGCAATTCTTTATTGGTTTCAATCAAAGTTGGAAGTTCAATAATAGAATTATTTTGTTTACTAGGTTTTGTGGGTAAAACAGAAGGTTCTGTGTTAGTGGTTAAAGGAAGTGGCTTTTGAGAAACAGATTTAGATGGTTTTTTACCTAATGATGCTTCTTTAATCGCTGAGGATGTTTCTTTAACTGCGGGGACAGAGTGTGATTTTGCAGGATTTCTGTCTTTACGATTTTGTTGACGCGCAGGTTGTGTTTGTATGGGTTTGTGTTTATGTTTAATGGGTTCTTTCTGTTTAGTTTCAGAAATAGCTTCAGGAATAGTTTCAGGAATAGTTTCAGGAATAGTTTCAGGAATACTTTCAGGTTCTTCATATGTCACACCAAAAATACCGCCAAGTATACGTTTAAATAATCCTGGGGCTGTTATAGGCTTTTTGAATTTATTCCATTTAACTTCTTTTACAGCGGGTTCAGTGGCTAAGGATTGTTTTTGTGATTCTCCTATTGCTAGTGTAGGTTCTATTTTTGTTACCATTTCAAAGCTTAATGCAGAAGATTCCGTCGTGGTTTGAGTATTAAGTTCACTTGTACGTATCCGTTCAATTTTATAATGGGGAGTTTCAATATACTTATTGGGGATAATTAATAAATGGACAGAATGTCTTTCTTCAATTTCATTAAGGATATGGCGTTTTTCATTAAGTAAATAGCAGGCAACTTCAATAGGAAATTGCGCTTTTACATAGGCTGTTTTTTCTTTTAAGGCTTCTTCTTCTAATAAGCGCAACATGGATAAAGAAATGGATTCTATACTACGAATATTTCCTTCACCTAAGCAACGAGGGCAAGGGTTTCTGGTAAATTCACCTAATGAAGGTCGTAAACGTTGGCGTGACATTTCAAGTAAGCCAAAACGTGAAATCCGCCCAATTTGGACTCGCGCTCTATCATGACTAAAAACTTTTGATAAGTGATTTTCTACTGCGCGACGACTACTGGTTTTTTCCATATCGATAAAATCAATAACGATTAAACCACTTAAATCACGTAAATTAGCTTGACGAGCAATTTCTTCTGCTGCTTCTAAATTCGTTGTTAACGCAGTTTCTTCAATATCTCCACCACGGATGGCGCGAGCGGAATTAACATCAATTGAAACTAATGCTTCAGTATGATCGATGACAATTATTCCACCAGAAGTCAATCTAACATCTCGTTGAAAAGCTGATTCAATTTGGCTTTCAATATGAAAACGGGTAAAAAGAGGTGAGCGATCACGATAAAATTTAACTTTATTTAAAAAATCTGGTCTTATATGTTGGATATGAGAACGAACTTTATTAAAAACTTCTTCATTATCAATAATAATTTCACCAATATCTTTTCTTAAATAATCACGAATAGCTCGAATAATGACATCACTTTCTTGATGGATAAGAAAAGGCGCAGGGCGAGATGTAATAGATTTTGCTATTGAAGTACTATCATTTTCTAACTTAGAAGATTCTGGATAACCCTGGTATGCTTCTTTAATAGCTTGCCAGTGTCTTAATAATATACTTAAATCCCATTGTAATTCTTCTTGGCTTTTACCTAAACCAGCAGTACGTATAATAATTCCCATATTATCAGGTATAGCTAAAGCAGCCATTAAATCACGTAATTCAGAACGGTCTTCTCCTTCAATTCGGCGAGAAATACCTCCTGCTTTGGGGTTATTCGGCATTAATACTAAATAACTGCCCGCAAGACTAATATAGGTTGTTAATGCAGCACCTTTATTACCTCGTTCTTCTTTGTCGATTTGAACCATAATTTCTTGGCCCACGGACAACACATCTTTAATATTTATCCGAGATAAATAGGTTTCATCATTATTTGACAAAGATGTTGAAAAGTATTCGGGTGAAATTTCTTTAAATGGTAAAAAACCATGTCTTTCAGAACCATAATCGACAAAAGCTGCTTCTAAACTAGGTTCAATTCGAGTAATTTTAGCTTTATAAATATTGGCTTTTTTTTGTTCTTTCCCTGGTGTTTCAATAAAAAGATTGGTGAGTTTTGCACCATCCACAAAAGCAACGCGTAACTCATCATTTTGAGTTGCATTAATAAGCATTTTTAACATTTGTATCCTAACCTACTATTTTAATTGCTCAGGTCAGTATTCGGTAAATGATGATATATATGTAGACTACATTTCAACCCATAGTATTACTTAATGGCTATTATTGCCATATGGAAATAGGAAAATAGTTAAGAGAGTGCAAAAGTATTGTGTGATAAGTATCACTTATTCAATTCTTGTTGATCTTAATCAGAGTAATTTTTGCGCCTCTGTGTAATAGCTATTATCGTTTTTTTTATTCTTATTCATTAGGTTTTAGGCTATTAGTAAAAAAACAGCATTCCTAAATAAAAAATCAAAGCTGAAGTTATAGTATTATTTACATCGTTTTCCGCGATCTGCGAGCAGTACCTAAAAACTTATCAACTTAAGTGTTCAATATCAGAAGAAAATTTCTTCAATAAGTGATAAGGACCTGTATAATTCATGTTCGTATCTTTAAAAAAGATCAATTTATTGTTAAATGTTAACACAATATATTATAGTTACTAGCTGTTAACCGCTTTAAAATCTATTCACAATTTGCAGCATTTACCGTTATGCTTGTACTTTAGTAACTTGCGCTGCCAGTGATAATGAATTATATCAATATTTTGCTTTCCTTCAAGGGAATGTATCACAAATGACTAAGATAATTAATACAACAGAAGTTCAATATTTAATAGTTGATTCTATTTATGCAAATCAACGTTTGGATAATTTTCTCATTTCTCGTTTGAAAGGGTTACCTAAAACTCGACTTTACCGTTTATTACGTAAAGGAGAAATTAGAGTAAATAAAAAACGAATTAAGCCAGATTACCGAGTTCAAGGCGGTGATAATATTCGTATTCCCCCAGTACGTTTAGGACAAGTAAAAGAAGTAAAAGTTTCTCAAGAATATGTAATGACTTTAAAAAGTCGAATTTTATATGAAGATGAAGGATTTTTAATTTTAAATAAACCCGCTGGCACCGCTGTACATGGGGGAAGTGGGATAAATTTAGGAATCATTGAAGCATTACGTGAATGTTTTCCTAACCAAAAAAGTTTAGAATTAGTTCATCGTTTAGATAAAGATACATCGGGTTGTTTATTAATTGCCAAAAAACCTCGTATTTTAAAATACTTACATGAAATTATTCGTGAAGGAAACATTCAAAAAACGTATATAGCTTTAGTAAAAGGGAATTGGCCGCGCTCTGCAAAATTAGTGGATGCGCCGCTTTATAAAAACCAATTAAGTTCTGGAGAGCGTATAGTAAAAGTAAGTTCTGAAGGAAAGCCATCACTCACTCAATTTAAAGTGCTTAAACGATTAGACAATTGCACCTTAATTGAAGCACAGCCTGTGACGGGACGTACGCACCAAATAAGAGTTCATGCGGCTTATACCGGACATCCTTTAGCCGCTGATGAGAAATATGGTGATAAAGAATTTAATAAATGGGCAAAAGAAAAAGGCGCTAAGCGTTTATTTTTACATGCTATTCGTCTTCAATTTACATTACCTGATAGTCAAAAAGAAATATGTGTAGAAGCCCCTTTACCACAAGATTTAGATAATTGTTTAAACACGCTGACTGAATAAATTGTTTATACTCAAATAAGTAAGATTTTACGCTAATATTAAATAGATTTTTTATTATATTTTGTTTAAGCAACGTTTTAATAAAGTGTTTTATGTTTGTATAAATTTTTTTTAAATTTAAAAAGTTTTAGAAATTAATTTATTAATAATGTTAAAACTTTTTAGTCGTATTTTAGCTTTGCTTAAGGGTGACTAAAATAAAGCCCCAAAGTCGTGGTATTTGGGGTTAATCAATCACGTTTGTAAACCATTATTATTTCAAAGTGTAATTAGCCAAAATCATATTTTTATCTTTTTATCTTTTTATCTTTTTATCTTTTTATCTTTTTATCTTTTATAGTTTCTGCTCGTATTCAAATTTATTTTAGAATATTTTTGTTACCCAAACATTATTAGTGAAATGTGTTAATTTGAAGTTTTTATAAAACACTATGTGTAATTTTTTTTTGATTTACTCCTTTTTCCAGAATTATTTTGTAAATATCATTGATTACATCAAGAAACGTGTGAAAAAAGTTTTCATTAATTTTTATATATCACTAAGAGTTTAATAGTTAATTTTATTAAAAGAATTTATGATTCCTAGTTATAACCCTAATTACTTGTATTAAAACTACACGTTAGAATAGCGTCCTTATGTTTACCTGAAATCCCCACAAAAGTATTTTATTGAAGAATAAACAAAAAGCACAAGGAAGAATAAGTAATAGGATAATGCCAACTATGTTAACTCAACCCAAAATAGTAATAAATGAACAAAACGAACGGTTTCATACATTAGCTGAATATATTTCACATATTGTATGGACGGCGGATCCTGAAGGTTATCTCGATTATATTAATTCTCGCTGGTTTGATTATTCAGGGCAAACATTTGAAGAAGCCCAAGGCACGGGCTGGCAAAAAATCATGCATCAGGATGATATTCCGGGATATATTCAATGTTTAGAAAAAGCGCATTTGCAGGGTGAAAAGTATGAAATGGAAATTCGATATAAAAATATCACTGATGGACTTTATCGTTGGCATTTAAGTCGTGGTGCACCGATAAGAAATGAAAAAGGGTATATTGTGAAATGGGTAGGTACCGCTACAGATATTGATGAGCAAAAACGAGCACAAGAAGAAGTAACAAGACTTTATGAAGAAGTAGAGCAACGGGTTAAGGAACGTACTGTACAATTAGAATTAGCGAATCAAGAATTAGAAGCTTTTAGTTATTCAGTTTCACATGATTTACATACTCCCTTACGCCATATTGGAAGTTTTATAGGTTTATTAGCTTTTCATTTAGCTGAACAATTGGATGAAAAAGGTAATCGTTATATTAGTATAATAACGGAATCTACAAAGCGTATGCAAAGCTTAGTAGATGATTTATTACAATTTTCCCGCACGGCAGGTTTAGAAATCCAAAAACAAAGTTTTAACTTAAATGAATTAATTAATCATATTTGTGAAGATTTAGTGCCCGAATGTCAAAATCGCCACATTGATTGGAATATCGAACCATTACCTTTAATTTATGCTGATAAAGCAATGTTATATCAAGTATTTTCAAATTTAATCAGTAATGCGATTAAATTTACGCGTTATCAGCCTCAAACACAAATCACTATTAATACCTATTTAGCTAATGAAGAAGTCATTATTATGATTAAAGATAATGGCGTTGGTTTTAGTATGAAATACAGTGATAAATTATTTAGCGTATTTCAACGATTACATAGTCAAAAAGAATTCGAAGGTACAGGTATAGGTTTAGCGACAGCGCAGCGTATTATTCAACGGCATGGAGGTCGAATTTGGGCGGAAGCAGAACAAAATAAAGGGGCTATTTTTTATGTCGCTCTGCCACATTTTGAATCTAAAATCAAAGAAGACTAATCATATTTTTTACTAAAATTTTATTTAATTTAAGCTAAGTTTCTTTTCTTCACTCTTTTTTTCAGTATGGTTTTCAGTATTATTAACTGTTGGGTTTTGAACGATAGTTGAGTGTAGTATCTTGTTATTAGTAGATATAATTTGGGGTGGTTGTTTTTGTTCAGAATCAGCGGTAGCAGTTAAGCGTTTATATAATTGTGTAACATCAATGCCACTGCCAGGAAACAAGCTTTTACCCATAGAATAAATAAGAGGATAGGCTAATAATAATGTGCCTATTCCTACACTAAAAAAGAGAATGGCAAGGGGTAATACAGTCGGTATAATTGTCAATGCTAAACCAAGAAATGCGCCGCCACCTAATAAAGCTATAACCCCTAAAGGAAAGGAAAAAATATCATATGTCTTATTTATTAATTTTTCTTCATTTTGTTTTTTTTCTTTTTGGGATTTAAATTGGTCAAATGCCAGTGCTAAATTTAATTTTCCATCAATAACATCGGTTATTTTTTTTAGAATATCCGCACCCGTATTAAGTGAATTAGACATTGCTAAAGAATTTTTTGCATAAAAAGTTCCTTGATACTGCATTTCTTGTTTTTTACAGGCATTTGCTATTTCATTTTTATAATAAAATGACGAGAAGGGAGAAATAGCATTAGTAAATAAAGTCATGAGTTGAAAATCCATTTCATCCGTATATTTTTTTACTTTAGCAATCCCTAAACCAAAAGAATTTTTATTAAATAAAGGTATTACAATATAGGCTTCATTAGTGTTATCAAATAATTCATTGTTTTTACTATAAGTTTTAATTGCTTGTAAGCCATCAACATAAGTCATTTCATTTTTATCGAGTGAAATTTGAGTGTGATTAAAACTATGAGACGTAATATAAATAGGGTTTTCATTTCCCATATATCCAAATTCTGTATATTTTTTTTGACTATCTTTTTGTATAAAATTATTGATTTTAATTAATTTAAATTCAGTGTTATTTGCTAATACAATGTTAAATTTATTATTTAAATGTTGATATAGCTCGTGCATAGTTTCGATATTATTTTCAACAATTTTATTTTCTTGCTTTGTTAAGTCACTAGTAGCGTTAGAGGTAGGTTTAGATAGAGGCAAATTTTTTTGAGCTGGCATAATGTCCTCGTTTATAGTGATTAATATTATTATGGTGATTTTAATTTATGAGGGTAATATACTATAAAATTCTTATTTATTGAATGAAAAAAAATGTAAACCTCAGTCAGTTTTACTCATAAAGTAATGGAGATAAATTTAATGCAGGATTTAGAAAGAATTATAGAAAACGCCTTTGAATGTAGAATGGAATATTCTCCAAATAAGGTTGATATTGTTGTAAAAGAAGCTGTATTAGAAGTGATACATTTATTAAATACAGGTATTTTGCGTGTAGCTGAAAAATCGACTAATGGTTGGATAGTTAATCAATGGATAAAAAAAGCTATTTTATTATTTTTTCGTTTGGAAGCTAATCAAGTCATTTCTGGAAATTTTACACAATTTTATGACAAAGTTCCTTTAAAGTACACTGATTACACGACAGATGAATTTATTGCTGATGGCATTAGAATCGTTCCCCCAGCTTGTGTAAGAAAAGGGGCTTTTATTGCTTCGAATACGATAGTCATGCCTTCTTACATTAATATTGGTGCTTATGTTGATAGTGGTTCTATGGTGGATACGTGGGCAACTGTTGGTTCCTGCGCACAAATTGGAAAAAATGTACATTTATCAGGTGGCGTTGGAATTGGCGGTGTTTTAGAACCTTTACAGGCAAACCCCACTATTATTGAAGATAATTGCTTTATTGGTGCTCGTTCCGAAATTGTAGAAGGTGTTATTGTTGAAGAAGGTGCTGTAATATCTATGGGAGTTTATATAGGACAAAGTACCCGTATTTATAATCGATTAACGGGTGAAATTACTTATGGGCGTATTCCCGCGGGTTCAGTTGTTGTATCGGGTAATTTACCTTCAGAAGATGGAACACATAGCCTTTATTGTGCCGTTATAGTTAAGCAAGTAGATGAAAAAACCCGAAGTAAAGTTTCTATTAATGAATTACTGCGTTTATAAAAATAGAAAATAATAAAAATGGCAAATCTTCAGTATTTTATAGGGTTTAATAAATTTTACGGGGTTTATTTTAAATACTAACGCTGTCGGCCAAGGAAGCGACGAAGGAGCGAGGCCGATAGTCCCTGGTAGACCGTAGTACCGGATGTTTTGCCGAAGGCAAAATATAAGGTCCACAACACGGTCGACAAGTCATTTGTGGAAGTGAAGTTATGACACCTAGTCGTGTCATAACGAGCGTACGCAGGACGGCCAGGGCTGCCGCAGGCATACTTGTCGACAATTTTTGTCCCTTTTGGGGACTTGGATGTCCCAAAAGGGGCCTCAAAAATGGCGACACTATCGATAATCTTTTTTTGTGCTGATTAAAAGACTTGACTAAATCAGTAATCACGTTATCATTAGCACTCATTATAAGAGAGTGCTAAGCTCTCAAACTATTTTATTATGTTAACAAGTTTTTTAAAAATCTTTAGTTGATTAGGAGAACTATATGAATATACGTCCTTTACAAGATCGGGTTATTGTTGAGCGTTTAGAAGAGAATGAACGTACAGCAGGAGGTATTTTAATTCCTGATACGGCAAAAGAAAAACCCATGCGCGGTAAAGTTTGTGCTGTTGGTAATGGAAAATTATTAGATAACGGGCAAGTTCGTGCTGTAAGTCTTAAAGTAGGGGATATTGTATTATTTGGCAAATATGCTGGCACAGAAGTTAAAATTGACAATAAAGAATTATTAGTCATGCGCGAAGAAGATATTATGGGTGTTATCGAAGGTTAATTAAATAAAACACATCGATTCTCAGTTTATTTAAATTTTGATTAAGGGGTATTACATGTCTGCTAAACAAATTATTTATGGTCAAGAAGCACATAATGCGATTGCACGAGGAGTTAATACTTTAGCTAATGCTGTAAAAGTGACTTTAGGACCTAAAGGTAGAAACGTTGTTCTTGGAAAATCATTTGGTGCACCAACTATTACTAAAGATGGCGTCTCTGTTGCAAAAGAAATTGAATTAGAAGATAGCTTTGAAAATATGGGAGCGCAATTAGTAAAAGAAGTTGCTTCTCAAACATCAGACATTGCTGGGGATGGTACTACAACGGCAACTGTCTTAGCGGCTGCTATTTTAGCTGAAGGGATAAAAGGTGTTACTGCTGGCATGAATCCTATGGATTTAAAGCGTGGGATTGATAAAGCTACTATTGCTGCTGTTGCTGCTTTGAAAGATTTATCTAAACCTTGTAAAGATAATAAAGCAATAGCTCAAGTGGGTACTATTTCTGCAAACTCTGATGATTCTATTGGAAAATTAATTGCACAAGCGATGGAAAAAGTAGGTAAAGAAGGGGTTATTACTGTTGAAGATGGTAATAGCTTTGAAAATGATCTTTCCGTTGTCGAAGGAATGCAATTTGACCGTGGTTATATTTCTCCTTATTTTATTAACAACCAGCAAAATATGTCTTGCGAATTAGAAAATCCTTTAATTTTATTAGTGGATAAAAAAATTAGCAATATTCGAGAATTACTTCCTACTTTAGAATCCATTGCGAAAGCAGGACGTCCTTTATTAATTATTGCTGAAGATGTTGAAGGTGAAGCATTAGCAACTTTAGTAGTAAATACTATTCGCGGTATCGTAAAAGTGTGTGCAGTTAAAGCGCCTGGTTTCGGTGATAGACGTAAAGCTATGTTGCAAGATATTGCTATTTTAACCGGTGGTAATGTGATTGCTGAAGAAGTCGGTTTAAGTCTTGAAGCGGTTAAAATGGAAGATTTAGGTAATGCTAAACGCGTTATTGTTACTAAAGAAAATGCAACCATTATTGATGGCGCAGGTCCGGCAGAAGAAATTAAAAGCCGAGTTGACCAAGTTCGTAAGCAAATTGAAGAAACAACATCTGATTATGATCGTGAAAAATTGCAAGAAAGAGTGGCTAAATTAGCCGGCGGTGTTGCAGTGATTAAAGTGGGTGCAGCCACTGAAGTTGAAATGAAAGAAAAGAAAGCGCGCGTTGAAGATGCTTTACATGCAACACGTGCAGCGGTTGAAGAAGGTGTTGTCCCTGGTGGTGGTGTTGCTTTAATTCGAGCAATGCAAGCTATTAAAGATTTAAAAGGGGATAACGATGATCAAAATATGGGTATTGCAATTACTCGACGCGCAATGGAAGCTCCATTACGTCAAATCGTTGCTAATGCCGGAGCAGATGCTTCTGTTATTCTTGATAGAGTCGTTAACCAACAAGGTAACTTCGGTTACAATGCAGCAACCTCTGTATATGGCGATATGATTGAAATGGGTATTTTAGATCCAACTAAAGTTACTCGTACCGCTTTACAAAATGCAGCTTCTGTTGCTAGTTTAATGATTACAACAGAATGTGTTATTGCTGATTTACCTAAAAAAGATCAACATTCACATGGTGGCGCTGGCGGCATGGGTGGAATGGGTGGCATGGGCGGCATGGATATGATGTAATTAAGTCATTTCCCAAGACTCAAACATTACAAACTAAAAAAGCCTCTGCGATAAAAAGCAGAGGCTTTTTTTCATAAAGAGTATAAATATTTTTACAAAGTAATTTCAGAAACTAGTTATGTGAAATATTTTTAGGGTCTTTCCAACAAATTGTGCAAATTTAATCCTAGGCATTTAGATTCTACCCTCAAATTTAATCATAAATGGTTCATCGCTAAATTCTAATCTCAGATAGGGATAGTCCATTTTTATATATAATAATGTATGTGTTAACGATTTTTTTCGTTCAATTTCATTGAAGCAATAGGTGAGTTTCGAAAATATAATTTCACCTTATTATATTAGGTCGATGTAGTGTTATTTAATAAATGACGCAAACTAGCTAAATAATCTTCCGCACGTTTTTCACTTTTTTCGGGATTAGATACGAATTTATATCCTTCCCATTCTAAATCTTCTTGCGGAAGTTCCATTAAAAAACGACTAGGCTCATTAGTATTCAATTCTCCAAAGCGTTTACGTTGATTTGTGAAGGTTATCGTTAAACTTCGTTTAGCACGGGTTATACCAACATAAGCTAAACGGCGTTCTTCTTCAATTTGATCTTCTTCAATATTAGTACGATGAGGTAGTATTTCTTCTTCCATACCGACTAGAAATACATGAGGAAATTCTAAGCCTTTAGCTGCATGAAATGTCATTAATTGGACTTGGTCGCGTATTTCATTTTCATTTTGTTGTTCCAGCATATCAATTAAAATCATTTTATTAATCACTTCTTCTAACGTTACCTCTTTTCCATCGTCATTTTCCAACATGCGTTTTAGCCAGGCTAATAATTCATACACATTGGCCATACGTTTTTCTGCGGCAGTTGGATTACTACTATTATCAAATAACCAGGTTTCATAACCTATGGTTTTAACCATATCGTTGATTACTTCAATGGTATTTCCACGAATGGCATTATCACTGACTAAATTTAACCAATGAGTAAATTGTTGCAATTTCTCAATGGCGGTATCAGGTAAAAATTGATGTAATCCCATTTCAAATGTTGCGTCAAACAAACTAATTTCGCGTTGGGCGGCATAATGGCCAAGGGCTTCTAATGTTGAAGGGCCTATTCCTCGACGAGGAGCATTAATAATGCGTAAAAAAGCATTATCATCTTGTGTATTTACCATGAGCTTTAAATACGCCATGATATCTTTAATTTCTGTACGCGCAAAAAATGAAGTTCCACCACTTAAAGCATAAGGAATACGAAAATGTCGAAGGGCTTTTTCAAAATTACGTGATTGGTGATTACTTCGGTATAAAATAGCGTAATCTTGATACTGAGTTTGATGTTTAAAGCGGTGACTAATCAATTCAGTCACGACTCTTTCCGCTTCATCTTCCTCATCTTTTGTGGCTATGACTCGTATAGGATCGCCAAACCCTAGGTTGCTCCATAATTTTTTTTCAAATAAATGTGTATTATGGCTGATTAATTGATTCGCTGATTTAAGTATCCTAGCAACAGAACGATAATTTTGTTCTAATTTAATAATTTTTAACTGAGGATAATCTTGTTGTAGTAAGGCTAAATTTTCAGGTTTTGCTCCGCGCCAAGCATACACAGATTGATCATCATCACCGACGACGGTGAAAGCGCCTCGAGCACCCGTAATAAGTTTGATAAATTCATACTGTGCTGTATTTGTATCTTGATATTCATCCACTAACAGATAACGTACTTTATTTTGCCAGCGTTCTTTAATTTCACTATGGGTTCGTAATAAGGTTACGGGTAAGCCAATCAAATCATCAAAATCCACTGCATTATATGCCCGTAAGTGGCGATTATAATCAATATAAACTTTAGCGGCACATTCTTCAATTTCATTTTGCGCTAATAATATGGCTTGTTTGGGTTCTATCAAATCATTTTTCCACTGCGATATCTTATGTTGCAGTTGTTCAAGTAATTTAGTATCTGTATCGGGTAATAAATTTTTTAATAATGTTATCGCATCATGGGTATCGAATATGGAAAATCCTGATTTTAAGCCTAAAGATGTTAATTCTTGCCGAATTAATGCTAAGCCTAATTGATGGAAAGTTGAAATCATTAAACCCCGATTTTTTTGTCCCGCTAATAAGGTATTCACTCTTTCTTTCATTTCTTTTGCAGCTTTATTGGTAAAGGTTACGGCAATAATATGACGAGGGTTGATACCACAGGTTTGCATTAAGTAAACAATTTTTTGAGTAATAACACGTGTTTTACCACTTCCTGCGCCAGCAAGCACGAGTAAAGGTGTATCTATGTAATGGACTGCTTGAGACTGTTGGGGATTTAGATTAGACATACCGTTTTCATTGAATTAAATTAAAGATGAATAAGATTAGCGTTGTTAAATTTTATTACAAGCCTTTTGAATAAAAATACTTCTAAAAAAAATGAATTTTTATGACTTAATGTTTTTTAAAGATATACTTAGTAATATAGAGTTACAAAAATAGCAATAATGTAAATGAGACTAATTATAAGGAGTATTTATTATGGCCGGTTTATCAATAGAAGCAAAAATAAAATTAGCGGAAGAATTAGAAGAATCTATTAAGAAGACAGTAGACGAATTGGTTAAAGCGATGCTTTCAAAGTATGATTCAAAGGAGATGAATGGAGAGGATAAAGGGTTGATAGCTTATTTTAAGCAGTCTGTAGAAATGGCTGAGGACAAAGTAACTTTATTTAAAAGAAAAGCAGCACAGAATGCTCCCGATATCACTAATGAATCCAAAGAAGAATTGTTAACAAAAATAAGTGAAGCGTTAAAGGAGATCGTTTACGGTGTAGAAAAAAGTAAAATTCAAGAAATAGATGACAAATTTGAATCTTTTATTGCAAAAATTAACAGGAAAGGCGAAAACTTAAAAGCGAAGATAGCGGAACATAGTGAAAATCAAAAAATCAATGAAAATACATCAAAGATCATTGATTTTTCAATAAAAAATATAATTCAAATTTTAAATACTGCGAAAGAGACATTATTAGAAGCAAAAAAATCTTTTTCAAGTGAGAATATATTTAAAAAAGTGAAAGAAGAGATACAGGAAAATAATGCTGAAAAGAAGAAAGATATATCTTCAGTTACAGGATTAAACGAAGATCTAGATAACTTTCAAAAAGAGGTAATCACTGAAGTTGATAATTTGATGAATGAAATAATAGCTATAGAAGAAAACCCTGCTGAAAAAGCTCAAAAAACATCTAATGACACTAAGGGTAATGTTTCAATAAATGAAAATATTGAAAATGGTTTCCCTTCATTTGCAAACATAGGAGACAAGTTTATTTCTGATTTAATTAAAAAAACAACAGATAAGCTGACAAATTTATTTACCGAATTGAAAAAAATTGTAAACAATTCTAATACTGAAACGAAGTCTCTATCTAAAATTGTAAACAATTCTAATACTGAAACGAAGCCTCCATCTAAAATTGAAAGTGAACATAATAATCTAGAAAAGGAACAAGTAAATGAAAATCCAGTTAAGCAAAGACTTGAAGATATGCAAAAACAAGAATCCACGCAAACAAGGGTTGTAGATTTAAAAAGAAGTGACCGTGCTAAAAAGTTTCATGAAACGGTGTCTGAAGCTAAGGAAAAAATAGAGCATAAGACTTCCGAAGATACGCCTCACAATAATCAAAATATGATAGAAGCTGTAAATAAGGTGTTTAAGCATAAACAGCCAATGGATAATTCTTCCGATACTAAACAGAACAAACCTAACTAAGACTTAATCAATAGGAGATATATATGAGTATAAATATAGGTATTAGTGAATTAGATAGAAAAATTATTAGTGAAGGCTTATCGAAAGTTTTAGCTGATAGCTATACGCTTTATTTAAAAACACAAGCATTTCATTGGAATGTGACAGGGCCTATGTTTAATACTCTGCATTTATTATTCGAACAGCAATATACAGAACTCGCGTTAGCAATAGATACTATTGCTGAGCGTATCAGAGCATTGGGTTTTCCAGCACCTGGGAGTTATGGGGAATTCATGCGCTTAACCTCGATTAAAGAAGCACAAGGAGTTCCTGGTGCGGAAGAAATGATTCAGCAATTAATCGAAGGACAAGAAACTATTGTGAGAACAGCGCGTTTAATTTTTCCTAAAGTGGATGAAACTCATGATGAACCTACGGCGGATATTTTAACAGGAAGAATGCAAGCCCATGAAAAAAATGCGTGGATGTTGCGTAGTTTATTAGGTTGAATGAGTGATGGTGAAATTCAATGTGTAAAAAGTAAAATTTAACTTAAATATCTTATTAATTGTGTTATTCTATCTGCGAGAGTTAGCTGGGTAATCGCTGTATTCTTTTATAAAGAATAGGGAGGAAAGTCCGGGCTCCATAGGGCAAAGCGCCAGGTAATTCCTGGGAGGTGTGAACCTACGGAAAGTGCAACAGAAAGTATACCGCCGCTTTTAAATAAGCGGTAAGGGTGAAATGGTGCGGTAAGAGCGCACCGCATTCGTGGTAACATTGAATGGCATGGAAAACCCCGCTTGGAGCAAGACCAAATAGAAACCCATTGACGTTGCCCGCGTTGGGTTTGGGTAGGTTGCTACAGATGTCTAGTGATAGCCATCGCAGATGAATGATTGCCTTCGACAGAACTCGGCTTATAGGCTAACTCTCACTATTACTTTTCTATTTGCATTAAACATTTCATGAGTATTAAGGAGTTCCCTTTATGCAAGAAAACATTGCTCGCGCACAAGAAATAAAATTACTGGTGCTTGATGTGGATGGTGTTCTAAGCAATGGGCATATTTATATTGATGATAATGGTATTGAAACGAAAGCATTTCATGTTCAAGATGGTTTAGGTATAGAATTATTACAAGCAATGGGAATTATTGTTGCTGTTATTTCGGGGCGTAATGTGCCTTGTGTTACTCACCGTATAAAAAAAATGGGTGTTAAGTATTTATACCAAGGTCACCCTGAAAAATTACCTATTTTTCAAACTCTATTAAATGAATTATCCTTAAAGCCCGAGCAAGTTGCTTGTATCGGCGATGATTTAGTCGATATTCCCCTTTTTCAACGAGCAGGTTTAAGTATTACTGTTCAAAATGCGAATGAAGCCATATTTCCCTATGTTCATTGGATTACCAATGCAAATGGAGGAAAAGGTGCCGTGCGAGAAGTATGTGAATTTTTATTAAAAGCGCAAAATAAGTGGGAAAATGCGATATCTAAATATATTTCAATCTAATAATAAGCAAAAAATCAGTAGCCTTGTATTATTTCTTATTGCTATGCTGAGTGCTTGGTTAATATTTGAAGCTTTCAATGCGCAACATACTTTACAAAATGCTAATAAATATCAATTTGATGCATTTATGGAAGAAATCCGAGGCGTTTCTTTTAATGAAATGGGTAATATAGATGCAGAATTTTATTCTTCTTCTATGAAACATTATCCCAATGAAAATATCACTGAAATGGAAAATCCCCTTTTTTATATTTATGATCAAGAAAATACACCTTGGAAAATTTCTGCGCAAAAAGGTAAAACACGTAAAGGCGTTAGTGAATTAATATTATGGAATCATGTGGTAGGCTTTAAACCTAAAAATTTACAACATCCTGCGACAAAGATATTAACAAATTATCTTTTTATTTTACCTGAAAAAAAATACGCACAAACTAATAGTGAAATAAGCACACAACAAGGTGATTTTTTGATAAAGAGTGAAGGTGCAAACATTGATCTTAATAAAGAAATAATAAAATTATCTAAGAATGTAAGAAGTACAATGTTTGAATCAGATAAAAAATGGCTACTTAATGCTTCTAAAGCTTATTTTAAGATAAAAAATAAAATGGCTGTTTATGAAGGAAATGTTATTTTCAGTCAGGATTTACGCCACTTATATGCCAATCAATTAAGCGTTTATTTGGACTCTCAAAATGCATTACAAGAAGCGACGGCTCTAGGAAAACCTGCGATAATTCATATCGCCGAACAAGAAAAAATATCGTCAATGCAAGGAAATGCAGAAAAAATTCAATATTTGCCAAAGCAAAATCTCATTGTTTTTAAAGGTAATGTCAATATAACCCAAGATCATAATAACTATAAATCACCTTATATGACGTATAACATGAAAAAACAAACAATCAAAACACCCTTTACTCAAGAGGGTGGCACCATTACTATAAAAACTTCCTCATCACAATAATAGTGTCAGTAGGAAAATAAATAATTTAAGCAAAAACTTTAATAATTAATGATTAATTTAATTAGACTGCTAACAATCTAGTCATAAAGGATAAGAGAAATGTATGCTTCACTTCAGGTTAAACATTTAGCTAAAACATATTCTGGTCGAAAAATAGTTAAAGATGTATCTTTACAAGTTGGCAAGGGAGAAATTGTAGGTTTACTCGGTCCCAATGGCGCGGGAAAAACAACTAGTTTCTATATGATAGTTGGCTTAATTCCCATTGATAATGGAACTGTAATTTTAAATAATCAAAATATTACCCATTTAACAATTGATCAGCGCGCGAAAATAGGTTTGGGATATTTACCACAAGAAGCTTCTATATTTAGAAAATTAACTGTCGCACAAAATATTATGGCTATTTTAGAATTACGAAAAAAGCTATCTACGGAAGAAAAAAAACATAAATTAGATGAATTACTTCATGAATTTCACATCAGTCATTTACGAGATTCAATGGGTATTAGTTTATCGGGTGGAGAACGAAGAAGAGTTGAAATTGCTCGCTTATTGGCAAATGAACCTATGTTTATTTTACTTGATGAACCCTTTGCAGGGGTAGACCCTATATCTGTTATTGATATTAAACGTATTATTAAACATTTACGTGAAAAAGGAATAGGGATATTAATTACCGATCATAATGTGAGAGAAACATTAAATATTTGTGAACGTGCATATATTGTTAATGATGGAGAAATTATTTGTGAAGATGAACCACAAGCAATTTTAAATAATCAGCAAGTCAGAAAAGTATATTTGGGAGAGGATTTTTCATTATAAATTACATACAGTCTTAATTTTGCGCTAAACTTATATTAATTAAGTGAATTTCAATTTTCTGGTTTATGCTTTATTTTTGCGTAAAAGGATGGAAATAATGAAAGCAACACTACAAGTACATATTGGTCAACAAATTGCTCTAACACCACAATTACAAATGGCAATTCGTCTTTTGCAATTATCAACTGTAGATTTACATAATGAAGTTCAGCAAGCGATTGAAACAAATCCTTTATTAGAAACTTATGAAGAAGAAGATTTAAGCATAGAACAAAAAATGGCTGAATATGATAAGCCAGAGTGTAGCGATGATAATTATAAAGATACAGCAGAGTTAGATTTACAAACTACACAATTAGTGAGTGATGAAATGCCAGTCGATACGAATTGGGAAGAAATATATCAACAACCTATTCTAGGAACGGCAATAACTGAAAATAATATAGATTGGTTATCAAATAAAGAAGCAAATTTATTTGAACATTTAATGTGGCAAGTTGAATTAACGCCATTTACAGATATTGAAAGAGCAATTGCTATCACATTAATTGATTCTATCGATGAAGATGGTATGTTAGATAGTAATTTAAAAGATATACAAGAATATTTAAATCAATTTCAGAAAAATGTCAGTATAGAAGAAATTGAAGGTGTATTAAAAAAAATTCATGAATTTGAACCCGTCGGTGTTGGTGCGCGGAATATTCAAGAATGCTTATTGATTCAATTACAAGATAAACCTGAAGATACTCCTTGGATTCATGAAGCATTTGATATTATAAATAATTATTTCACTTGTTTAGTAAAACATGAATATGATGATTTACAAAAAGGATTAAATTTATCTCATGAAAAATTACAAAATGTATTACAGTTAATTCAATCATTAAACCCAAGACCCGGAGCACAACTTTGCTCCCATAATGCAAGTGCTATCATTCCTGATATTATTGTAAAAAAAGAAGAGAAACGGTGGGTGGTAGAACTTAATTTAGATGCTTTACCTAAATTAAGAATTAATAAACATTATATGGAATTAGCAAGACAATCAAGTAATGATGGTGACCATGTTTTTTTGCGCAATCAATTACAAGAAGCGCGTTGGTTTATAAAAAGTTTGCAAAGTCGACATGAAACCTTATTAAAAGTGGCTACAGCGATTGTTGAAAGACAACAAGGCTTTTTACAACAGGGAGCCGAAGCGATGAAACCACTTGTATTACGCGATATTGCTGAAGTATTAGGCGTACACGAATCGACAATTTCACGTGTGACGACGCAAAAATATATGTATACGCCACAAGGTGTCTTTGAATTAAAATATTTCTTTTCCAGTCATATTGTGGGGGGTAATGGAGAAGCTTGTTCGTCTATAGCTATTCGTGCATTAATTAAAAAATTAATTAGTGCAGAAAATTCAAAACGTCCTTTAAGTGATAGTAAAATTGTCCAAATACTTGAAGAACAAGGCATTTTGATTGCGAGACGAACCGTTGCTAAATATCGTGAACTTATGGCTATACCACCATCTCATGATAGAAAATATTTAACTTAAAAATAGGAGTAGTAAAATGAATGTAACATTTACAGGACGTCATATTGAAGTAACTGATGCTTTACGAGCCTATGCGACAGAAAAATTAGAGCGTTTATGCCGACATTATGATAAGATTACATCAATTCATGTTATCTTTGATATTGAAAAATTAATACAGCGTGCGGAAGCGACAATACATGTACCTCATGGAGGTATTATTCACGCACAAGCTGATTCACAAGATATGTATAATTCTATTGATGATTTATTTGATAAATTGGAAAGGCAAGTTGCAAAACATCGTCAAAAAGAAAATGGCGAATAAATATATAAATTCTTCGCGGTTATTAATAACCGCGAAGAATTTATACAAGTATAAAAGTAATGAAATAGACTTTTTATCGACCTATTATTCCTCGCTATTCTCGCTTTTTCCACTGATCATATTTCACAATGAATTCTTTATATATTTTAAATTTAAATAAAGGAATTTTATGGATACGCCGTGTATGCTGAGAAAAAAACTACAAATTATGAATAAACATGGGCTTCATGCTCGAGCAGCAGATAAATTTGTTAAAACAGCCATGCATTATGGTAGTGAAATTGAAGTTTTATGTAATGGGAAACAGGCGAATGGCAAAAGTATTATGTCAATTATTTCGTTAGGTGCTAAAAAAGGGAGTGAAATTGAATTAATTATTAAAGGGAATGATGAAACCAATGCTTTAAATGGATTACAAGAATTAATTTACGCTTACTTTGGTGAAAATCAATAAATTTAATTACCCGCTATCATCATTTCTTCAATTAAGAGTGATCCAGTAATGATATTTCGTTGTTTTTCAATATCATTCGCGACTTTAACAATATTCTTGAACATATCACCTAAATTTCCAGCGATAGTAATTTCTTCTACTGGAAATTGAATTTCACCCTTTTCTACCCAAAATCCACTCGCACCACGTGAATAATCTCCTGTCACTAGATTAATACCTTGACCCATTAATTCAGTAACGAGTAAACCCGTATCCATGGTTTTGAGTAATGAAGATAAGTTATCAGAACTTGTTTTAATAGAAAGATTATAAACTCCGCCAGCATTACCCGTCGTTTCTAAACCTAATTTTCGTGCAGAATAACTATTTAAAAGATAATTTTCTAATATGCCTTGTTGTATAAAATATTTGTTACGTGTAGATACTCCTTCATTATCAAAAGGGGCGCTACCCAAGCCACCTATCAAATGAGGTTCTTCATAAATATCAATAAAATCTGGGAAAACTTTTTTACCTAAGTGATCCAATAAAAAGGAGGATTTACGATAAAGATTTCCCCCCCGAATGGCTTGGATAAAGCTACTCAGTAATGAACTCGCAATGGTTTTTTCAAAAATAATAGGGGCTTTTTGTGTATTTAATTTTCTTGCGCCTAAGCGTTTTAACGTTTTTTCTGCGACTTCTTTACCAATAAAGTTAGCATTTTTTAAATTTTGCGCAGAACGAGCCATGGTCACACTATGGTCACGTTGCATTTCTTCTCCTTGTTGTCCTATGACACAACAACTCAGACTATGCTGGGTAGAATCATAGTGACCGTAAAAATCCAAGGTATTTGCATAAACATAATGATGCTGATGGGTACTTAAAGCCGCGCCTTCTGAATTAATAATTCGGGGATCATAACTAAGAGCGGCTTCTTCACATTCTAAAGCTATTTCTATAGCTTGTTCTGGCGTTACCGTCCAGGAATGATATAAGTCTAAGGGTGAATAATGAAAAGCCAGTTGTTCTTTTTTTGCTAAACCTGCATATTCGTCTTTACCCGACGCTTTCGCAATTTCGCAAGCTGCTTTAACAGCGGCATTTAATGCTTCATAACTCGTATCAGTGGTACTTGCTGAACCTTTTTGTTTACCAAAATAAACGGTGATTACCGCGGCTTTACTTCGCGTAAATTCAATGGTTTCAACTTCTCTTAAACGAACAGCAGTGGTAAATCCCATGGATGAGCTTGCACTAATTTCAGCATCAGTAGCGCCAAGCGCTTTTGCATTTTTTAATACTTGATTGATTAATGTTGGCCAATCTGAATTTTCATAAGTGAGTGTTGTTAATGAGTCCACTCTTTGTTGAATTAACTTATTATCTTTCATATAGCCATCCATTGGGTATTTATCGAATTAAATGTTTTAATATGTTACCGTATAACTCTATATAAACATTAGCATAAAAAAACAATATAATAAATTAGGAATAATTTTTATATATTAAATGTTAGTGATAAGCTTATTAAAATATTTTTTGATTATTGGTAGCAACAAGTCATTCAATTACTGTGATTTTGGAAGAAAATAATGTCATATAGTGTAGATACATCCCCGTTAGAAAAGAGTAAAACTCAAAAGAAACAAGATATGCATGCGTTACAAGAATTAGGCGCAGTATTAGTTAAACTTCCCGCCAAGCAATTATCTCGCTTACCATTAGATAGTGAATTACTTGAGGCGATAGAATTAGCAAAAATTATCAAATCAAATGAAGCCAAACGCAGACAAATCCAATATATTGGTAAATTAATGAGAGGGTATGAATCTTCATTTATCGATGATTTATTCAAACAAATAGAGCATAAGGATGAGATAGAAAAAGTAAGAAAACAGCAAATCGAACACTGGTGTATACAATTAATGACTGGTGGTGATCAAGCTATCACTGAATTTTTAGCTATTTATCCTCAAATTGAGCGCCAATATCTTAGGCAATTAATTCGAAAAGCAATCAAAGATATCAATAAAGAAAACCTTCAAGCGAAATTATATAGCAAAGAATTATTTACATTTATTAAATCTATTCTTTTTTAAAGAAAACGTGCTTTTACTTAAGTAGCCATAAGACGTTTAGGGATTAATAGATTATCGATTATTTCACCTAAACCAATAAATTGATTGCCTGTATATATTTGTACAATGGGTATTGTAGGGCTTACAAATTCTATTTTTTGTCCTTGTTGTAAACGAATGGCTTCACTATCAGTGATATTAACTTTCATAAATTGTGGTAATAAGGTATCGATAGAAAGTAAGTGTGAATGCAATTTTTCTTTATCATCTTCATCGCTTATTAATTGTGTAAGAGAGAGCATTTCTTCGGGTTTAAAATTACCAATAGATAAGCGATGTAATTTAGTAACGTGTGCGCCACATCCTAGTTTTTCCCCAATATCTTCAATTAAGGTTCGAATGTAAGTTCCTTTGCTACAAGTAACTTTTAAAGCAAGTTGTTCTTTCGAATAATCAATAATTTCAATTTTTGAAATAGTGATTTGACGAGGAGAGCGCTCAATTTCTATTCCTTTACGTGCAAGTTTATAAAGTGGTTGTCCATTATGTTTTAGCGCAGAATGCATGGGAGGAATTTGAGTAATAGTCCCTAAAAAAGAATTAACAATCGTTTGGACATCTTGGTAAATATAAGTTTTAGGTTTATTGATTGCAATAATGTCTCCTTCAGCATCCCCTGTTCTCGTTTTAATCCCTAAATGTCCAATCGTGAAATACGTTTTATCTGCATTAAGTAAGTATTGGCTATACTTAGTCGCTTCTCCAAAACAAATGGGTAACATTCCTGTTGCTAAATTATCTAAACTTCCTGTATGTCCTGCTTTTTCTGCATTAAATAAGTGTTTTACTTGTTGTAATGCTTTATTAGAACTAATGCCTATGCCTTTATCTAATAGTAAAATGCCATTGATTTTTTGTTTTTCACTGGTTTTCTTAACTTTCATCATTTGTTTTATCCTTATCAATAGGTGATAGGGATTGAAGTAAACTTAATAATTTTTGTGTTTTTTGGAGTTCTGCATCGAAAATAAAACGTAATTGTGGAGTGATACGTAACTCTATTCGATTCGCTAAATGGTACCGTAAAAAGTTTCCTGCTTTATTTAAACATTTAGTTTTTTCTTTTTCATCGTCATCTTCATTAAAGAAAGAAAAATAAATTTTCGCTAAAGTCAGATCACGGGTAACTTCAACACGTGTAATAGTAATTTGTTTTAAATGTGGATCTTCAATTTCAGTTTGTAACATTAGTGCGATTTCTTGCTGAATTAATTCGGCAATGCGAGAGGTTCTACTATAGTCTTTAGGCATAATGAATCCTGTTTATCAAAAGAAAGTTATTTTTTATATATTAAACCTTGTTAATTAGGTTGACAAAATATTTTATTACTATATCATGACCAACCTTGAATTGACGGATTATTTTTTACTGTTTCGAAGTTAAAATTAAAAAAATTTAACTTCCCTGAAAAAACAGGTTGACAAATAAAAAATAATCGGTAGAATCGACAACTTAGCTGAATCGAAAGTAAATTAACTGAGATTCGGAGTTCTTTAAAAACTAAAGCCAAGCAAATTGTGTGGGCACTTACGTGAGAAGTCATGTGAGTGTCTGAAAAGACAAGT
>CBCSKA010000147.1:0-14447 GCA_965140885.1 Legionellaceae bacterium | reverse complement strand
TGTCGACAATTTTTGTCCCTTTTGGGGACTTGGATGTCCCAAAAGGGGCCTCAAAAATGGCGACACTATCGTAAAAATTTTTAAGGGACTGTCTTTTTAAGTATGTAAATTATATTCATGATTATAAGCATCAACAAAATGCTTATAGACATAACTACCTTATAGATCTTCTAATAAGTGATTTAATTGTAGCCAATGATCCTCGGAGATTTTTAATTTTTCCATTAAATGTTTTTGTTGATCTTGATATTCTTTGAGTTTATTTTTTTGTTCAGGCGTATATAGTTCAGGTTGCCCCAAGATATTTTCTATATTTTTTGATTGATTCAACAAAGTTGCAATCTGCGATTCATGTTTTTTAATTTTTGTTTCAAGCGCACGTCGTTCTTTTTGTTTTTCATAATGACCTTTACTAAGTTTATTAGAAGGATTAGTCGATAATGGTTGACGAAAATCTCTATATCTTAATTCATATTCATCAATATCACCTTCAAAATAAGTGACTTCTTGATTAGCTACAAGTAACAGAGTATCGGTTGTTGTGCGTAATAAATGGCGATCATGAGAAACAATGATCATCGCACCTTTGAAATCTTGTAAGGCAATGGTTAATGCATGTCGCATGTCTAAATCTAAATGATTTGTGGGTTCATCTAATAATAAGAGATTGGGTTTTTTCCATACTAATAAAGCTAAAGCAAGACGTGATTTTTCACCGCCGGAAAAGTTGGTAATAGGGGTTAATGCCATATCACCAGAAAAATCAAAGCCTCCTAAAAATTGGCGTAATGATAATTCCGGTATTGATGGAGCGATTGCTTTTAAATGTTTTAATGGACTTTGAGTTAAATTTAATTGTTCAAGTTGATGTTGTGCAAAATAACCAATGTTGATTCCTTTGAAAAATTCACAATGACCTGCTAGTGGTGCTAAAACGCCCGCTAAGGTTTTTATCAATGTCGATTTTCCTGCGCCATTAGGACCGATAAGGCCAATGCGGGTGTTAGGAAGTAAGGATAAATTAACATTTTTTAATAATGGGTTTGTATCATATCCTAAATTAGCTTGGGATATTTTTAATAAAGGATTAGGGCAAGCTTGAGGTTCAAAAAAAGTAAAATCAAAGGGGGAATCAATTGTTGCCGCACTAACCATTTCTAAGCGTTCAAGTGCTTTAATTCGGCTTTGAGCTTGTTTAGCTTTAGTGGCTTGTGCTTTAAATCGATCAATGAATTTTTGTATATGGGCGATATGATGTTGTTGTTTAACATAATTAGCTTGTTGTTGTGCAAGACGCTCACTGCGTTGTTTTTCAAAATGGCTATAATTTCCGGTATATAAATGAAATTTATTTTGATATAAATGAATGATTCGTTTAATGGTGCTATCTAAAAAATCTCTATCATGAGAAATTAATAATAATGTCCCCGGGTATTTTTTGAGCCAATCTTCAAGCCATAAAAGGGCATCTAAATCTAAGTGGTTAGTCGGTTCATCTAATAAAAGTAAATCAGAACGTGACATAAGGGCTTGGGCAAGGTTTAAGCGCATTCGCCATCCCCCAGAAAATTCTGCCACTGATTTAGTTTGTTCTTCCACTGAAAATCCTAAACCATGAAGTAATTGTCCCGCGCGCGATGGAGCAGAATACCCATCAATTATCGCATAACGTTCATGTAATTCGAGTAATTTTGTATCATCCGTAATGGCTTGCATTTCGTTTTCAATCTGGCGTAATTCTGTATCACCATCGATTACATATTCAATAGCAGATTGTTCGAGCGCTGGAGTTTCTTGCGCTAAATGAGCAATATTCCAATATTTAGGTAGATTAATATCACCTATATCAGGAAATATTTTTTGTCGAAGTAAAGCAAATAAAGTGGATTTTCCTGCACCATTCGCACCGATTAAACCGATTTTTTCACCCGGATTAATTTGCACATTGGCTTCTTCGAATAAGGTACGAAAACCACGTTGTAAGGATAAATTCGTTATTGTAATCATAAGACTGGCTCAACTCTATCGCAATGAGAATTATTTTTTATGTTTTCACTAAAACTTTGGTTATATACCATAACCCATAAATGGATAAATACGGTATTATAGCAAGCAATTATTATAGAATGTTATTTTTTTATTTTATGTTACCTGAGGTTTGTATGACCCAATCCCATGAATTATTTATAAGAGCCCAAAATTCAACACCTGGGGGTGTTAATTCACCGGTTAGAGCATTTAAAAGTGTTGATAGTGAACCTTTATTTATAGCAAAAGGTGAGGGAGCGTATATTATTGATGTTGATGGAAAGCGCTATATTGATTATGTTGGTTCTTGGGGACCTTTAATTTTAGGCCATGCGCATCCCCGTGTCATTGAAGTAGTGAAAAAGGCGGCGGAAAAAGGTTTAAGTTTTGGCGCACCGACAGAAATTGAAGTTCAAATGGCGGAAACCATTTGTCAATTAATGCCTTCTATAGAAATGGTAAGGATGGTTAATTCAGGTACAGAAGCCACATTGAGTGCCATTCGATTGGCAAGAGGGTTTACAGGACGTGATAAAATTTTAAAATTCCAAGGTTGTTATCATGGACATAGTGATTCATTATTAGTCAATGCAGGTTCAGGTGCTTTAACTTTTGGTGTTCCAAGTTCGCCTGGTGTTCCTGCTGATTTAGCCAAGCATACATTAACAGCAACGTATAATAATGTGGATGAAGTCAACGATATTTTTGCCGCTAATGGTGAAGAAATTGCTGCAATCATTGTTGAACCGGTTGCAGGTAATATGAATTGTGTATTACCCCATAAAGAATTTTTAAGTGGGTTACGTGAAGTATGTGATCGCTATGGCAGTTTATTAATTTTTGATGAAGTCATGACAGGTTTTCGCGTAGCATTAGGCGGAGCGCAAGCTTATTACAAGATAAAACCCGATCTAACAACATTAGGTAAAATTATTGGTGGTGGAATGCCGGTAGGGGCTTTTGGCGGACGTCGAGATATTATGTCACACTTAGCTCCCAATGGGCCTATTTATCAAGCAGGAACTTTATCGGGTAATCCAGTAGCGATGGCAGCAGGTTTAGCGACTTTGCAGGAAATTAGCCAACCAGGTTTTTATGAAACTATTGAACAACAAACCACTTATTTTATGACGCAATTAAAGGCTATTGCACGTCGAGTGGGAATTCCATTTTCCACGAATCATATTGGAGGTATGTTTGGATACTTTTTTACAGAAGAATCTGTGATAACTTCATTTAAACAAGTGACTGCGAGTGATATCCTACGATTTAAACAATTTTTTAATTTCATGTTAAAAGAAGGTATTTATCTAGCGCCTTCAGCGTATGAAGCGGGCTTTGTTTCAATAGCTCATGGAAAAAATGAAATAGAGCAAACATTAATCGCCGCAGAAAAAGCATTTCAAACTTTACCTTAATAGATCAGACTGATGGAAAAAAATCCTTTAATTGCCTCTCTTCAAAATACTGCATTGTATGACCATCCCGTTAGTGGGTTTCACGTAATTGAAACCCATGTTTCTTGGGTTATTTTAACGGGATTTTATGCCTATAAAATAAAAAAACCTGTTGATTTTGAATTTTTAAATTATTCAACCTTAGAAAAACGGTATTATTATTGTCAAGAAGAATATCGTTTAAATCAACGTTGGGCACCTGATATGTATTGTGGTGTCATTCCTATTTACGGCAGTAAAGATGCGCCAAGTTTTATGAGCGATAATCATCATCCTATTGAATATGCCGTAAAAATGCGTGAATTTCCACAATCATCATTATTTAGTGCATTATTAGCGAAAAATGCATTAACTTTATCTTTGATGGATGAAGTGGGGCATTCTATTGCCGCATTTCATCAATGTGCGCAACCTGCGTTAACAGGAGACTTTGGTAAACCTGAACATGTTCATGCGCCTGTGGTGCAAAATTTTGATCAAATACAACCTTTGTTAACAGATCCTAATGATATAGCGCAATTAAATAACATTCGTTTATGGGCTGAAAAGCAATATGAAAATTTATACGAAGTTTTTGAGCAACGTAAAGCACAAGGGTATATTCGAGAATGTCATGGTGATATTTATTTAAATAATATTATTTTATGGGAGGGAAAACCGACTATATTTGATTGTATTGAATTTAATGATGATTTTCGATGGACGGATGTTATGGCAGATATTGGTTTCCTTGCCATGGATTTGGAAGATAACCAAAAACCTCAATTAGCGCATCAATTAATCAATGCTTATTTCCAAACCAGTGGTGATTATCAAGGTTTAATGGTTTTACCTTATTATCAAGCTTATCGAGCAGTGGTTAGAGCAAAAGTGGCTTTATTTCGTTTACTTTCTGATAATGTCCATGAACAAGAAAAATTAAAAATTCAATCCAGTTATCGCAGTTATATGTCACTGGCTGAAAAATACACACAAACATTTCAAAAAGCTATTATGATTACCCATGGTTTTTCGGGGTCTGGAAAATCAACTTTAGCAAAAGAAGTTATGCATGAAACTTCCGCTATTTATATTTCATCGGATATTGAGCGAAAACGGTTAAATGGGATCTCATTTACCTCTGATTCACATTCAGCCATTAATAAAGGACTTTACCATTCAGATAATACCAAAAAAGTTTATCAACATTTGCTGGAGTTAGCTCAAATTATTTTAAATGCAGGTTATCCTGTTATTGTTGATGCCGCTTTTTTAAAGGAAGAGCAACGAAATTTATTTGCTGCATTAGCAAAAGAGAAAAATATTCCTTTTATTATATTGTCTTGCCAAGGATCAGTCACTTTTTTAAAAAATAATCTTAGTCACCGTTTAGCATTCAAGCAAGATCCTTCTGAAGCGACTGAACGTGTTTTAGATATGCAAATGATTGCCCAAGAGCCTTTAGCGGCAGAAGAGAAAGAAAAAACACTGGTTTTGAATACGGAAGATTTAACTCATTTTATAGAATTTCTATCACGGATTAAAGCGCGTATAAATTCTTTTTTCACTAGTAAAGTAGGCATAGATTAAAAAAGAAAATGAAACAAATTCCTCCCTAAGTTGAATATTAAATTTAAGAGTCAGTATGCATAATTATATTCTTGTTTTAAATTGTGGTAGTTCTTCGATTAAATTTGCTATTGTTGAACCTGTGTTAAGTAAAATTTGTTTTAATGGTATTGTGGAACAAATTAATACTACTGATACCCTATTCATTTGGTATGAAAATGGTTCTAAAGAACAGAAATCAATCCCCCAAGCTGATTATGAAACTTCTATTAAATTAGTGCTCGATATTCTTCACCAAAAAGGTTTTACCCATGGCTTAATCGGAATAGGGCATCGCGTTGTTCATGGGGGAGAAAAGTTAATAGAATCAGTACTCATAACAGAAGATGTGCTTGCTGAAATTGCACAATGTTCTCGTTTAGCACCATTACATAATCCAGCACATGTGAAGGGAATACAAGCCGCTCAACGCATTTTTGCGGATTTACCTCATATTGCTGTTTTTGATACTGCTTTTCACCAAACAATGCCTGAACACGCTTATTTATACCCATTACCGCAACAGTATTATGAACAATATGCTATAAGACGATATGGTTTTCATGGGATTAGTTACCGTTATATTGTAAGCCAAGCAATCACTCAATTGAATTTACCACGGGATAATCATGCTTTATTAATTGCACATTTAGGGAATGGGTGTAGTGCAACAGCAGTATTAAATGGTAAAAGTATCGATACGAGTATGGGTTTAACACCTTTAGAAGGGTTAATGATGGGCAGTCGTACCGGAGATATTGACCCTGCCTTACATGCTTATTTAGCGGCTGAATCTCAAATGGATTTAAATGAAATTACCGCTTTGTTTAATCAGCAAAGTGGTTTATTAGGTGTTTCAGGTTTAAGTATGGATATGCGAACTTTGCACGAAGCGGCGGAAAAGGGACATAAGAAAGCACAATTAGCAATAACGATGTTTTGTTATCGGTTAGCAAAATATTTAGGAGCTTTAAGTACCGTTTTGCCAACACTCGATGCCTTGATTTTTACAGGTGGGATTGGTGAAAATGCTTTTATGGTACGTGAGCGAGTGATTAAACAATTGAGTATTTTGAATTTTTTTCTTGATCAGGAACACAATAAAACGCATGGAAAAAATAATGGCGGGATTATTACGACAGAAAATAGCCGATGTGCAATGGTTATTCCAACGAATGAAGAAGTGATGATAGCGAATGATGTGAAGCAAATCGTATCTCAACTATAATATAGCAATAGAAAGTCATTTTTTTGTTAAACAATAAGCAGAGAATCCTTATGCCTCATACTCTAATGTTAGTTCCAACCGGTGCCGGTGTAGGTTTAATCACTATTGCAATGGGGGTTGTGCGTGCTATTGAAAATCAAGGGTTAAAAACGTGTTTATTCAAACCCATTTCGCATCGTTCTGAAGATGCTTTAAGCCTGCGTCAAACTAATCCATTAACTATACCCATTCAACAAGTTGAAAAATGGTTAAGTGAAAATAAGTTGGATGAATTACTAGAATGTATTGTTGCTGCTTATGAAACCTTAAGTCAGGATAATGATTTAGTGGTAGTTCAAGGATTTGTACAAACGCAAGATTATCCTTACGCCGAAAGATTAAATATTGAAATAGCCAAAGCATTAGCTGCAGAAGTCATTCTTATTGCTGTCCCTGGAAATAAAACGGCAGCGAATCTTGTTAAATCCATAGATATTACGGCACATTCTTATGGTTCTTTACAGCGGCAAATGGTCGGTTGCATTATTAATAAAGTAGGTGCCTTATTTGATAAATCGGGACGTCATTCTTTTGATTTAACTGAGGAAAAATTTGATAAACCTCTTTTACCACTTATCAATTGTGAAGATATTCAAGCAGCGTTTGATTCTCATTATTTAAAATTATTAGGCTGTATCCCTTGGAATAAAGAATTAGTGGCGCCACGTGCGGGTGATATTGCGCATTTTTTAAATGCGAAAATTATTAATGCCGGTGAAATGCTGACGAGTCGAATAACACACATGACATTATGTGCTCGTAGCTTATCGAATATTGTTGATGCGCTTAAACCCGGTAATTTAATTATCACGGCAGGCGATCGTATAGATATTCTTTTAGCGACATCAATGGCTTTCTTAAGTGGTATTAAAATAGGTGCACTCATTTTAACGGGAAATTATCAACCCGAACCTAAAATTATGCAGCTTTGTTCAGATGCTTTAAAATTAGGATTACCCTTATTTTCAGTAGAATCAGATAGTTTTAGAACGGCAGTAGCTTTACAAAATATGTCGACTGAAATACCGCCCGATGATGATTTGCGATTGGAAGCGGTTAAAGATTACATTGCAATGCATATTAATACGGAATGGATTAAACCTCTGGCAACAAAGAAAAATGAAAAATTTTTAACACCCGCTGCTTTTCGCTATCAATTAGTTGAAAAAGCGAAATTAGCGAATAAACGCATAATTTTACCGGAAGGGATTGAACCTCGTACACTCAAAGCGGCATCTATTTGTGCCGAACGTCAAATTGCACAATGTGTATTATTAGCGAATCCAGATGATGTATTTGAAATAGCAAATCGTAATGGTATTGTGATTCCTAAAAATATAGAAATTATTAATCCTAACGTAGTCGCAGAACGTTATGTTAATCCTTTAGTTGAATTACGAAAAACCAAAGGAATGACAGAAGTCATTGCGCGTGAGCATTTACAAGATAATGTCATGCTAGGAACAATGATGTTACAAATGAATGAAGTGGATGGCTTAGTATCTGGTGCTATTCATACGACGGCAAATACAATACGGCCTGCATTACAAATTATTAAAACAGCCCCCAATGTAAAATTAGTGTCATCTATTTTTTTTATGTGTTTACCCGAACGTGTTTTAGTTTACGGGGATTGTGCGGTAAATCCGGATCCCAATCCAGAGGAATTAGCGGATATTGCGATACAAAGTGCTGAATCAGCAAAAACATTTGGAATTTTTCCTCGGGTAGCTATGATTAGTTATAGTACAGGAAGCTCGGGTTCCGGTATTGATGTAGATAAAGTTCGTGAAGCCGTTGCACTGGTTAAGCAGCGGCGCCCCGATTTATTAATTGATGGTCCATTACAATATGATGCTGCTTTTTCAGAAGAAGTCGCTAAAACAAAAGCCCCCCATAGTGAAGTAGCTGGAAAAGCAACCGTATTTATATTTCCTGATTTAAATACGGGTAATACAACCTATAAAGCAGTACAACGAAGTGCAGATGTTATTTGCATAGGCCCTATGTTACAAGGATTGCGTAAACCCGTTAATGATTTATCTCGAGGGGCAACGGTTGAAGATATTGTTTATACTATTGCGTTAACGGCATTACAAAGCTAATAAATAAGCAAGGAATAAAAAAATTATAAAAAATAAATTGTTGAAAAAATGTTTTTTTTAGTGGTAAACATTGCAGCATATTTAAAAAAATTTTGGTATGATGTGGCCTTTGTGACTTTTAGATGAGATAAAACTATGCGCATAGAACATGATATTAAATTAGATTTTAAAGATGTTTTAATTCGCCCTAAAAGAAGTACTTTACGTTCGCGTGCTGAAGTTCAATTAGAGAGAGAATATACTTTTAAGCATTCCGGTTTTACCTGGAAAGGGGTTCCTGTTATTGCGGCCAATATGGACCATACGGGTACTTTAGCCATGGCAAAAAGCTTAGCGAAACATCAATTATTAACAGCGACAGATAAATTCATTACAGAAGAAGAATGGCGTCATTTAATGGAAATATCGCCTGAAACTCCGCCTTATTGTTTTATTAGTGCCGGAACAAGTACCAAAGATTTTGAAAAAGTGGCTTCATTATTTAAGTTTATTAATACCCCCTTTATTTGTTTAGATGTAGCTAATGGATACACTCAATTATTTGTGGATCTTGTCCAAAAAATACGAGAGCAATTTCCAGATAAAACCATTATGGCAGGAAATGTCGTAACTGCTGAAATGGTTGAAGAATTAATTATTTCTGGTGCTGATATTGTAAAAGTAGGGATAGGTCCCGGTTCAGTATGTACTACACGTAAAAAAACCGGTGTGGGTTATCCTCAATTATCTGCCATTATTGAATGTGCAGATGCTGCGCATGGTTTAGGGGGACATCTTTGTGCTGATGGTGGTTGCACAGTTCCGGGTGATGTGGCAAAAGCGTTTGCTGCGGGTGCTGATTTTGTTATGCTAGGCGGTATGTTAGCAGGGCATGAAGAATGTTCAGGCGAAATGGTTAAAAAAGGGGAAAAAACGTATAAGCGTTTTTATGGTATGAGTTCTGCTGAAGCTATGCGTCGTCATCGTGGACGAGTAGATGATTATCGGGCAAGTGAAGGTAAATCTGTTGATGTTCCCTATCGAGGTCATGTCGATAATACTATTTTAGATATTTTAGGTGGTATCCGTTCAACTTGTACTTATGTGGGTGCGCAGCGATTAAAAGAATTATCTAAACGAACAACCTTTATTCGTGTTTCGCAACAATTAAATGAAGTATTTACCCCTTTCCAAATTGATGAGAATGAGCGGTAAATAACAATGACCCATAGGCTGCAAGCTATTCGTGGAATGAAAGATGTCTTACCTCAAGAAATGTCTTATTGGCATTTTCTTGAGAATACGTTATCGACACTTTTATCAAATTATGGTTATCAAGAAATTCGTTTTCCAATTGTTGAAAAAACACTTTTATTTAAACGTTCTGTCGGTGAAGTGACTGATATTGTTGAAAAAGAAATGTATACTTTCATCGATAGAAATGAAGATAGTTTAAGTTTACGTCCTGAAGGGACGGCGGGTTGTGTCAGAGCCTGTATCGAAAATGGATTATTGTATAACCAACAGCAACGTTTATGGTATATGGGCCCCATGTTTCGACATGAAAGACCTCAAAAAGGTCGATATCGACAATTTCACCAATGTGGCGTTGAAGCATTTGGGATGGCAGGACCAGAAATCGATGTGGAAATTATTGCAATGTCTCAGCGATTATGGAAAATGATTGGTTTGAAACCAGAATCACTAACGTTGCAAATTAATTCATTAGGCACTTCTGCTAACCGTGAAATTTATCGACAGGCATTAATTGAATATTTTAATCAATACTATGATTTATTAGATGAAGAGAGCCAGCATCGTTTGCATAAAAATCCTTTGCGCATATTGGATAGTAAAAATCCAACATTAGCAAATATTATTGCACAAGCACCTAAATTATTGGATTTTTTGGATGAGGATTCACGTTTACAGTTTAATCAAATATGCGAATATTTAGATTTATTAGGTATTGATTATCAAATTAATTCTCGGTTAGTACGGGGTTTAGATTATTATAATCACTTAGTTTTTGAGTGGGTAACGCATGAATTAGGTGCTCAAGGGACTATTTGTGCGGGTGGCCGATATGATGGCTTAGTTGAACAATTAGGGGGGCGAAGTACCCCTGCAATAGGTTTTGCTATTGGTTTAGAGCGATTAATAGAATTAATACAACAAACGCAATTTACTGTACCCCAAAATACTAAGCCGCATATTTATTTAATTTCTATTGGACAAAAATCCCGGGAAAAAGCATTATTATTAGCAGAAAAAATGCATTCAGCATTACCTAACATTAGAGTAATAGTCGATTGCACAGAAAGTAGTATTAAAAGTCAATTTAAACGGGCAGATGCAAGCCAAGCAGAAATGGCACTGATTATTGGTGAAAATGAATTACTTTCACAACAAATTATTTTAAAAATGTTGCGTTTGCATGAAGAAAAAGTTTTTCCATTCAATTTTGAAGAATTATCTTTTTCAAGTGAATCTGTAAGTTTTACTCAATTGATGAATTATTTATCAATTGCTATTAAATAACACTTCATAAAAATCAAAAGATAGTTATTTTTTTTGACTATCTTGGGATCCTATACGTTGGTTAAGGAGAATAATTTTGGATACGTATTTATCGGATCAAGAACTAGTAGAACAAATAAAAAAATGGCTTCAAAAAAATGCTTTATTGCTTTTATTCGCCTTGGGAATGGGTGTTCTTATTGGTTTTATTTGGCATCGTTTGCAAGTTAATAAAGAGAGTGCTTTAGCCAGTGCGTCGATCCGTTATGAAAAATTATTAAGTGATCTTCAGCAAAATAATCCTAATGAAGTGAATCAAGCCGCTGATTATTTAATTAAACGTTACCCACAAACGGCTTATGCATCATTAGCTAAATTAATACAAGCGAAAATAGCTATTAATCAACAAGATTTAACGTTAGCAAATACAAAATTTGATTGGGTAATCGAGCATGCTAAATCAGCCCCTATACAACAAATTGCGCGTATTAGAAAAGCGCGTATTTTAATCGCAATGAATAAACCAGAAGAAGCGTTGGAACTTTTGAAAAGAATTAATGAGCCTGCTTTTATTGCATTAATTGAATCTGTGAAAGGTGATGCATATACTATAGTAAAACAGTATGATAATGCTCGTGCTTCTTATCAGCTAGCCTTACAAAATTTACCAGAAACGCAAAGTATACGTCCATTAATACAAATGAAAATGGATAATCTCCCTTTAACATATACAGGAAATAAATGATGAAGCACTTATTCTTTTTAACTGTTTTTGCTTCTGCTTTATTTAGTACTGGATGTGCGACTATTTCAGGTATTGGAACCGATAATAATCCTAAACCAACAAAATTAGTGAACTTTAAATCAGCGTTTATACCCCATCAATTGTGGATACAAAAAACAGGAAGTGGTTTTAAGCAAGATTATTTAAAATTTTCACCTGCTTATGCGAATGGTATTTTATATACTGCTGCGCCTGAAGGTAAAATATCAGCAATAACAGCTTCCACAGGAAAAAATCTTTGGACGTTTGATACGCATTCTTCCTTAATGAGTAATCTTTCTGTAGGTTATGGAAAACTTCTTATCGGCACTCAAGAAGGACTAATTTTAGCAATTGATTCTGCAAATGGGCATTTACTTTGGAAAATACAAGTTCCGGGGCAAGTTTTAGCAACACCTTTAATCACTGAAAAATTAATATTTATTAAAACGCAGGATGGTAATATTTCTGCATTAGATACAGAAACTGGCCATATTAATTGGACACTTGCACATAAAAGCCCAACAATTACTTTACGTGCCAGCAGTGCGCCACAAATTAAAGATGAAAAATTAATTGTCGGTTTTTCTGATGGAAAAGTTGCTGCTTATGAAGCTAAAACCGGTAAATTATATTGGGAACAAGCGATTGCTTTACAAAAAGGGATTACCTTTATTCAACAAATGTTAGATATTGATGCCGATCCTATCATTGATAACAATATTATTTATGCTGCAGCGTACCAAGGTAACTTGATGGCATTAACACTTCAGGAAGGAAAGCCCATTTGGGAACAACCCCTTTCATCCTATACAGGTTTAACTATTGATAAAAATGCAGTGTATATCACTGATGAAAATAGTTATGTTTACAGTTTTGATAAAAAAACGGGACATATTTTATGGAAGCAAAATAAATTATATGGTCGACGAATTACTGCCCCCGTTATTTTAAATAATGCACTTATTGTGGGAGATGGGGAAGGTTATATCCATTGGTTATCTCTTGAAGATGGTCATTTTTTAGCCCGGATTCGTGTGAATAAAAGTGGGATTATTGCAACGCCTTTAGTGCAAAATAATACCCTTTTTTTCACAACAGAAAATGGATTTCTTTCAGCTTATTCTGTGTTTAAAAATTAATATGTTGCCTGTTATTGCTTTAATTGGACGGCCTAATGTAGGCAAATCCACTTTATTTAATGTTTTGACAAAAAGTCGAGAAGCGTTAGTTGCCGATTTACCCGGTTTGACGCGAGATCGTTTATATGGTCGTGGTGAGTATGATAATAGAGCGTTTATTGTCATTGATACCGGTGGCTTAACTGATGATGCTGAGGGTGTCGAAGATTTAATGGCAGAGCAAACACTCACTGCTATTAATGAAGCTGATAAAATAGTTTTTTTAGTTGATGCAAGAGCGGGATTAACGCCTGCGGATGAACAAATTGCCAAGCAATTACGCCGCACAGGCAAAAATATTCATGTTGTTGTTAATAAAATCGATGGGATTCAACATGACTTCCCACTCAATGATTTTAATCGTTTGGGCTTAGGTTTGCCCATCGGTATCGCAGCATCCCATCATCATAATATTACCGATTTATTATCTTTATTATTAAACGATTATCCAATTACTGAAAATGTTGAAAGTGAAAAACACGAAAGTATTAAAACAGCCATTATTGGTCGACCTAATGTTGGAAAATCTACTTTAGTTAATCGCCTTCTAGGAGAAAATCGTCAAGTTGTATTTGATGCGCCAGGTACAACCCGTGATGCCGTCGCAATTCCTTTAGAACGAAGAGGTAAAAATTATACTTTAATCGATACTGCGGGGGTGAGAAGACGCAGTAAAATTGATAATACGGTTGAAAAATTTTCCGTTGTAAAAACCTTGCAAGCAATTTCTGCAGCTAATGTCGTTATTTTAGTGATTGATGCGAGAATAGGAATTACAGATCAAGATTTAGATTTATTAGGTTTTATTATAGAAGAAGGTAAAGGTTTAATAATAGCAGTAAATAAATGGGATGGTTTATCCCATGATGTAAAAGAATCAATTAAAAAAGAATTACATCGACGTTTAACGTTTGCTAATTTTGCACTCTTACATTTTATTTCTGCTTTACATGGTACAGGGGTTGGGGATTTATTCAAATCGATTGATAAAGTTTATGCATCCGCCATGGCGACATTATCCACGTCGATTTTAAATCGAATTTTAGAAAAAGCCTTACTTGATCATCAACCTCCATTAGTGAATGGGCGCCGTATTAAACTTCGTTATGCACATGCAGGTGGACATAATCCACCCTTAATCATTGTTCATGGGAGTCAAGCCAATAGTTTACCCAGAGCTTATCAGCGTTATTTAGCAAATTATTTTAGGCAATCTTTAAAATTAGTCGGAACGCCTGTCAATATTGGATTAAAACAAACTGATAACCCTTATAAGGATAAGAAAAATATATTAACACCAAAACAAATTAAAAAACGTCAGCGTTTAATGAAATTTATTAAGGGTAAAAAATAAAAAATTTTTTTTCTTTTAATGCTTTGTATAATAATTTTGAAATCAATTCTGAGAAAAAAAGAATCATTCTTTTAAAAATCCTCGTCTAATCAAGAATTAGACGGGTATATAATAGATAGTATGAATGTTAAACTATCGCTGTCGGCCAAGGAAGCGACGAAGGAGCGAGGCCGATAGTCCCTGGTAGACCGTAGTGCCGGATGTTT
>CBCSKA010000146.1:13408-14880 GCA_965140885.1 Legionellaceae bacterium | reverse complement strand
AGAAGCTTCATGCAAATAGTTGCGTACCTAAAAAGCGTTCGAAGAAATTCCCTTTAACTGCAGAGTAAATCCATATTCTTTAGCCGCTTTTAAATCCACATGATTAAACCCAGCGGAACGAAGTGCGATAAAACGAGTTTTACCCTGCGATAAAATTTTTAATGTTTCTGCATTTAATTGATCAGTCACAAAACATGTTATCGCTTCGCAATCATGCGCTAATTGAGCCGTTTGTGGTGTAAGCGCCGTTTTAAAGTAAGTCATTTCAAATTGATGCTTTATATTTGCTTCATTTAAAAATGAAGCTTCAAAATCATGCATACTAAAAGTCGCAATTTTCATGGGTTATCCTTTTTTCATTTGTTTAAAAATTAACTATTTATTTAGGTTTCAATATCAAATTTTTGATATATAATGTAAGAATTTTGCTATATCAATAGATTGAAAGTTAAATTTTTATTGAAAATAAACCAAATTTAACGAAATTTAACATTGCTATCATATAAAAACCAAAAATATTTTTTAAAAAAAGTATAATTATAACCTTAGTCGGGAGAGAGATATATAAATGAGTTACGAAATTCTAATCCAAACATTAATATCAGAAATTGATAAAATTACTGAAAACTATAATGAAAAAGCCTCTTCTTCTTTATTGTTATCTATGACACTTTCAAGATTAAATGAAATTAAAAAAGCGCCTAGTATTGAAAGAGCATTAGATGAATTAGCAAAAATAATTGCTATGCACAAACAATTCATGCAAAAAATAGAAGAATCATGTGATACAACGAGTAGTGAATTGAGTATTAAGAGTAATTCAAGTAATTCAAGTAATACGAGTAATGTAGAAAACAAAGAATTAAAATTACACCAAAAACTACATAAAAAATTAAATAAAATTTTTGAAATAGGAGTTTTTAGTAGAAGCCATATTGCTTCAGAAAAATTCAAATATCTAGTTTCAGAAAGTCGTACTAATGAAATTACTGAATCGACTGAATATCTAAATTTACAAAAAAAGTTTGAAGAACAAATTTTTGAATTTGTTAATACAGCAATTTCTACAAAAATTAATTCATATTTACCAAAAATTAACAGGATTTACGAAACTCATAATAAGAATTGCAAAATGGTTTTAGAAAAAATGCTAAAAACAGTTTCTTTCGAAAACACAACAAATGAAATAGAAAAAAGTTGGAGAAACGAGGTTCAAAAAATACTTGAATCAACTGCTTTTGATTTTTCTTTTGATGAAATATCATTATTAACTGAAAGTGGCACGACTGATAGTGAAAACTTAAAAAAAATTAAAAACCAATTTAGTGGAGAAGTAAAAACAGTATTAGACAGTTATAAAAAAGCATTAGTTCAAATTCACGAAGAAATTATAAGTGAATTTGACTTACGAATTAATAAGGATAGAGATAGCTTAATCATTACTCTAGAGAAAATTTTAAATACTAAAGTTT
>CBCSKA010000146.1:0-13398 GCA_965140885.1 Legionellaceae bacterium | reverse complement strand
GAAAAAATCATCAGCAAAAGTTTTGAAGAAATTAAAACGCTTTGTTCTATAACAACAGAATATATGGATAAATTTTATGGTAATGATAAAACAAAAGACCAATTACAATTATTAACATATTTGGCCGAAATTAAAGAAGGTGCCTATAAGCAGGAAAAAATACAACAATTAAATAATGCCTATAATGAAATACTTGAAAAAACGGAGTTTCAAGATCACATAGATGAGAAAATTACTCAAATTACACAAAATATTGTTTCTTTAAATACTACTTTAGTAAATTATAAAAATAAAATATCCATAGAGTTGCGTAGTGATTCCACTAAATTAGAACAAAATTTTGCTAATTTTTTAGAAAAAATTATTTATTCAGAAAATATAGATACACAACAGATCAATAATTTCATTAATGCCCATAAATCTATTAATGATAATACAGAAGCATTAATTGAGAATCTTAAAAAATCAAAAATAATTTTAACATATCAACAAATCATTGATACATTGAAAAGCTTAAAAACAATTGATAATACAATAAGTGAATCTGTTGAAAAAATCATTTCGGTTGTTACAAAACAAAAGGAATTACCTGTTATAAGAGATAATATAAAGGAATTTCTCAATCAACTTTTACTTAGAAAAACTAACTTTAAAAATCAAGATGTAATTACAAAAGTATTACAAGAATTAGTAGAGGTAAGTGATTTAACACTGAGTTATGATGCATTAACAATTATTGCTAATCAATTTAAGAAAACTTTTTCTATGTTTCCTTCAGAAATGCAACATAATTATTATGTAATTAAATCGGATTTAGAAAATATTTTAGAAAATTCTGATTTGAGTATTGAAAACATTGTTAATAAAAAATGTAGCTATTTAAAAGAAGAAACTATTCAAAAACCAGAAAAAAATAATAACTCTTCAATGAAGGAATCAGCTTCAAGTAGAGAAGGAACAAGTATTTTTTCAAAATTAGGGCTTAGTTTTGGGGGTAAAAAAAGCACTAGTGCTAAAGAACAAGAGGTAATTAATGAGCAAAATAAAAAGATAGAACAATTGCAGAAAGATAAAGAAATACTGTCTAAACAGTTAACCAAGACGGAAAATAAAAATTATTCTTTAGAACGTTCTATGAATGGTTCAGATATGCTTTCCAGTTATTCAACCAACAGCCGTTATTCTACTTTTAGTACAATAAGTCGGAAGCCAGTAACAATTGTAAATCTTTCTGTAATTATTGATATGTATAAAAAACTATTAAATGGTTTTACTTTATCAACTAATAACTTATATGAAAAAGTTGCAGATAATGTTAGTGCCCTATCAGAATTTATACCCCAAAATAATATAGCTATTTTAAAGTCCTTTAGCGAAACACTCGCCAGGTTAAAAAATCCAAGCTTTAGCTTAGTTATAATTGAGCTTGCTGAATTAACAAATTCTTATGAAGGGAATGCTCATAAACTTATTAGAGATAGAATTAGGCAAGTTATCTTAAAATTATTAATGTCTCCAACAAATGCTAATAAAATTGTTGAGGAAGAAAACCAAAGTGAAAAAAGCGTTTTACGAGGTATATTAGTTAATATTAATAAAGTTGTGGAAATAGAGGATTCAAATTCTTTATCATCAGATTTTAATACTATATTGAATCTTTATCAGGAAAATAATCTTACTAGATTAACGAGTTGCAAATTTTTATCAGGGAACGATGTAAAAAAAACTATCCAAGATTTAGAATCACAAACTAATGCGAACATAAAGAAAAACTGATAAGAAACAGTATTTTTAGTGAAAAGTATCTTTATAGAAGAGAGGAATATATGCCTAAAGAAAATGATAATTTAAAATTTTTTGATAACGATAACGATAACGATAACGATAACGATAACGATAACGATAACGATAAACAAGTTTTAGTAAATCTAGAAAATGATGTAAAAAATAAGGTAAGTGTGCATACACTTTATGAAGCGCTGACAAAAAATATCTATGATGATTTCTTTTATAAAAATTTAAATCATACAAAAGTTAAATCAGCCTTAAATTTACTCATTGGGGGTAAACACATACGTAAAGATGCAGCTTTTAAAACTTTAATTGATGATTTTATAAAAAATTATGCAAGTAACGATTTTCGTGGCGATAAAGATTATTTTGCCAAAATTTTTTTAAAACTTTGTGCAAAATACCCTAAAAGAATATCATATACTTCGATTATTCCGATTGTTAGTCAATCTAAATCTACTATTGAATTATGGTTAAAGCCTGGTTTTTTTTCAGCATTTTATAGAAGAGCTTGGTTTAATTTTCCTGATATTTTTGCACCTTATTACCATCCTTATAATAAAAATAAAGCGAATATTTTATGGGATCTTTATAATGCAAACCCCTCTTTAGCAAATGATGAAAATTTTATAAATGCTTATAGTTATCTTTTTAAACAATCGGCAAATCCAGAAAAAATTAAAAATGCATTAGAAAAATGTCCTAAACTTATCTCTTATTTAGATAAAAGCTATGGTGTTTTAAAAAATAATCATTCAAATGATTTTTGGATAGAATTTTTGAATTCAACTACGTTAACAGACGATAGTAAAAAAAGGGTAGTGGATGCAATATTGACACGACGGACGAAACATTTTCCTAATTTTGAATTATTAATTAAATGTATTGAAAATAAACCTGAAACAACTTTTATAGAAAATTTATTAAAAGATAAGTTTGGTTATCGAAGTCCAGCCCGTCACTTTTCTGAAAAAGAATGGTTAGAATTACTCAATTGTGAACAACTACAAAATAATCAAGATGTTGAAAAAATAATATTGGAAGCATTACTTAAAATAAAAGGAAATAACTTAAGAAATCCAAATTTAATTATTAAATGCATAAAAATTAATCCAGATTTAATTAAGATGTTAATAAAGCCACCATTTTGGGCAGTTACCAGAGCTAATCCTGGAAAATACCTTACTATTAAACATTGGCAAGAATTAAATGCTACTTTTAAGAAAAACGATAAGTCTTTATTTATGGTAGCAGCGGAATCACAGAGAGTAGAAAGAAAATATTTTGTAAACATTAAACCTTCAGCGATAAAACCAACTGATGTAATAAACGATACTCGATATGCTCAGCCGATAGAAGAGGAAATCCTTATTATTGAAGAAGAAAAAAATCCCCAAAAGGATAAAGTTACTCATCTAACAGGAAATGATGTAAATGTTGTAAATGTTGCTGAAGATAATTTAATAAATGTCCAGTTAAGAAATGAAGAAACACCTATTGTTGAAGTGAATATAAATTCGCTACAGAATGCGTATTCTCAACTATTAAAAAATGATGTAAATAATGCTGTAGTTAATTCAATAGATGAGGAGCAAAAAGTAAAAACTCCTATTGATGAAGAAGAAACAATAGCTCAAAGTCATACTATTTTTGAATCAACTGAAATAACAGAAAATAATTCAATACAACCACCTAGTAGAGAAGAAATACGTAATTTATCTTCAACAGTAGCGGTAGAGATTAGTAAATTATCTGAAAAATTAGAGGATGATTCTTTGACTCCATCTGAAACTAAAGAATCTGGATCTGGAGATAATAAAATATTTAAAAATGGTACTGGTCAAACTTTATTCTCTCCTAGTAGTTCAGAACCATTAGATAGTAACCATATAGACACACCTGAGGTGAATACTAATTTTCTCAGAACCTCATCTAGTGGTATCGAATTTGAAAGGGAAGTTGCAAAAAATTCACCTTCTCCTAAAACGCCGGAGAAAAAAAAATATAATTCGTCAGAGCAAGGCTTAATGGTAACACCGAAATTGACTAAGAATTATTCTGCAAATTCTCTTGAGCAAGATTCGCTTACTACTAACAGAACTACTGAGAAAAATTCCGATCTTCCTCAATCGCCGACCTTAAATGGAAATTATTCTGGTGATGAATATGATAGTGATGATAGCCAACGTTTGTGTACACCACAGTATGATTAAGATTATTCGAATCTAAAATCTTTATCTCTATTCTATTCTGAATCTTTCAACAGAAAAACTTTTCTGTTGAAAGATTCAGAATTCAATGATTAACTTATTAACAATTATTATTTTCAAAAGTAAAAGTTAAATCATTAGCGCAATTTTTTATACATCCAACCCAAAATGATCGAGAATTTGGCGAAGATTATTTCCCATTTCATCATTTTTATTTTTACCATATATTTTCATATAACTTTTCAAAATGTATAAATAACTCGGTTCTTTTAAAATGGATAAAATTTTACCTGCTCTTTCTAAATCAATAAGCTTAGAATAACGGCATTTTTGAAATAAAATATGGGCGACTATTGCGGCTTTAGTTGCTTTACGTGGAGCATTTGCATGATAAAAAGATTGTATACATTCATTTAATGCACGGTCTTGATCCCAGCGTTGCCATTTGTTGTAAAAAGAAAGGGCATTTTCTTGTTGTTGTTTAATTTCTTTTGGGTTCTGGGTTTTTTTAAGTAAAAGTAAAAAAAGTAAAGCAGGAATAGTGCTTTCCATATTAGCCCAAGAACAATTTCCAATTAATTGAGATGGCAAGGGTAATGTGAGTAGGGGTTCTAAATTTAATTCTTGATTGATGCCACGTTGAATATACTTTCGAGTATGTACTTCATAAAAAAGTTTTTTTAAAAAAGCTGTATTACATCTATTGGTATTATTAATTCGGTAAAGAATGACACTGCCTTCAATTTTACTATTTGCTCCTCTGTCACATTTAACCCAGAAATTGCCATATTTAATTAAGGTAATAGCGTGTCCTTCATTTGCAATAGGTAAAAGTACAATTTCATGATTTAATAAATCATCAATGGTCTTAGCATATTCTTCAATATTGATTAAATAATGTTGATAATGAATTAATTGTATCGCACGTGAAAAAGTGTCTCTGATTTGTTCGAATTCAATAACATATTCACGTGCTTTTTTATTGGCATAACTACGTTGGTAATAGCGTAGAGATTGAAAAATAGTATTTATTGTGAATTCAAGAAAGAAACCTTCATAATCTACTGGGATAAATTTTCCATTAGTATCAATGATATCGGCATAGCCTTTTAATTCAAAACGATGTCCTAGTAATTTGGCATTAATAAAATCCAGCGCGAAATTTATATTAGCTCCATAGTGAATTAATAATCTTTTTAAAGGAATGTGATTTCGTAATAAAGCAAAGATTAGGGGTGATTGACCTGCGGATGTGTAATGATTAGGGTTTGCTTTATTTTTCAATAATAATTCACAAAAATTGACATTATTATTATCAACAGCCCAGTGTAAAGCGGTTCTTCCCGTTAAATCGATACCATTGGGATTAGCGCCATGAGCCAATAATATTTTTGCCATTTCTATGTTATTAACAATAGCCGTTTCAATGAGTGGTGTATAACCATATTCATCTAGTGCATTAACATCGGCACCGGTAGTGACTAATTGTTCTACACTATTCACTGTACCGTGTATAATTTGATCAGAAAGAGAGAGAGTGGTATACATAATTTAAAAAGGTGTAGGTTTAGGTGAATTTTTATAGCGTAATGCATTTTGAAATTGGAGTTCATTCGCCATTTGTTTTGCTTCTTCATTATCTTCAATAGAAGGATTTAATTTACGTTTATCGATGCCTTGAAAATAGACTTTATTATGTAATTTCGCATGTGGTTTTACAGCAGCCATATTTTTTTTGTAATTAATAAAATCTCCTTGTTCTTCTAATGAAGGAGAATCTTCTTCTAAATAGCCGACTTTACCGAATTTTTCATGTCCTTTACGTATTTCTTTTTGACAGGCAATACGCATATCAAAACAATACTCAGCTTCTAAATTACAATTAAAACGGCAGTCTTTTTTTGAATAAGGACAAATGCGTTTTTCCGACATAGTTAACCTATTAAATAATGATTTATATTATCTAAGTATAAATCATTTATGATAATTAATAAGAAGCGTTAATTAATGTATTTTTCTGCTGCATCTAACCATTGTGCGCTTATATTCAGTTGAAATAATTGATCGAGTTCCCGAGCACAAGTAGGGCTTGTAACATTGATTTCTGTTAAATAATCACCAATAACATCTAAACCTACAAATAATAACCCTTTCTCTTTTAAAATAGGTCCTACTTGTTGGCAAATCCAGTGGTCGCGATCTGTTAATGGAATGCCTTCTCCATGTCCTCCTGCCGCAAGATTTGCTCGCGTCTCTCCGGGTGAGGGTATACGGGCTAATGCATAGGGAATAGGATTACCATCAATCATGAGTATGCGCTTATCGCCCTGTCTAACTTCAGGTAAATAACGTTGCACCATAATAGTTTTAGTTTCATTTTGCGTTACTGTTTCTAAAATAACAGAAGTATTCGGATCATTTTTCTGAAGTCTAAAGATTCCAGCCCCTCCCATTCCATCCAAGGGTTTACAAATAATATCGCCAAATTCATTTAAAAAATGTTTAATTAAGGTTTGCTTTGATGTAACTAATGTTTCTGGGCAGCATTGCGAGAACCAAGCGGTAAATAATTTTTCATTAGCATCTCGTACACTACGGGGATTATTAAAAACTTTAGTACCTGCGGCTTCTGCTCGTTCGAGTAAATATGTTGTATATAAATACTCCATCGTAAAAGGAGGGTCTTTTCGTAAAAAAACCATATCTAATTGATGTAATTCTTGTGTTGTTTCTTCTTCAAAATCAAACCAGTGAAGGTTATTATCTTGGACTTGAATTTTTTTCATGCTAGCCCAAGTAACGCCATTTTTTAAAAATAAATCTTTTATTTCCATATAATAAATTTGCCACTGTCGTTTTTGAGCTTCTAACATCAGGGCAAAAGTTGTATCTTTAACAATTTTGATATGGGTAATCGGATCCATAATGATGCCAATTTTTTTCATATTATTTCTCTACTAATTTTGCTTCTCTTGCGGCGGCTAATAATGCTAAACGAGCAATTACACCGTAAGCATAAAAGCGATTTTGTGTACAATCATTTTTCAAGTGATCAGGGTTATTACAATTTTCAGAAAAGGCTAAAGGTTGGAATTGCATACCGGGTGCATTTAAATTTTGATCAATATCACGTCCCGCATGTACCCGATAAAAACCCCCAATAACATGGCAACCCATCATGTAAACAACGGGTTCAGCAACAGCGTGTTCTTTTCCTACGGTTTCAAAGGTATAAATACCTTCTTGTATTAATACTTGAGTAATGTCTTGATTTCCTTTAGTGGAAGACATACGCGTACGTTCTTTGCGATTTAATTGTTTAATTTCATTGGGATCTTTAATTGTCATTACACCCATGCCATAAGTACCCGAATCAGCTTTTATTATCACAAATGGTTTTTGAGTAATGCCATATTCTTTGTATTTTACCGCAATTTTATTTAATAAATCGCTGGTTTTTTGCATTAATAATTCTTCACCTTCGCGTTTTAAAAAATTGAGATTACCGCAATAATCAAATAAAGGATTTATTTGCCAAGGGTCTAAGTCAATTAATTGAGCGAATTCAGTACTTACTTGTTCATAGAGTTTAAAATGATGGGATTTTAAACGTTTTGCCCAACCTAATTCGGGAGAGGGAATAATCGGTTGTTGAATACCTTGTAAAAGGGAGGGGATACCATCTGAAAGGTCATGATTTAAAATAATGAGACAGGGGGTATAATTTTCAACACTTAAATAATTTTCAACACGTTTTAAAGGTTCAAGATAGATTGTATTTCCTGATGGTAAATTTATGGTTTGCGCTTCGGTAATTTCCGTTGACATAGAACCGATACGCACATCATAACCGGCTTTCATTAAAATAGCTTGTAAGCAAGCTAAACTTTCAAAGTAAAAAGTATTACGGGTATGATTTTCAGGAATAATTAATAACTTTACACAATCCGTATAAGTATTACTCAACGTATTTTGTGCTGCTTGAATAGCTAAAGGAAGAAAATCAGGATTTAAATTATTAAATCCAGCAGGGAATAAATTAGTATCAACGGGGGCTAATTTAAAACCCGCATTACGTAAATCAACAGAACAATATAAAGGTGGAGGTGTTTTACGCCATTCTTGACGGAACCATTTTTCAATCACAGCTTGTTGGTTCAATAAAGTGCGTTCAAATTCAATTAAACACCCTTTTAACGCAGGTGAAAAATGAGGAGCAGGATTTTTACTAAACATAATTTATGCCTTAATAAGGAATTTTATCTGTTTTTTTTAACCATTCATCAAAGGTTAAAAGTGCTTCTTCACGCAGGATTTCTTCCATAGTAACTGTACGTGCTTCTTTATTTTTATTTAATTCTTGGTAAAAATCATTATCACGAAAACCAGCATTGGAAGCATCTTCTCGATTCGCTGCATAAATAATTTTTTCAATTTTTGCCCACCAAATAGCACTTAAGCACATGGGGCAAGGTTCACAGCTTGTATAAATTTCTGTTCCCGTTAAGTCAAAAGTATTTAATTGTTGGCAGGCATTCCGAATGGCTTGAATTTCTGCATGAGCTGTAGGGTCATTATGGCTGGTAACTTGATTATACCCTTTTCCTACGATGTTATTATCTTTAACAATGATTGCGCCAAAAGGACCACTTTTATTTTCATGCATCATTTTGCGTGATAATAAAATAGCTTCTTGCATAAAGCGTTCTTTCATTTTATTTCCTGTTCATTACGGTAAAAATACGACATTAATTACTTAATTTTCGTCGCATCATCCACCAATCTGCAATATTCACTAAAGTCATGCCTAATAAAAATAAACCAATGGAAAGCCCTAATGTTACCGTAAAAGGTTCATGTAAAAATACAGTGGCTAAGACTAATCCCAGTAATGGTACGCCCAGTAATGCTAATGAAGAAGTAATTGCTGGCAAGGTTTTACTAATTGTTATCATAGACCAATAAGCAAAAGCAGAGGCAAAAATACTGGTATAAAATAAAACAAAAGTTAAGGGTAAACCCAAAACTATTGTTGGATGGGGTTCAAAAATTATAGCGGTAATCAGTGTTAATAATGAGCCTAGACCTAATTGCCAAGGCATTAAAATTAAAGGAGGATTATGCCATTTAGTAAAACGGGAATATAAAATAGTAATAGCAAAACAAATTGATGCTAAAAATAATTGAATATTACCTATAACTAATTGTGGATTACTCCAATCATGATGAAAGGGGTTAAATAAAATAATAACGCCAATGAACGCAATAATTAACCCTATTATTTTGAGTGGAGAAATTGCTTCTTTAAAAATAAAAATAGCGATAGGAGCAACCCATAATGGTGATGTGTAAGATAAAATTGCCGATTGGCCGACATTGACTTGTTTTAAAGCTAAATTAATCATACATAAATAAATAGCCATTTGAAAAATGGCAATTACCGCGATATTGGGTATATCTTCACGACTTGGGATTCTAAATTTTTTACTTATAATTAAAAAAAGAAATAAAGCCAAAGAACCAATCCCTAATCGAGTAGAACAAAACCACAAGGGTGAAATATAATGGATACCTATTTTCATCATAGGCCAATTAATACCCCAAATAATAATTAAACTGATCAATAAACCATAAGAACGCCATGAGTTTTGTTGTAACATTATATTATTCCACAGTAACAGATTTAGCTAAATTTCTCGGTTGGTCTATATCTGTTCCTTTTAAAATAGCGACATGATAAGACAGTAATTGTAATGGTATAGTAAATAAAAGGGGGGCTAATATATTGGTATTTACTGGCATAGAGATAACCCGTACATTGGGTCCATTTTTTAACATAGCTGATTCATCCGCAAAAACAATTAATTCTCCACCTCTTGCTTTGACTTCTTGTAAATTAGATTTTAATTTTTCGAGTAAACTATCATTGGGTGCAACGATTACAACGGGCATATCATCATCGACTAAGGCTAAAGGACCATGTTTTAATTCGCCGGCAGGATAAGCTTCCGCATGTATATAAGAAATTTCTTTTAATTTAAGCGCGCCTTCTAATGCAATAGGATATTGCGCTCCACGTCCCAAAAATAGCGTGTGATGTTTATTAACAAAGGTTTCTGCAAGTTTTTTAATGTCGTTATCTAACGTTAATGATTGTTCAATAAGCTTAGGAATGGAATTAAGTTCATGTACTAATTCTGATTCTCGCTTTGCATCAATTTGCCCATTTTTACCGAGTGCAATTGTTAGCATAAATAAAGCGGTTAGCTGAGTTGTAAATGCTTTTGTCGATGCAACCCCAATTTCAGGACCTGCCCGAGTGATTAAAATAAGATCGGATTCTCGTACTAATGTACTTTCAGGAACATTACAAATGGCTAATGTAGCCACATAGCCTGAGGTTTTGGCAGTTCTTAATGCCGCCAAGGTATCTGCTGTTTCACCTGATTGTGATAAGGTAACAAATAAGGTATCGGGTTCAACGATAAAAGGTCGATATCGAAATTCACTGGCGACTTCAACTTGGCAGGGGATACGGGCAATACTTTCTAACCAATAACGGGCTACCATCCCTGCGTGATAACTTGTACCACAAGCTACAATTTGGACACGGCGAATTTTTTTAAATAATTCAGGGGCTTTTGCTCCGAAAGATTCAGTATAAAGTTTATCGGAAGACGTGCGCCCTTCAATGGTATCACTGACTGCTCGGGGTTGTTCAAAGATTTCTTTTAGCATGTAATGGCGATATTCACCTCGTTCAATACTATCATGGCTAAGTTCCGACGTATGAATATTACGTTTGGTTTTATGATGAAAACTATCAAAAATTTCAAATGTTTCACGTTCAATGACAGCAATATCACCTTCTTCTAAATAGATAAAGCTTTGTACGACGGGCAATAAAGCTAAGTGATCAGAGGCAATAAAATGTTCACCAATACCCAGACCAATGACTAAGGGGCTACCTTTACGCACAGCAATTAATTGGTTTGGTGACGATTTTGAAATAACAGCCAATGCATAAGCGCCTTCTAATTCAGCAACGGCTGCTCGGACGGCTTTCAAAAAATTTTTTTCTATTTGCAAATGGTAATGGATTAAATGCGCGACGGTTTCAGTATCTGTATCACTTGAAAACGTGTAGCCCGCCTCCGTAAGTTGTTTATATAATTTTTCATAATTTTCAATAATACCATTATGAACGACTGCAATTTCATTATTGGACATTAAAGGATGAGCATTGGTTTCATTAGGAATTCCATGTGTTGCCCAACGGGTATGTGCGACACCTGTAGTCCCATGAAGAGGATTATTTTCTAGTGTATGCCGAAGATTTTCCAATTTGCCTGGGGCGCGACAGCGGTCAATTTTGCCTTGGTTATCAATAATCGCTACGCCGGCTGAATCATAACCTCGATATTCAAGGCGTTTTAAACCTTCTAATAAAATTGCTGTAACATCTCGTTCAGCAACAGCACCCATAATACCACACATAAAATTAAGTCCTCTCGCTTTTTTTAGTCGGTCGTTTCCACCCTGTAATACTGGTTTGTTTTACACGGCTAATCGTTAATGTATCTGTTGGCACATCTTTAGTTATCGTTGAACCTGCGCCAATTGTTGCACCCTGCCCAATTGTTACAGGCGCAATTAATTCAGTTCCAGAGCCAATAAAGGCATTATCATTGATAATGGTTTGATGTTTATTGGCGCCATCATAATTACACGTTATTGTTCCGGCACCAATATTAACGCTTTTACCAATTTTTGCATCACCTAAATAACTTAAATGATTCGCTTTACTGCCTTTAGCTATTTCAGTATTTTTTACTTCAACAAAATTACCTATATGTACATATTCTGCCAATTTAGTTTCAGGACGAATTCGAGCAAAAGGCCCAATACGGCAATGATCGCCAATATGTGCGCCTTCAATGACACTATTAGGATGAATAGTGACGCCTTTTCCAATATGTACATTTTTTAAAAAACAATTCGGCCCTATATAGCTTTTTTCGCCAATCGAAATATTGCCTTCAAGTACAACATTGACATCGATAGTGACATCAGCGCTTGCTTGCAGAGTACCGCGTAAATCAAATCGATTGGGATCAAGTATAGAAATACCTTGAATTAATAATTGGTGAGCTTGTTGTTGTTGGAAATAGCGTTCTAGTGCTATTAATTGATGACGTTCATTAACCCCTTGTATTTCTTCTTCAGAACTCGCTTCTATGCTAATAATGGGACATCCATCCATAATTGCAAAAGGAATAATATCGGGAAGATAATATTCTTGTTGTTGATTATCATTAGAAATTTTAGGTAACCAGCGGTATAAATTTTCAAACGTTGTATAAAGAATACCCGTATTAATTTCCGTGATTTCTAATTCTTCAAAACTAGCATCTTTATGTTCAACGATTTTGGTAATCTGTTGTTTATGGTTACGTATTATTCGCCCTAAACCAAAAGGTTGTTTTACTTTTGCTGTCACAATACCCAATCCATTCGTAGGGGTATATTGTATGAGTTTTTCGAGTGTCTCTTTTGAAATCAGAGGAACATCACCAAATAAAATTAAGACTTGATTATTTTCAGGTATAAAAGGTAATGCGGTTGCAACCGCATGAGCAGTGCCTGCTTGTTGCTCTTGGGGTATGAAATGACTGTGTAAATCATTTATTTGAGTTGCAATTTGTTCTTTCTCATGTCCAACAACAATATGTATTTTTTCAGGATTTAATTGTTTTCCCGTTTCAATAATATGTTGCAGCATCGGTTTTCCCGCGATACGGTGCAAAACTTTAGGTAAAGATGATTGCATCCGCGTACCTTTACCCGCTGCGAGAATAATAATATGTAATGGCATCGTATTACTTAGCTTATAGTTGATAAAAGGAAATGCTACCTTAAAATATAATCTAATCCAAGAGAAATCCGATAATCGAATTGAAAGTATCTGCGTTATTCTCTAAAAAGAAATAAAAAAGCTTTTTGTAAGCCCTCTGTTTTGAGCTAATGCTTGTTGAAAGCGTGCTTGTTATTTTTTTCTGCGTTAAATAAAAATTACAGATTTATTGAGTAACTTGAATGACCATAATGGAAATTCACGGGGAATAATCCGAAATATTAATCATTCTATTGTTTTAAAGATATTAAAAAATACATAAATCACCCTATTCGAATATCTTAAAAAAGTACTGGCAATCGATTATTTTCATCACTGTATTTATTAAGTCATAATAAATTTAAAAGACAATGAGTTGTACTATTAATTTTGCTATTTGATAATGATAAAGTGCTATTACGCGTGATATAGCAATTTGCAATAAGTCGCTAACAGTAATAGACTATAGTTATTTGAACAACTAGCAGGGAAGTTATGTCAGCA
>CBCSKA010000145.1:11636-14953 GCA_965140885.1 Legionellaceae bacterium | reverse complement strand
AGCCAGAGAAATATTTATACAAGACGGTATTATCCAAGGTGGTTTTATTTCACAATCGCCTTTTTATCAGCATAATTTAAAGGTGATTGAAGAATTAAACAAATTAGAACAGCGTTTACGGACTAAAGATATTTGTATTGATGAAAAATTATTAAGTGAATTTTATGAATTACGTATTCCTAACGAAATATATGATGGATTAACATTTGAAAAATGGGAAAAAAATGCTTCACCAAAAGCGTTAGAACCCTTATTTTTTTCAATAGATTTTTTTCTTCCACCAGAAAAAATGCAAGCAATTTTAGCAGATTATCCCGATTATTTAATGATAGAGACAATCAAAATACCTTTAGAATATCATTTTGAACCCGATGAATGTATTGATGGAGTGACAGCCATTATTCCATTAATTGTATTAAATCAATTAAAACAAGATTATTTTGATTGGTTAGTTCCGGGTTTATTAAAAGAAAAAATAACCGCTTTAATAAAAGGCTTACCTAAATCGTTACGGCGGTATTTTTCACCGGTGAATCATTATGTTGAGACTTTCATACATCAACTATCAGAAGAAGATAAACAGCAATCACTACTTAAGGTATTAATACTATACTTAGAAAAAATGGTTAATATTAAAATACCCCAAGAGGTATGGTCTACTATTTTATTACCGACTTATTTATCTATGTATCTACATATTGTAGATAATGAAAAAAATATAATTGAGAGTGGAAATGATTTAACTTTATTGCAAGAACAATTAAAGACAGAAGCCCATGCTCAATTACATGAATTACATATTTCGGATTGGGAAAAAGATAAATTAATACAGTGGGATTTTAGTGATTTACCGGAGAGTGTTAATATTCTTTGTGAGGGAGTAAGGGTTATTGCTTATCCGACATTAATTGAGCAAGAGCATCATGTACAACTGCGTTTATTAAGTGATCAAAAGCAAGCTGAATATTTAACCTATAAAGGGTTGCGAAAGTTATTTTTTTTAGCGTTAGCGAAAGAATGTCAATATTTAAAAAAATCTATACCTCATTTGACACCAATGGCATTGTATTTTTTACCCTTAGGTAGTTGTGAAGGATTAATAGTCGATTTAATTAATGCAGGTTTACAAAAAACATTTTTAACGCATTTAATACGCACGCAGCAAGATTTTCATGAACAATTAAAACAACATAAAAGTCAATTTATTGAAAATGTTTATTTAATAGCGGATATAGCCTATACCTGTTTAGCAAATTTTCATGAAATTAGAAAACAATGTCAACATTTACCCCAAGAGGTAAAAAATGATATACAAAATCAATTAAAAAGAGTAATGCATCTTCATTTTATTGCTGATACGCCATATTCTTGGTTTACACGATTGCCCGTCTATTTAAAAGCTATTTTGATACGTATCAATAAAAGAGGAAATTTAGTTAGAGAATTAGCTGCTATTAAAGAATTAACTTATTATCAAAATCAATATGAGAATCATTTAAAGCAATTTCCAACTTGCCAAAATCATTTAATGACTTTTCAATGGCAATTAGAAGAATATCGTATTTCATTATTTGCACAAGAATTAAAAACTATCCAATCTATTTCCAGTAAACGTTTAGATAAATTTTGGCAAGAACATTTAAGTCAATTTCACAATATATCTGAATAACTCGATGAAGTATAAAGCTTAAGTTTTTAAACAGTGCAAATGCTGTAAGAAATAAATTTAATTCTTATGACTTGTCGTCAATTTCTATAAAAGACGAAGTGAAATATATTTTTTCATGACGAGGAAAGTGTAACTTATTTGAAAAGTATAACGCATATTAGTTTATAATATGCGTTATACTTCTAGTGTAAACATATTTCGCTGTAAAAAAAGTATTTCTATTAAAATTGCGTAAGACTCACTTAACATGATTGCCGATAAATTTATTGATACGATTGAATCATTATTTTATGAGTTATGCGAAATAGAGAGGAAACTATGTCCATCAAAAAAAGTATTCGCAACGCCTATAAATACGGGATGCCACTGACAGATGCCCAATATCATTTTCTTTGGTTTAATCAGCATAAGCTTGGTTATGAGTTTGAAAATATGGCTCAATATTATCGCTTAAACCCTACATTTAAATCAGGTAAAACAAGTTTCATTCAACCCCATGAAAAATTATCACCACCCGATATTCAACGGTTGTACAAACGCTTACAGTTAATGTTAACAGGAACGCGTTCTTCTATTGAATTACCATTAACACTTGAACAATTTTTAGTTTTGAAGAATGGAATAGGGGAATTAATTTTCTATCATGGTAATCAATTATTAACAGGTGCACCTTTTTTTGCGGGGGGTATTCCTCGTGTTGATTTTTTTCAATGGGGAAATTTATTAGGTGTTGTGAAATATGAAGAATTACTGAGTGAAAAAGGTGTCGATGGTAATATATTAATTTATTTTGAAGATATGAGTGATAGGGAATTATTGCAAGCAATAAAAGATTATCAATTGCAACAGCATAACTTAGAACTACAAAAGGTAATGTCAATGCAAGCAAAAACATTAGAACCTATTTATGTATCACCAACGCCAAAATTAATTCTACAACCTACTTAAATTTTTAAGCTTTTATATCCCTATCAATAATTATTTATGCTATTTTTTCAAATACAACACTGACTTGTAAACCTTTCCCTGTCGCAGGAAGGTTTAATGTGATTTCTGCATTGTGTAAAAGGGCAATTTTTTGAACAATAGCAAGACCAAGTCCACTGCCAGGACTCGTATTACCCAGTATTCTATAAAAACGTTCAAAAACGCGGGCACGTAATTCTTCGGGTATACCAGGGCCATTGTCGATTACATTCAGTATAACTTGTGATTCATTTGTTTCAATACAAACGGTTACTGAACCATTTTCAGGGGTGTAACGAATAGCATTATCGATAAGATTTCGGAGCAAAATACTTAATGCCGTTTGATTTCCTACTATTTTGATAGTAGATTTATGACAAATAAATTCAATATTAATATTTTTTTCAATTGCCACAGGTGCTAATTGGGCAATAATATCAGTACTTAATTTTTTTAAATTAAGGGGCATAATATCATCTAATACCCCAGTTTCAGGTGTAAGGCGACTGAGAGTAAGTAATTGTTGGACAATATGTACACCCCTATCTACCCCATTAATCACATTTTCTAGCATTTTTTGTCTTTCGTCACTTTTAGTCGCTTTTTGAGCGATTTGAGCTTGAGTTCTAATTGCTGCAAGAGGGGTACGTAATTCATGAGCTGCATCTGCAGCAAAGCGTTG
>CBCSKA010000145.1:3700-11626 GCA_965140885.1 Legionellaceae bacterium | reverse complement strand
GCTTCTTGTAAACGAATAAATAATTTATTTAATTCTGCGACTAAAGGTTGTATTTCATCGGGAACATTTTCTTGACCCACAGGATCTAAATAAGCGGGTGCGCGATGGGCGACTTCTGTAGCGACACGCTTTAAACTGCCTAATCCTTTCCCAATAATAATCCAAATAAGTAAACCGGAAAGAGGATATGTTAATAGCATAATATAAATATCATCTTCCGTGATTAGTCGAGCTAATCGATTACGAATATTATATTTTTCGGCAACAACAAAATTAAGTTTAGCTTCTTGATCCTTTATTGTATAAATACGCCATGTCACTCCATCAATTTTTTTATCACTTAAGCCATTTTCATTACCAATTAATGATTTTTCGGGTGCTTTTAGTGAATAAAGTAAAAGATTATCCTTATTATCCCAAACTTGAAATTGATATTTGCTGGATAATCGTTTAGTTGTTAATTTTTCAGAACCTAAAAAGCGAGAAAGGACAGTAGATTGGTAATTAATTTTATTTAAGTCTTTTTGTAATTCATGCGCATTATTTTGATTTAAATGATGTGTTAATAATGCGTGAAGCGTTAATGCCGTTTCTTCTAATATAGTATCTAAATGATCATGAATATCTTGTTGATCAAGATAAAAGTTTCCTAAGGCTGTTAAAGAAGTCGTGATAGTGATAGCAAGTAATAAATTGATTAATAAAAATCTTCGTATTGAAGTTATCATAATTTAATAAACCATATTTAAGCTACGGCTACATCATCGGGTTTAATTGCCATATAACCAACACCACGAATAGTTTTAATAAACCGATCGCCAATTTTTCTTCGTAAATTATGAATGTGGACTTCAATGGCATTACTATCAACATCTTCATCCCAACCATAAAGTGTTTGAGTTAATGCTTCTCTTGAAATAACTCGCCCCGGATTTTCTAATAATTTAACCAAAAGGGCAAATTCACGACGTGGAATATTTAATAAAGTACCTCCGATAGTAACGCTATGCGAGGCAGGATCAATAGTAATAGGACCATAAATAATTTCTGGGGCAGCGCGTGACACTTGTCGACGTTGTAAAGCCCTTAAACGTGCACATAACTCATCGATATCAAAAGGTTTAGTAAGATAATCATCCGCACCACTATCTAATCCTTTGACGCGATCTTCAACACTATCATTCGCGGTTAAAATAAGAACGGGTGTCATAATCCCTTTTTTTCTTATTTCTTGTAATACTTCTAATCCTGAGCGTTTAGGTAAACCCAGATCAAGCACAACGACTTCAAATTCTTCGGCAGTTAAGGCATGAGTGGCGGCTATTCCATCTTTTACCCAATCAACGGTATAACCATATTGCATTAATCCAATACGTGTTCCATCACCTAATAAGGGATCATCTTCAACTAATAATACGCGCATATTAAATTCCTAAAAAAATAGATTATGATATTCATATAATGTAAATATTAAATAGAAAGGTTGACAATAAAGTAAATGATTTAACAAGTATTCGCAATATCTATCATAATATGCTATTAATTTTGTTTTTTAATACAGCGTGATATTGTTATTAATAAACGGTCATTTACTGAAATAATTATTAATAAAAGAGTAGAATGATTTTAGCACTACTTTAGATTACGATAAATTTTTTAACTTTATAGGATTCATTGTGTTTAAACCCATATCTTTATATATAGGCTTGCGTTATACGCGTGCAAAAAGAAGAAATCATTTTATTTCATTTATTTCGCTAAGCTCTATGTTAGGGATAGCATTAGGTGTTGCTGTTTTAATTACTGTCATGTCTGTCATGAATGGTTTTGATGAAGCAATTAAAAATCGAATATTAGGAATGGCAAGACACATTAGTGTTTCTGATTATTCAGGAAAATTAAATCACTGGAAATCATTACAAGAAAAATTAATGCAAGAACCGGGTGTTATTTCAACCGCGCCTTTTGTCAATGGGCAAGGGATGCTTGCGAATGAAGGGATGGTAAATCCAGCTATTATTATTGGAATATTACCTAAGGATGAAAAGAAAGTATCTGATCTTGAAAATAAAATGCTTGAAGGTAGTTTACAGGCTTTAAAACCCCAACGTTTTGGTATCATAATCGGGTATCTTTTAGCCGAACGTTTAGGTTTAAGTATTAATGATAAAGTGACTTTAATTACGTCTCAAGCAACGCTTACACCAGCAGGAATTATTCCTCGTTTTAAGCGATTTACTGTCGTTGGAATTTTCAAAGTGGGTAATGGTGCCGGTTTTGATGATCAAGTGGCTTTTATGCATTTGTCTGATGCACAAACCTTATTTCAATTATCTTCTGCTGTTTCAGGTATTCGTTTAAAAATTGAACAGCTTTATGATGCCCCCCAACTATCAAAAATTTTACAAAAAAAATTACCTGAGAATTTTTTAGTCACCAATTGGACACAAGAATTTGGTGCTTTTTTCAGTGCGATTAGTTTAGAAAAGAGAATGATGTTTTTGATATTAGCATTAATTATTGCAGTGGCAGCATTTAATTTAGTGTCAAGCTTGGTGATGGTAGTCACTGATAAAAAAGCAGATATTGCCATTTTACGTACATTAGGTGCTTCACCCATGACGATTATGAAAATTTTTATGGTACAAGGAAGTATTGTTGGAATAATGGGGACATTATTAGGGCTTATCGGCGGTATTATTTTAGCGCTTAATGTTAGTGCTTTAGTCAATTGCCTAGAACAAGTATTTCATCTGCAATTACTCTCTTCTGATATCTATTATGTCAATTATTTACCTTCAAAATTAGATGGATGGGATACATTTAAAATTAGTTTTATGGCATTAAGTATGAGTTTATTGGCTACGTTATACCCTGCATGGCGGGCATCTAAAACACAACCCGCAGAGGCATTACGATATGAATAAGGTAAAAATAATGAATGACACTGTGTTGGAATGCCAATCGTTAGAAAAAGTTTTTATTGATGGAAAACTTAAAGTCTCTGTTTTAAGAAATATTGATTTACGTATTAAAGCAAGAGAACAAGTTGCAATTATTGGTGCATCTGGTTCAGGAAAAAGTACATTAATGCATTTATTGGGTGGTCTAGACCAACCCACTTCAGGTACGGTTTGGGTAGCTGGAAAACAAATGAATGCATTACGAGAACCTGAGCGTAGTCAATGGCGTAATCAATGTTTAGGTTTTGTTTATCAATTTCACCATTTATTACCCGAATTTACCGTATTAGAAAATGTTTGCATGCCTTTACTTTTGAGAAAAATTTCAGCGAAAGAAGCCAAACCCGAAGCGATTGATTTATTAGAAAAAGTAGGTTTAAGTCATCGTTTAGAGCATAAGTTAGCCGAATTATCAGGTGGCGAGAGACAACGAACAGCAATTGCAAGAGCTTTAATTACACGCCCTTTATGTGTATTAGCTGATGAGCCTACCGGGAATTTAGATCAGCATACTGCTGGAAAAGTGTATGATACAATGTTAGCGCTTAATGAATCATTAGGGACTAGCTTCGTTATTGTGACGCATGACCCTCATTTAGCGGCCCGTATGAATAGAACACTCGTATTAACCGATGGCGAATTAATGGTATCTTCTTAATGTAAGAGTCTTTTGGCTACAATAATATTAGGTAATTGCTTGATTTTATCTAAAACTTTAGAAACCATAGCGAGACCCGATGTTTCTATACCCAGAGACATTCGAGCAATATGTTCATTTTTATCAAGCTTAGTATTGATAGTAATTAAATTTATTTTTTCATTAGCTAAAATACTCGAAATATCACGTATCAAGCCCGGTCTATCATAAGCTTCAATAAAAATATTAGTATGATAAATTTGCTTATGTTTATCTCCCCAGGAGACTTCAATTAATTTTTCTTTATGAATAGAATTAATTTGTAAAATATTGGGGCAATCTTGGCGATGTATCCCTATACCACGACCTTGTGTAACCCAGCCAATAATGGGATCGCCTGGCAAAGGTTTACAGCAACCTGCGATATGAGTTAATAAATTTCCAACACCTTGCACAAAAATACTTGTATTAGTATTTACTGTTTTAGACGCACGTTGTTGGGTTAAATGAGAAATAAAATCTTCTTGCGTCGTCGTTGTGGGTTCTTGAATAAGATTTAATAATTGACTTATTTTTAAATCACTGCAACCCAGCGCAGCAAGCATTTCATCACTTGTTTTATATTTTAATTGTTCCGCTATTTTATTAAAATCAAGTTTTGGTAATTCTAATCGTTTTATTTCGCGTTCAAGCATAGCTTTGCCTTCAGCAAGATGTTCATCAAAATCTAACTGCTTAAACCAATGATGTACTTTTGCTCGAGCGCGAGATGTTTTTAAATAACCTAAGTGTAGATTAAGCCAATCACGGCTCGGTTTTGCATTTTTTGTGGTAAGTATTTCAACTTGATTCCCTGTTTTTAAAGTATATGTTAACGGTACGATCGTATTATTAATTTTTGCTCCACGGCAACGGTGACCAATTTCACTGTGTATATAATAAGCAAAATCAAGTGGAGTAGCGCCTTGTGGTAAATCAATAATATCACCCGTTGGAGTGAATACATAAACTCTATCATTAAATTGTTGGGTAGAATTTAAGCTAAGTGGACTATCTAATGAGGAAAGTTCCTTTTTCCATTCTAATACTTGTCGCAGCCAGGCAATTTTAGCTTCATAACTTGAATTTTGTGCGGCGCCTTCTTTATATTTCCAATGCGCAGCAATACCTAATTCATTTTGATGATGCATAGTAAATGTACGTATTTGTATTTCAATATTATGATTTTCTGGGCCAATAACAGCTGTATGTATCGATTGATATCCATTAGCTTTAGGAGTAGCAATATAATCATCAAACTCCTGTTGGATTTGCTCCCAATTATTTTGGATAATGCCAAGTACAGTATAACAATCATCAATAGTCGGGACTAATACCCTTACCGCACTAATATCATATATTTCATCATAATGAATTTTTTTTCGCTCCATTTTACGATAAATACTGTAAATATGTTTTGCTCTACCAGTGACTTCGAATTGAGTAATATTTGCTGCCGATAATTGTTTTTTTAAGAGAGTAATAATCTGATTAATATAGTTTTCTCGCTCAATACGCGTTTGATGAAGTTGTTGCGCTATTTTTTTATAAGTTGTAGGATATAAAAAATGAAAAGCTCTATCTTCTAATTCCCATTTTATTTGTCCAACACCTAAACGATTCGCAAGAGGGGCATAAATATTTAATGTATCTTTTGCTAATTGTTGTTGTTGTATTTCAGGGAATAAAGTGGCGGCGCGTAATAAATAAACTCTTTCTGCTAATTTAATCAATACAACTCTAACATCATCCACCATGGCTAATAGCATTTTACGAACATTTTCAATTTGAGAATGATGTTGACTATGCAAAGAACGCATAGCTTCCATTTGATCAACGCCTCGTAATAATTTAGTGCAATGTTTACCTAAGTGTTCTTCAACATCTTCTAAACTAAGCTCAGCAAATTGAACACTACTATAGACTAAAGCGGCGGCAATAGTTTCAGCATCGAGTTGCAAATCTAATAAAATTTCTGCCATCGCTAAACCTTGTTGCAAACAAGATACATTAGTAGCAGTGGCTTTATCAGCACCTGATAATTGACTTAATAAACAAGCTCGACGTATCAATTGTGTATGTTTTGCTGAATATTTTTCTACAATCGTGCTTAGCCAAGACTCGATATTAATCGTGCCATCGGTCAAAATATAAGGTCTTTCTTTCAGTTTTACCATGGGGCATTTATCTATAAAGAAATAGTTTTAAAATACATTGCTTTAAATTCCATTTTACAAAGCTTATTTTTAGCTAATTGATGGTACAGTAAAAGTTAAATTTTTACGATAAATATTAAGTTAAGGTAGGATTTAAATATTATTTTGCGAAAGTCCAGTTTCTTGATGAAGAAAAACTTTAACTAAAATAATTTTTGGTCCTTTCATTTTTTGCACTTCAATATCGAATTGCTCAAAAGAAATACGCTCATAGAGAATGGGTAGCCGCTCTAATTTAGATAATACCAACCCACTAATGGTATCAATACTTTCAGCTTCAATATCAATATTTAAGGCTTTTTCTAATGCATAAATAGGTAAATTACCTTTCATTAAATAAGCACCATCAGGAGATTTTACCCAATCATCTTGTGTTTTATTAAATTCATCGCGCATATGGCCAAATAAGCTGCCTAAAATATTATCAAGGGTAATAAAACCAATTAAAATATCACTATCATTATAAACAGCGGCAAAATGTGAAAAACCTAAACGAAATTGTTGAAATAATTCTGTTGCTGGCATATCACGTGGCACTTTTAATAGCGGTCGTAATTGGGTTTTTAAATTAGTCAGTGATTTTTTTTGGTGCAACGTGGCAAATAAATCTTTCACATGAAGAATACCAATTAATTGATTAGGTTCACTTTGATAAATAGGGTAGCGGCTATAGTGATGCGTAATGATTTTATCGATATTTTTATCTATAGAATCATTCACATTCAGTAAAACCATTTCATCGACAGGACGCATCAAATCGGCGGCATTTAAACTCGCTAAATCTAAGGCATGTTCTAATATTTCCATTTCTTCTTTATGCAATTGGCCCTGTGCATGACTTGCATCAAAAATGAGTTTCAATTCAGCGGCTGTATAATTATTTTCTGTTTCATGGAGATTTTGACGGATGCCTAATAATTTTAAGGTGAAATTAGCGCAGCTATTTAAAATCCAAATAAGCGGGAACATGAATTGATAAAAGCCATATAAGAAAGGAGCAGTCCATAAAGACGTTGTTTCAGGACGGCGTATGGCTATTGATTTAGGGACTAGTTCTCCTAAGACTATATGCAAAAAAGAAATTAAAAAAAAGGCTATGGCAAAAGCAGCAGCTTTAATAACACTACTAGAAACAATACCTATTTTATACAGAATAGGTTGAATTAAATTAGCAAACGTCGGTTCTCCAATCCAACCGAGTCCTAATGAAGTCAATGTGATACCTAATTGACATGCCGATAAATATGCATCTAAATTAACATGAATTTTACTTAATATTTGTCCTTTTAAACGAGAAGTTTCTCGTAATATATGCACTTTGGTTTGGCGTAATTTTACCATTGCAAATTCAGCAGCAACGAATAATCCATTTAATGAAAAAGCTAAAAAAATAAGCAATAAATTATGCATAAGGGTTAATTAATTGAATAGATAAAGCATGTATTTCTGTATTCATTAAATCGTCAAGTACTTGATAAATAGCACGATGGGCTTCTAATGTAGATTTTTGATTTAAAATATCTGATGTTACTTTTACTGTAAAATGTCCACCAAATTGACTACCACTGTGACCTATGTGTTTATGACCATCATCGATAATCTCTAAATGAGAAGGAGAAAGGTGATCCTCGAGACGTATACGTATAGCGCTTATTCGTTCTATCGTCATTTTAGAATTCACTCCTTATTTTCATTTAATTTAAGATGTTTGGAAATATAAATGAATTGGATAACGACAAAGACAATCGTTAAACTCATTAAGCCAAATAATTTAAAATTAATCCATGTATCAGTGTCAAAATTGTAAACAACGTATAAATTCAATATTCCCATTAGTATGAAAAAAATTGCCCAACTGGAATTTAAGCGTAGCCATATTGGTTGCGGTAATGAAATATTTTTTTCAAGCATTGTTTGAATCAAGCATTTTTTTCCAAAAAATTGACTACCCCAAAATACGATAGCAAAAATCCAATTAATCGCGGTCGGTTTCCATTTAATAAACATATCATTATGTAAAAAGAGGGTTAAACCACCTAATGTAAATATAAGAAAAAACGTGATGATACTA
>CBCSKA010000145.1:0-3690 GCA_965140885.1 Legionellaceae bacterium | reverse complement strand
GATACTCATTTTATCGGGGCGTTTATTTTTTATCCAAGAAATAATTACTTGAATAAGAGAGACAATAATGGCAACAGTCGTTGCTGTATAAATTCCATAATATTTATAAGCAATAAAAAATAAAATTATTGGAAAGAAATCAATGAATAATTGCATCATTTAGCCCTATGAGGATTTATATTTATTTGTTAAAGTTTAAACAACTGTTAATTAAATATGAATGTAAACGCTTATTATCATAACATGTTAAATACCTTGTAAGCTATCTCAATAGGATGTCTTATTGAATATAAGGTGTAATACAGGATCCATTTTTTACCAAAAAAATAATTACTACTAGGTTATCACTATGAGTCAATATATTTGTATTCACCCGCAAAACCCACAAGGTCGATTATTGCAACAAGCTGTTAATATGATCAATCAAGGGGGTGTTATAGTCTATCCTACGGATTCTGGTTATTCTTTAGCATGCCATTTGGGTGATAAAAAAGCGTTAGAACGTATCCGTCAAATAAGGCGTTTAAAAGAAGATCATTTATTTACATTAGTTTGTCGCGATTTATCAGAGCTTTCTCTTTATGCTAAAGTGGATAATCCCTCTTTTCGTTTATTAAAAAATTATACGCCAGGTCCTTATACTTTTTTATTACCAGCAACCAAAGAAGTACCTCGCCGTTTACTTCATCCTAATCGCAAAACAGTTGGTTTACATATCCCTGAAACTATGATCGCTGCTGCTTTATTAGAAGAATTGGGTCAACCTCTTATGAGTACAAGTTTAAGTTTGCCTGACTCTGATATTCCTTTAATTGAACCAGAAGCGATAAAAGAAATTTTGGGACATCAAGTGGATCTTATTATCGATGGCGGTTATTGTGGTCAAAAACCTTCTACTGTAATTGATTTATCGAGTTCTCATCCAAAAGTTATTAGAATTGGTAATGGTGATCCTACCCCTTTTTTGTAAGTTTTATTTAGCTAATATTAATTCAATATAAAATTTAACTGCAATTAAAGTTAATTTATTTTATTACTATTTAATGGCTATTTTAAAAAGAAATTAGCTATAATTTTTACTGGATGCCAGTATCCTTAATATTTTTTCTTTTCATAACAAGTTGACGATGCGGTATACTTCATAAATGTATTTTCAGACAACCTTTAAAAGTGAGGTTATTATGAATAAATTGGACCTGAATATTATCCAATTACCCAGTGATAATTTTGGGCAAGATTTGAAAAACCCACGTTATATTATTCTTCATTGTATAGGTTATCCTGAAGAAAAAGCGTTAACTTTACTTAGAAAAAATACAAACGAGGGTGGAGCAGGTGTAAGCTCTCATTATTTTATTCCTCCGCTGTCGGCCAAGGAAGCGACGAAGGAGCGAGGCCGATAGTCCCTGGTAGACGGTAGTACCGGATGTTTTGCCGAAGGCAAAATATAAGGTCCACAACACGGTCGACAAGTCATTTGTGGAAGTGAAGTTATGACACCTAGTCGTGTCATAACGAGCGTACGCAGGACGGCCAGGGCTGCCGCAGGCATACTTGTCGACAATTTTTGTCCCTTTTGGGGACTTGGATGTCCCAAAAGGGGCCTCAAAAATGGCGACACTATCGAAAATAAAAACAATACAGCTTATGAGTTAGTACCAACAAATAAAATAGCTTTTCATGCTGGTGTAAGTGCTTGGATGAGTGATGAATCTTTAAATAAATGTTCTATCGGAATTGAATGTCATTGTCCAAATTATGCTAATGCTTTAAATGAGAATTTGGATTTGTATCATTTTGAACCTTTTACTGAATATCAAATAAATACTTGCATAAAATTGATAAAAAAATTGCAAGTTGAATTTTCCATTCCATCTGAAAATATTTTAGGCCACTCTGATATTGCCTCTTTTCGTAAAGATGAAAAAGAAAACATTATTGTAGGGAAAACTGATCCGGGAGCGACATTCCCTTGGGAAAAATTGGCAAAAGAACATAACATAGGTTTGTGGTTTGATGAAATAGATTTAGAAAAAAACAACGCAGTAAAAGAAGACTCCGTATCAATTATCAAATGTCAAGAACTATTAAGTCAATTCGGTTATCGTATTTCAGTAGATGGGATATTGAGTTTAGAAACTAAATATTTAATTAAAGCATTTCAACTTCATTATATGCAAGATAGTGTTACGGGAAATATAACACCGAAAATGCTAGATTTATTAGTAAAATTAAATGAAAAAACAGAATATAGTTAATACTTTTGTAAGTAAACCGCCGAATATATAATAGTTTGAGAGTTGAATTGCAAAAAAAAGTTCTGATGAAATAGCTCTTTTGCAAAAATTTTTTGCATGTTTAAACCACTGTTTTTTAGTTCTAAGTTAACAAATCAAACAGGCTTTGTTGTGCAAGCTCGCAAATAAGTTAAAATAAAGTGATTTCATTAGATTTTTTTTGCAATCTAACCCTATCGATTCCACTTTTTTATTGTTTATTTACTGCTTCAAATAATTTATCCTGATTGCCGCACGATAAATTTTAATCTTGTTTTCTCGTCAGCAGTATGAGTAATGGCCGTATTAAAACTTCCTTTATGTATTGGAAATTGTTTCGTGTTAAATATCATTTACTTATGTTGGGATTCAGCCACTGATTTTTTTAATGATGGAAAATTGGCAATTTGAATTGAGTCACCCAGCATTAATAAGGCCAATGGGATTAATTACTTTTATCAACCACATAAAGCAGCCTTGATGCGTATATGCAATACTGGGTTTGCAAATCATCGTGAATCCTTTCACAAAAAGAAGTGATATTGCCTTGTAATGAAATAGGGCGCTGATTCTGTCTCTTATTATTGGCAATTTGTCAGGTTTAAATGATGTAGTGTCAACCTAATACAAACCATGGATTTTGCCGATTGCTTGGGTTACTGGGTTATGACGCCCCCATTTTAGATATTAATTGGATTAAAATTAAGCAAGTTAATCAAGAAAAAGAAAAAAACCACATCGAATATTATGCTAAATGTGATACTTACCCGTTAAAGAATATAAATAATGGTAACTGGTACAAAAAATGCTTAAGTTGTAACAACTTACATTTGTTACACATTAAATAAAAGGGGTGTAGTATGCAAATTACCACTACTGTATTTAAGAATGAATTAGTGAAAAATCACAATTTAAATGAAGTCCCTTTTGATGAAAGTCAAACCTATAACCCTCCCAAAACCCGTAAGAAAAAACCTACGATAAAAAAATCACCTAAAAATGAAATAATTATTGAAGATGATTTTTTCACACGTTTTATATTTCGATTGCCTAGTAATAACTTCCGAGAAGTTAATTACCCATAAGATAATAAATAAAATAAAGAATAAATGAGAAATTTTCAATGAATTGATAACTAAATTAAAACTACTATGTAGTTAAGGTGTTATCAGAACTTCCTATAAATAAGCAAAGAATTAAGTGTTTTATAAATTGTGATAAAGCAGTAATAAACTATCACATTTCTTTTTTATTCACGTTAAATAAGAGGAATAATATTCATGAAAGAAAATTCTACAAATATTAGAGTTCTTTCGAAACTCACAAATAGAGCTCAAGGGTCTGTCCCAATAAGTGTGTAAATTTCTTCTAGGTTATATATAGTTATTATATAAACTTAAGAGGAAAAAGATGA
>CBCSKA010000144.1:0-16062 GCA_965140885.1 Legionellaceae bacterium | reverse complement strand
TAAACTAAAAACCTGTTTTATTGTATGTTTAGCTTTCTCACATTATTGTTTATCTTTGAAAGTTCTTAATTTTGCTTAGAGAATATATTTTAAAGTAATGCTAGCCTTTTTCATGCAATTTCCCTGCTAAAACTGTTTTCTTAAGCCTTACAAAATTGGCTATAACTTACTAATTGAGGAAATACGTCTTTTAAATGTAAACAAACGTAATTCAAATAAAAATTTTTGAAAGTACAATAATTCGATTGATGAAATAAAATGATTAGTGTCATAATTTCACTAGCGCATAATCAGGATTCTTTTAGGCGTTTCCGCTCTCCTGTACTTAACATTTTCTGATACACTGTTGGCAAAAAAAACTTGCGTAAAATCATCGACAAGAACATATAACTCGACTAAATTATCCATAAGCCCTCTTTTGTATGATCATTTTATTTGTTGGTAACTTATATTTGATCACACAGAGGACTTTCTCTCAAGGCTTATATGCAACTGAGGTTATTTTATCTTAAATGTTTTTAAGTCATTTATTTTTAACCCGCATAGTCGGGTTTTTTTCTGCGAGAAAGAATGGATATTATTTATTTAAAAGATTTTTGCATTAAAACTAAAGTTGGCATTTATGCTTGGGAACAGGCTATTACACAACTCATTAGTTTAGATATTGAAATAGGGGCTGAAATAAATGTAGCCGCAGAAACCGATAATATTACTGATACTTTAAATTATGCTTCACTTGCTGAAAGTTTGCATTTATTTATTACAACCAATACATTTAAATTAATAGAAACTTTAGCGATACAAGTAGCCGATTATATACACGAACAATTTAAAGTATCTTGGATAAAATTAAAAGTGAATAAAATTGGTGCAATACCTAATGCAAAAGAAGTGGGCGTTATTATTGAACGGCAATATTAAATTTTTGTAAAATAATTAATAGAAGTTGCATAATGCAACAACCATAATTATTTCAGAATTTATTTATAACTTATATGAATTTTTTTAAAGCAACAAGGCTAGGTATTAAAAGTGAGTATATTAAAAACAGTTTATAAAACTTCATTAGCATTGTTAACCGATTTTTATCAAATAACAATGGCTTATGGTTATTGGAAAGAAGGCATTGCAGAACAAGAAGCTGTTTTTCATTTATTTTTTCGAAATAATCCTTTTAAAGGGGGTTATTCCATTTGTGCTGGTTTAGCAACAGCTATTGAATATTTGCAAGATTTGGCATTTGATGATGATGATATTGTTTATTTAGCGAGTTTAAATGATAGTCAAAATCAACCTTTATTTAATCCTGAATTTTTAAATTATTTAAAGAATTTACAGTTTGATTTTGATATAGACGCTATAGAGGAAGGAACCGTTGTTTTTCCCCAAGAACCCTTATTGCGGGTAAAGGGACCTTTATTACAATGCCAATTATTAGAAACCACCTTACTTAATATTATTAATTTTCAAACCTTAATTGCAACACGGGCTGCCCGCATTTGTTATGCAGCGCAAGGAGAACCTGTATTAGAATTTGGTTTAAGACGTGCCCAAGGATTTGATGGCGGTATAACCGCAAGTCGTGCTGCTTATTTAGGGGGATGTGCGGCAACGTCAAATGTATTAGCCGGTAAATTATACAATATCCCCGTTCGCGGAACTCATGCGCATAGTTGGATTATGTCTTTCGATACTGAATTAGAGTCATTTAAAGCCTACGCTGATGCTCTACCAAATCAAAGTATTTTTCTTGTTGATACTTATAATTCCCTGGAAGGAACAAAACATGCCATAAAAATGGGTAATATTTTGAAAAGAAAGGGACATCAATTAATGGGAATACGTCTTGATTCCGGCGATTTAGCTTATTTGAGTATTGAAGCGCGAAAGTTATTAGATGAAGCCGGATTTCACAATACCGTTATTGTTGGTAGCAATGATTTAGATGAGCATATTATTGCCGATTTAAAAGCACAAGGTGCAAGAATAAATGTATGGGGTGTAGGAACAAAACTAGCTACGGCATTTGAGCAGCCTGCACTTAATGGAATATATAAATTAAGCGCATTGCGAAAACCTAATCAAGCATGGAATTATAAAATTAAATTATCGGAGCAAGCGATTAAAGTGACGACGCCAGGCGTATTGAATGTGCGTCGATTTATTGATAAAAAGCGAGCTATTGCCGATGCTATTTACGATGAAAATTTAGGCTTGGCGGCTGATGCCTTTATTATTGACCCTAGCGATAGTACGCGACGCAAAAAATTACCGAAGAAAGTAAAAAGTAAAGATTTATTAGTGCCTATATTTCGCAAAGGGAAATTAGTTTATTCAATTCCTGCGCTAGAAGAATCTCGTCATAAAACAATTCAGCAATTGAAGCAATTTCATAGCGCTATTTTACGTTTTTTAAATCCTCATGAATATCCCGTGGGTTTGGAAGAACATTTACATGAATTAAAAACAAAGCTGATTCTTAAGGCAAAGGGAATTAAATAAGCATTTTGAAGTGTTATTCGCTGAAAAGGTTATACCCATATGTACCAATTTAATAAACCACTTCCTTTATCACTTTATATACATATACCTTGGTGTATTCGTAAATGTCCTTATTGTGATTTCAATTCACATACATTGAAACAAGAATTACCAGAAAAAAAATATATTGAACAATTAATTACGGATTTGGAACAAGATTTACCCAAAATAGAAAATAGAATACTAAAAAGTATTTTTATAGGGGGTGGAACACCCAGTTTGTTTTCCCCTGGTAGTATTCAATTGTTAATAAAAGAAATACAAAAACGTATTCCATTTGAACCCATTGTAGAAATTACTTTAGAAGCGAATCCGGGGATGGCAGATTATAATCGGTTTTGTGGATTTTATGAGGCAGGAGTTAATCGTTTATCCATTGGTGTTCAAAGTTTTCAAAATACAAAATTGAAGCAATTGGGACGGGTACATGACCAAACAGCTGCGATTCACGCGGCGGAAGCAGCACATGCAGCGGGTTTTAAAACATTTAATCTTGATTTAATGTTTGGCTTACCAGGACAAACGGAAGAGGATGCTTATTTTGATTTACAAACAGCGATGCAGTTAAATCCTACTCATATTTCTTGGTATCAATTAACACTTGAGCCTAATACGTTGTTTTATCAAAAACCACCGACCTTACCCCATGATGAAACTATCGATGCTATCTTTTTTACTGGAAAAGAATTATTAGAATCAGAAGGCTATCACCAATACGAAGTATCTGCCTATGCAAAAACGGGTCTTAATTGTCAGCATAATATTAATTATTGGAAATTTGGTGATTATTTAGGCATTGGTGCGGGCGCTCATAGCAAATTAACTAATATCCAACAACAAAAAGTGACTCGTTTTTGGAAGATGAAACATCCTAACGATTATTTGAAAGCTGAAAAAACCTTTATTGCAGGTGAACAATTAATTATTCATGATCAAATTGTTTTTGAATTTATGTTAAATGCTTTGCGCTTATTTGAGCCGATTTCTTTTCAATTATTTGAAGAAAACTGTGGGATGCCACGTTATGTTTTAATTGAAAAATTACAAAAGGCACAGCAAAAAGGTTTGCTCATTATTGATAATGAAAAATTCTCAACGACAGAATTGGGAAAACGATTTTTAAATGATCTTTTAACTTTATTTATTAATGATTAATATTTATCAATTCATGGTTTTAAAGAAAATTTGTTAATTATTTTTGTAAGACAATGCAGATTCATCACTTTTTTTAAATTAAAAAATAATATTTTTAATGGAATAAATTTAAATAGAGTAACAAGCCTTGCTACCAACCCCCCCATTTTATAATTCAATTTTTAGTGATTAATTTTATTATTTTTAATGTTTGCTATACTTAATTAGCTGTATATGTAAATTGTTTATATAAACTTTTCATGGATAAGAAAGTGATTAAATAGTTTACAATAAATTGTATTAAACATTGAAATAATAATTAAAAAATACTTTTAAAAAAATAGAGTTTTAACGTAATTACGTAATTAAGTTTTCTAAATAAAGTATATGTAAATAAAAATGTCATACATAGTAAAATTGTTACTATTTTTAAGCTTTTTCATTTTAAGTTTTATATTTTAATCGTATTTTAACTATTAGTTTTATTAAGTGATGGATGTAAAATGAATATTTTAATTACAGGATGTAATACGGGGCTAGGCTATGAATTAGCTGTTGGATTATCAAAAAAAGGGTATCAAGTAATAGCCACGATTTTAAAAGAAGAAGATAAAATACTTTTTCAAAATACGACCATTAAATGTGTAACTTTAGATCTTACAAATAAAGAATCAATTGCTTCTTGTGTTGAGAAAACGTTATTAATAACAAATAATAAAATTGATATTTTAATTAATAATGCAGGGATTGTTATACCTGGTGCACTTGAAGATATTTCTTATGATACTATTCGTAACCAATTCAATATCAATGTTTTTGGTTTGCATGAAATAACGCGTTTAACTTTACCTTCCATGCATGAAAATAATAGCGGTACTATAATAAATATTAGCTCTATGTTAGGTTCTGTCGTTTTTCCTTATCGCAGTATATATAGTGCATCAAAGTTTGCATTGAAAGCCATTACTCATGGGTTAAGGCAAGAATTAAAAACAATTAATAGTCCAATAAAAGTGATATTAATTGAATCTGGCCCAATTAAAACGAATATACGTAGTAATGCAATAAAGTTAGCGAATAAATATATACCTATTAATACGAGTCGGTATCAAGAAAATTATAAAAAATTATTATTAGCCACAAAAAATGATGATCCTTTATTTACTAAACTACCAGAAGAAATGGTTAAATTTATTCAAAAGATATTAGTTAGTAAACAACCAAAAGCGATTTATCAATTTGGTGCATTAGCAAAAATAGCAAATTTTATGGGTCGCTTTTTTTCTTTAAATTTACTTGATAAAACGATTGCAAAAATATTTACTTTTGAAGTAGAGCATAAAGACATAGAGAGTAAAATTTCATTGGTTAATAAGTGATTTTTAAAATCCGTGTGATAAAGGTTTCAAAAAAAATATTTTGCAATAAATAAATAAATACTATTATTTACATTAATGAGTTTATAACGATAAGTATATTAATTTTATTATTGATAATACTTTCATTATAAACTCATTTTTTTATAAAGATTTTTTATTTATTAATTAATAATAAGTTACAACGTAGGGAATAAATACTCATCATAACATTGAAAAATTTAATGAAAATTTTTTATACCCACAAAAAAATCAATAACTAATAACTTTTATCTGGCCTATTATTTATAAGTGATATTTTGAATTGACAGCATGAATTACTTATATTCAGATATTATTTTTTTTTATGGTATGCCTTGATAATTTCAACACCTTCGCTGTCGGCCAAGGAAGCGACGAAGGAGCGAGGCCGATAGTCCCTGGTAGACCGTAGTGCCGGATGTTTTGCCGAAGGCAAAATATAAGGCCCACAAAACGGTCGACAAGTCATTTGTGGAAGTGAAGTTATGACACCTAGTCGTGTCATAACGAGCGTACGCAGGACGGCCAGGGCTGCCGCAGGCATACTTGTCGACAATTTTTGTCCCTTTTGGGGACTTGGATGTCCCAAAAGGGGTCTCAAAAATGGCGACACTATCGATTATTCTATCTTTTTCATTTTATTATTTAGGGTAAGTTTTTTATAGAGATATGAACTATTGTAATTATAAGTTTTGAATTAGCACTTTCTATAAGAAATATTCGTAAAGCACTCGCGTATAATTTATTGATTTAGCAATTCGTTATCATTAAATAATTTCAATAGAATATATTATTCTTTTAATGTTTCATGGTAAATTCAATATTAAGTACTATTTATTCAGGAAATAATTAAGACGAACATATTAAGGAGAATTTATGAGTTCTACATCAGTAAGTGAATTAACAGAAGAAGCTGAGTACCAAATTACTTTATTTAATTGTTTTTCTAAGAAAGTTACTCATAATGAAGTCCAATTTTTTAGTTTAAAAACTGAATATGAAAAATATATAAAAAATTTAGAAAAACAATTAAAGGAAGTTGATGCAGCCTATAATGCACTTAATGTAACGGATAAAATAATATATACATTTGATTTTTGTTTTTTCTCCAAAAAACCATTAAGTGAATTTATTAATGATTTTCAGAAAAATATTAATGAAGTTGAAAGAATCAAGAATAATTTTCGTAATGTTTATAGCATTAATTTTGAAGATATGTATACAAATTTAACGTTAGAAAATTGTGGGTTTAAGGGTGATTAATCTTTAAAAGACTTCTTATTAGGGAAGTCTTTTTTTAAATTTAAAAAACGTATTAGAAAAGTATAATCATGCTTATCATGCGTTTAAAATGTGTTTATATTTATCTTTAAAGTAGAATAAGAAATAAATATTACCTATTAATGCAAGCGTTGCCATTGGTAAACCGGTTTGATTTAAAAATAAAGCAAATAAGAAATAATTTAATACATAAGGAGTTAATAAACTAATAACAACTAAAGGAATAAATTTATTAAAAATAAATAATGCTCCCATAATGATTTCTACGATTTTCATGAAGCTATAAAGATAGCCTGTTGTCATAATTGCATTAACAAAATGCTCTCCTTTTTGTAAAGAAGTTGCTTTTGGTAATAGATTAATATGAAATAAATCATTGATCCCATAAATAAAAAAAAGTATCCCAACGGTTAAACTAATAAAACGATAAAGTTTTTGATTAAAAAACATATATTCCTCCTTGATTATTTAATTCTATAGGCATTGATTAATTTATCTAATAAAACACCCCCAATAGGGCCACCAAAAGAAATATTGGGACATTCTTCCTTTAAGCTTTTTTTAAATTCAATAATTCCAGCAAACCGATGATGTAATAAATGTCTTGATTTAACTTTTTTGAACCAAATATATTGATTTAAAAAACTATCTTTTGAATGAATTAAATCATGAAAAATATAGAAAACGATAGCATACGAAGTAAACGTGATAGAGGAAACCCAAAAATGAAGGGGTGGTAAAATAAGATAAAATATTAAAAGAAAAAGAGCGTAAAATGTTAACCAAACTAAATGCTCAATTATATTATATAAATTTAAATCTAATGGGTTAGCAATAAATTTTTTTCTATGGTGGGCAAGTAAATGAAATTTATAAAAGGGATATCCAAAAATTTTACAGTGTAAAAGTAAATGTACACCCCATCCTAAAATAATACTAACGAAATAAGTGACCATAATTGTAAATAATATATCCATAAAAACATATTTCCTTATAAAAAACAAATTCCATTTTTTTATTACCCTCTTAATAATTTCAGCGGGCTTACTTGTAAGTTTTTTTTGTTATTAATTATAGCAGATAATAAAATTATGGTGAGTGATATAAGGCTAATGTTTAACATAGCAAACACATTAAAATGAATTGAAATATTCAAGAAGTGAATTAATGCGAATTTTAATGTTGTGTAGGAAAAGAAAATTCCTATAGTACTTGCTAAAAGGGCATAAATACTGTGTTCCAGTAAATCCATTTTGATCAGGGTATTATTAGTAACGCCTAAGGCTTTAAGTAAAGCATTTTCAAATTGCCGTTCTTTCTGGGTAGCCCATAAGATTAAATATTGCGCAATAATGCCTGTTATTATAACATATAAAAATATCCAAGCTGATAAAGAGGATAATTTTTTGAAAAAACCTGTTGCTTGTTCCACGACATCATTAATTGAAATTATAGATATATCTGGAAAGTGTTCCCGTAAATGTTTTAGCAATAATTCTTGCTTTTTAGCTAAATGAATACTCATTAAAACACTATAGGGATATTGATTGAGTGATTCTTGAGGGAAAATCATATAAAAATTAGGTTGTAGATTACTCCAAGTAACCGTACGAATACTTTTTACTTTTGTATTGAGTTCTTGATCTCCCATTTGAAATGTTAAGTTATCACCCATTTTAATTCCTAAATAAGTGGCTAACCCTGCTTCAATTGAAACATCTTTCCTATGTGTATCTTTTGAAGTCCACCAATTTCCATTAATCATATGGTTATTTTGGGGTAATGTATTGGTTGTTGTTAAATTAATTTCTCGATTTAATACATTACTATGTATATTTTTTTTAGTTAAATTAATTTTTATATCTTGTCCATTATGTTTAATTAAACGTCCTCGGAAAATAGGATATTCGTGCATAATAGGAATAGGTTGTTTTGTTAAAAACTTTTTAATTTCGACACTTTGTTTTGGTGAAATATTAAATAAAAAATAATTAGGCGTATTAACAGGAACTTGTTTTTCCCAGTTATTTAATAAACTATCGTAGGAAAAATAGCTTAGGCACGCGACAAATGAAACTAGCGTGAAAGATAATATTTGGATACGCCGTTTTAAAATATTTCTTGCTGTATTTAATGCAACAATTTGTAAAGTATGCGGTAAATAAGAATGTATTTTTTTTAAACTTATACCTATACCGTAAGAAATAATATTCACTAATAAGCTTAGTATTCCTAAAATGGCTAAGCCACCGATAATTAATTTTATATCTAGTGTATAAAGATAAAAAATTGCAAATAATAAAGTGTATTTAATTACGTAAAATAATGAAGGTATTCCGTTTGTGTATTGTCCATTATCTCTAAGGACCCGCATGGGCGAGACGCGACTTAAGCGTATCCAATGTTGCATACTATAAATGAATAAGAAAATGGCACAAAATACAATAGATTTTAACCCAGGAAGCCAATTTGTTGGATTAATCGTATTTGGTAATGCTTCTGGTATTAAATCTTGTAATAAGATTAACCATAGTTTTTGCATAAAGTAACCGCAAGGTAAACCGATTAATCCCGCGATTAAAATGAGAGTAGAAAATTGGAAGAACAAAAGTAAACTCAGATTTTTTTGGGTTAATCCGAGAGTACGTAATATCCCAATAAAAATATTATTACGTGAATTATATTCTTGTAATCCTATATTCACGACACTACCCGCTAAAACTAATATGGATAAAATAGCGATTTTTATGTAATTAATTAATTGATCAAATCCTGATTTAAGATCAAGTCGTCCCTCTTGCGCAGAAATAATACTTTGATTAGGCATTAATTGCGTTTTTAATTTAGCAATATAAGAATCATTGTTTCCTGCAGCTAAAAGAATAAAATCTGCTTTACTTCGTTTACCGAGTATTTTGGTTGCGGGTAAATCTTCTATTGAGAGGATAATTCTTGGCGCTAATTTAAATTGATTTAATTGATCATCAGGCTCTTGATATAATAAACGGCTAATGCGGAATGAATTAACGCCAATGGTAATAGAATCTCCTAGCGATAAATGCCATCCTTTTACTGCTTCAGCATCTATCCAAACGGTGCCGGGTGTGGGTGATGACGTAATAAAAACCGCTTTTTCCGGATTTATTAATGAACTAACACGAAGTTTTCCATAAAGTGGATAATTTTTACTGACGGCTTTAATTTGTATGGGTTCAAAGGGATTATTCGGATTTTTGGTTTCCAAAACATTATTAATATAAATGATTTGAGCTGTACGAGAAAAATGATGAGCCGCTTGTGTTAGTAATGAATGAGAAAGGGGTGACGTACTCTTTATGATATAATCACCACCATAGAGTTCTGCCGCTTGATTGTTAATCCCTTTTTTTATGCCATCACTATACCACGATAAACTGGATGATAATGAAATCATGATAGTACATAATAATAAAATTGGACCTAATCCACCGGAGCGCCAATTGCGGAATAAGAGTTTATTAGCAAGGAGAAATAATTGATTAACTTTCATGTAAACTTCCGTTTTTTAACGTTAAAATCCGTTGGCATTTTGAAGCCAAATTATTGTCATGAGTCACTATAATGAGTGTCGTATTGTGATCTTGGTTTAATTCAAATAATAAATCGGTAATTATTTGTCCATTTTCTTCATCGAGACTTCCTGTAATTTCATCTGCAAATAATAATTTAGGATTTGTCACGTAAGCTCTTGCAATTGCAACACGTTGTTGTTCCCCACCAGAAAGTTGATGTGGGTAATGCGATAAACGGGCTTGTAATTGAACACGTTCTAAGATATTGCTTGCTTGTTGTTTTGCATTTTTAATTCCAACAATTTCCAGGGGTAACATAACATTTTCTAAAGCAGTTAACATAGGGAGTAAATAAAAGCTTTGAAAGATAAAGCTAATATTATTGGCTCGAAGTTTAGAACGTTCATTTTCTGATAAAGTACTAACATCATGGTTTAATATATGAAGTTTTCCACTGCTAGGTTCATCTAAGTTTGCTATAATTCCAAGTAAAGTTGATTTTCCAACACCAGAAGGTCCACAAATCGCAACAGTTTCACTTGCATGAATTTTGAGATTGATATCTTGTAATAAGATAATGTTTTTAGATTGAGTCGATATTTTTTTTACGATATTCTCTGCAATTATAACGGGAGGCTTTTTTTCCATGAGATTAATCATCCTTTTTTTCGCAATTTGTTTATCATCAAGCGCATTTGCTGCTAAGACTATACTCATTATAGGCGATAGTTTGAGTTCTGGCTATGGAATAGAAATGTCAAAGACTTGGGTTAGTCTTTTTAAAAATAAAGTAATACAAGTAAAAGGTGAACACTATAGAATAGTGAATGCAAGCATTGCCGGTGAAACAACGGGTGGTGGCTTGAGTCGCTTATCTGATTTAATTAAACGAAATAAGCCAAATATCATTATTATTGAATTAGGTGCAAATGATGGTTTAAGGGGATTGCCGCCTGTACAAATACAAAAAAACTTACAAAAAATGATAAAAATAAGTAAAAAACAAACATCAAAAATATTATTAATTGGGATACAAATACCCGATAATTATGGTACAGCTTACGTCAAAACATTCTTTACCTTGTTTTCCAAAGTCGCAAAAAATAATCATGTTTTATTATTACCTAATTTACTTGAAGGAATAGATGATAAACCCGAATTATTTCAAGATGATGGTTTACATCCCAATAATAATGCACAATCGTTAATATTAATGAATGTTTGGAAGAAATTTATAACGTTGATTAATTAATACTTAACGTTTTTTTATATCGCAAGTTTTGTTATGAGGTTTATATGCAAACAAACAATGTTTTAATTTTTACGGATGCCGCTGCTCAAAAAGTCAGAGAATTAATTTATGAAGAAGGTAATTATAATTTGAATTTACGTCTTTATATTGAAGGGGGTGGCTGTTCAGGTTTTAAGTATCATTTTACATTTGATGAAAATATTAATGAAAATGATTGGGAGATTGAAAAAAAATTTAACGATCAAGAACCATTACAAATTGTTAAATTAATTATTGATTCAATGAGTGCTAACTTAGTTATAGGGGCTAGCGTGGATTATCGAGAAGATATTAATGGTGCACAATTTGTTATTACAAATCCCAATGCAAAAACGACGTGTGGTTGTGGTTCTTCTTTTGCTACTTAAGTTTCTATCGCAAATAATTGATAATCTAGTGTCGCAAATAATGTATGTATGACATGAAAATGTATTTCAGCGATTAATTCGGTTGTTTCACATGGGGCAATAATTGCAATATCTGCTTCCTGTAATAGGGTAACTAATTCTATGTGATTTTGTCCTAAGAGGCAGACTACTCGCATTTTTTTATTTTGTGCTGCCGTAATAGCTAATTTAAGATTATTAGCATATTGAGAGGCAATAATAAATAATACATCCCCTTCTTCCCCAAAGGTTCGTATTTGTTTAGCAAAAATATGTTCATAACCATAAAGGCAAGTAATAGAAGAAAGCGTCGTATTATCAGCCGTTAATGAAAAAGCCGGTAAATTGGGCCGTTCTTTGTTGAACCGATTTAATAAACCAGAGGCGAAATATTGCGCTAATAAACCATCACTTGCATTACCACAAGTCATAATTTTATTACCTGCTAATAAAATTTGGGAAATTACATCGCTGGCATGTTCAATGGCTCGAGGTAATAATTCTGCTGAGGTAAAGAAAGATTCGGTGTGTAAAGCGAATTGTTGTTGAATTTTATCTAATACTTTCATAAGAAAAAGCGTCTTTAATCCAGGTAATGTGAAAGGATGTTGAAATATCAATGATATCAAAACGACAAGGAACTTTATCAGTTAATCCATTTTTAAGTAAGTAATATTGTGCCGTTTTTATTATTTTTTTTTGTTTTTGTAATGTTACACTTTCTGAAGCAGTACCATATTTTGTGTTATGACGATAACGCACTTCTATAAAAACAAGATATTGTTCATGGCGCATAATTAAATCAATTTCACCCATACGACAATGATAATTTTTCGTGATAACTTTCAAACCTTGCTTTTTTAAATAAGAACAAGCCAATTGTTCGGCTCGTAATCCATTTAAAAAAGCAATGATTTTATTTATTTTCATTTGTGAATAATATGGGGTTTTCCTTGTTGAAATTTTGCCCAAGTTAATTGTCTTAAAATACGTTGTCCAGATGAGATATATAAATCGCCGGTTACGCCTGGTATATAAGCACCTGAAGAAGCCTTTAAATCCTTTATTTGTAGTGTTAAGCGATAAGCATCTATTCCTAAAGCATAAAGACGATTATTTTCAATAAAATTTTGCCGATCTTTTTGTTCCAATTGTGTGGCAATGGATTGTGAAGATAATACCCAGGGAATATCACAAAAAAGAATACCGTTTAAATCTTGATCTTCGTGTAAGTGGATTGTTCCAGTATAAATAAAGGAAGTGGCATAAACAGGGATATGTCGATCAATATAGAATTTTAATAATGGATTAACTTGACGCCCAATTGCGGGTGGAGCCGCTAAAAAAACCATATCAACGGGTGCTTGTTTTTTAAATGATGAAAATGTCGTGTATTTTGAAATACCTAATGTTTCTCTTAATTTATCTGCTAAATTATCTTGTAATTTAAAGCGTAGCGTGTGTTTAATACTGCCATTAGATTGAGACCAACATTTTTCAAAGGCATTAACAACGCCATTCCCCCATTCTCCTACGGGTGCAATAATTAATGCTGTATGGTGATGATCACGTGCTGCGCGCATGGCTACTTGACAAGCTTCATCATGAGGGGAAAAACCAAATTGATAAAGTTTTAGGTTACTGGTATTGGGGATTTGATTAAGTGCAATAGTCGTTACCGGTAAAGAATTTTGTGCTAATGATGCAACATTTGCTTTTTCTAAAGGGCCAATAATAATAGTAGCGCCTTTGCTTAACGCTTCTTGGTACGCTTTAGTAATAGGTTTAATTTGATTCGTATCAATAATATCCGTTTTTATAGGATGCCCTGTTTGCTGTTGTGCAAGTAAAAAACCTTCTTTGATCGCTGAACCTGCCGAAGCCAAATTGCCCGTTAATGGCAATAGTAAAACAGCATGTTGAGTTTGTGTATAATTTATTTTTTGACGTAAAAAATGTTTATGGGATGTTTTAATAGGTGGGGGTGGCGTATATTCTATGCAGCCATTCAAACCTAAAGCCAAAAAAGAAAATAAGAGAAAAATAAAAGTCATTCGTTTCATTCGATAACCTAATTTTAGTTTGATATATTTCAACTAACACAATAAGTTTAAGTTTTTTAACTAGTCACTCAGAATAGAAGAATCAGTGGTATTTCATTAATGTTTTTATAATAGGGAATAAATTATTTTATTTAATGTTAGGCATAAGTATAATGGAAATACCCTTTTTTAAACAGATAAATAAGCCACTTAATGAGTGGCGGTTTTTTTAAATAGGGTATATATAATCAGTATTTTATAAAAGGCTATGAATTTTGAAAAAAATAGGACATCTTTATATTGTTGCAACGCCTATTGGTAATCTTCAAGATATTACTGTTCGGGCAATAGATATTTTAAAACACGTTGATTGTATAGCCGCCGAAGATACGCGTCACAGTAAAATTTTACTTTCACATTATCAAATTAATACACCATTAATTTCATTTCATGCGCATAATGAACAACAACGCGCCCAAGCATTATTAAGCCAATTAAAAGAAGGAAAAAATATTGCTTTAATTTCTGATGCAGGTACGCCATTGATTAGTGACCCCGGATATGAAATGGTGAGATTAGCTTTAGCAGAAGAAATTCGTGTTATTCCTATTCCAGGACCTTGTGCATTAATAACGGGGCTTTCCGCTAGTGGACTTCCCACGGATCGTTTTGCTTATGAAGGGTTTTTACCTGCAAAATCCAGTACGCGTAAACAATATTTAAATTTATTACAAGATGAAAATCGTACCTTAGTTTTTTATGAAGCGCCTCATCGCATTATTGAAACTTTACAAGATATGGCAGTAGTTTTTTCATTATCGCGCCACGCAACTATTGCTCGTGAATTAACAAAAACGTATGAAACAATATACAGTGCGACATTAGAAGAAATTATTGCAAGATTAATAGCCGATAAACAACAGCAAAAAGGTGAATTTGTTATTTTGATTCAAGGTATAAAAAAGGAAAACCTTTCTGCTTTTAGTGAAAGTGAACGTATACTCAAAATTTTATTAGCGGAATTACCCGTTAAACAAGCAACGAATTTAACTTCCCAAATTACAGGCGAAAAAAAGAATACTTTGTATACCCTCGCGCTAGCTATGAAAGAAGAAGATAACAAGTAATTTTACCTACATCTTTAGTAAAGTTTTATGTTAAAAGGAAATTATTTTTATATACAAAGTCAGTGAAAATGTTGAAGTAATGAAAAAAAATCGTTACGGGAGATAATTGTGAAAAAAGTGAAAGAATTTGATTTTGAAGCATCATTAGCGGAATTATCCACTTTAGTTGAACAAATGGAACAAGGTGGACTTACATTAGAAGAATCATTAAAAAGTTTTGAGAAAGGGATTAATTTAGTGAGAAATTGCCAAACTGCATTACAAAAAGCAGAACAAAAAGTGCAGGTATTGATGGAAAAAAATGGAAAAACGGAATTTATAACTTATCAAAATGATAGCGAAGGGTGATGTGTGAATCCCAGTGAAAAGATAACATTTTATCAAACACGTTTTAATGAGGTATTAGAAAGATTTTTACCCAAAATAAATACTTCGGAACGTTTATTAATGGCTATGCGATATACCATTTTAAATGGAGGAAAACGGGTAAGACCCTTATTAGTTTATGCAACAGGAGAAGCGTTACAGGTAAATTGGACCGATCTTGATAGTATTGCTTGCGCGATAGAATGTATACATACTTTTTCATTGATACATGATGATTTACCCGCCATGGATGATGATGATTTACGTAGGGGGTTACCCACTTGTCATAAAGCTTTTGATGAAGCAACCGCTATTTTAGCGGGCGATGCTTTACAAACTTTAGCATTTGAAATTTTGGCAAAAAGGGAAAATTTTATTTCTGTCTCTCCCGAACAACAATTGGCAATGATTCAACACTTAACAGAAGCTACAGGTATAAATGGTATGACAGGAGGTCAATCATTAGATTTATTAGCTTCAGGGCAAATTGTGAGTTTAGCTGAATTAGAAAAAATACATCGTTTGAAAACAGGGGCTTTAATTCAAGCAAGTATTTATCTTGTTGCACTTGCTGCCAATAATATATCGAAAACGGCTATAAATAATTTATTACATTATGCAAATTGCTTAGGTTTAGCTTTTCAAATCCAAGATGATATTTTAGATATAGAAATGCCCACAGAAATTTTAGGTAAACAACAAGGTGCTGATATATCACGTAATAAAATGACTTATCCCACCTTATTAGGTTTAAATACAGCGAAAAAACAAGTGATACAACTTTTTAATCAAGCAATAGATGCCTTAGCTCTTTTTGGGGAAGCCGCTGATTTTTTGCGGATTATAGCGAATATAATAGTCAAACGGAATAATTAACCTGAGTTTTGCTTAAGAACTTGCAAAAGAACTCTCACTATGATCTCATAAAGCTGCAAAGCAAAAGACA
>CBCSKA010000143.1:0-16201 GCA_965140885.1 Legionellaceae bacterium | reverse complement strand
AATCGCTTATACGTTGCAACCTAAAAAACCATCATTGAATTTATCTAAGACAGAATTTTCAGCTGCTAAACAATTAGAGCTTATATGCAATTGAGGTTATTTAACAAATAATGCACTTAGTTGGCTCAATGTCAGCAGGTTTGTTTTCTTCTGCTGGCATTTCCATTTTTAACAACTCTTTTACCTTTTGATAATCAGGCGTTGTTCCTGTTAAAAAGGCTTTCGTTGCTTCATGGCCTGATGAGATTAAGGCTTTTTTCTGAATTTCAGTTAACCCAAAATCCAGCATATTCACGCCAACCGTATCAATATAAACTGTCCGTTGGTTATCAGAAGAAAGATGATGGTCGCTGTTTTCTTTGTTTTGAATCGTATTAAATACGGCCATACTAAATTGCAATAAATTCCCTACTTCGGTTTTAGGGTAAACATTATTGTTTTTAAAAAAGTCTATATTGGTTTCATCCAATAAGCGAAACCCTAACGTTTCAGTATTAAATATTGGTTTTCCTTCTTTTCCTTCGAGATTTTGATAACGTGTATTATCAAAAGCCGCTATAGGATAATTGTTTAAGATGCCTCCATCCACATAAACATAACCTTTTGTATCAGGTAACACTGTTCCATATTGATTTTTCTTCATGGCATATGCAGATTTAAACACATACGGAATTGACATGGATATGCGCACAGCACTGGCAACTGTCACCGTTGGTGTTGTTTCCCAAGAAAATTGCTCTGATAATCCTAAACTAATGTTTGCGCCATAAACATAGAGTTCTTTGAATTTTACGGGATTTTTTAAATGTAATTGGTGAAGCTCGCCAAAAGTAATATTCTCATCGCCGGTTTGCTCTTTTAATCGTTCCTGTATCCATTCCAAGAAGTAATGGCCATCGAATACGCCATAACCTGTATTTAATTCCGTTAATAAGCTAGGTGATGCGGTTGCCACGGGAAGTGTGGCAAAAAAGCTATTTTTGCCGCCATTTATTTTATCAACACTTTTTAATACCCGACCTTGAACAAATTCGCTCCGGCCATCTAATATATCCGTAAAATCAATGGCTTTTAGGTGAGTTTCTAATTCTTCAATGCTATAACCTAAGCTTAATAATAACGCATTAATGGCGCCTGCTGATGTTCCTGCTACGCGTTTTATGGAAGAAAAATCAAAACCATTTTCATTCATCGCTTGTAAAGCACCCAAATAAGCCAAACCACGAACACTTCCACCTTGAAACACGAGATTTTGTATTACATTTACTTTCATATCAATTTCCTTATGTTAATCAAAAGTTACATTATTAAACATTTAGTTTCTTCAATTTCTTCGCCCGCTTGTTTTCCTTTAATTGCCATTGGGTTTCGAATAACACATTGAATTAGCATATTTTCTTTGGGCGGTGTTAATTGAATTGCTTTAACCATTGCATCCGCCCAAGAATAACAATTATGGCCTTGAACTAACAAATCTCGTAAAATTTCACGAGAAAGAATGCTTCCATGGTTTTTGCAAAGTGCTTCTATTTTTTCAACAGAAGATTGCTTGCTCGCCATCAATCCAACGCTGTCAAGGCTTTTTCCAATAGAGGCAGATGTCGAAGTATTACCTTTGATGTTATAAATTAATTCGTTGTTTTTAGCGCGCTCCTTTTCCATTGCTGTTAATGCAATTAATGCATTTGCTTGTGCAATGGTAATGCTCCATGTGTATGCATGACAATTTTGCGCATAAGAGCGTAAATAATCGTAGTCAATTCGTTTATCTGCAATGATGGCATGCGTATTTACATTTGGCGTATCTCTTTTATACGTTAAATGAATTTCTTGAATGAATTCATTATTGGTTTCATCAATTCCTTCTAACAATAAAAATGCATGTTCTGTATTATTTTTTCGAACTAATGATAAAGCCCATAACGTGTTATCGATACTATGGTATTGACTGATTAAACTATTATTTGGCATTAGTGTTTCTCCTTTTGGGTTACATGATTGAACATTTGTAATTGGTGGGTTCTATTTCAATTTTCTTTAACGTTTCTCTTGGTGGTAAGTGTCGGCTCGACACGGCAATAAATCCATCTAGCCAGCTTTTTTGCTTTTTAATGGCTTCGATATTGATATTCCAAAGCTTTTCCTCACACCAGGTTAAGCAACTGTGGCGTTTCTTATCTTGGCTAAAAAACGATAGACCTTGGTTAAGTAGACTGCCATTACCGGTTAACACATACCCTGGCGGATTATTGGTATCGTTTTCTATAGCGCCCATTAATTCCTCCATTTGCTTACGCGTTATCAGAAAGCTGACATACTCACAATCAGATACGAGCATTTCAATATCAAAAACCGATTTTTCATTAAAGGTAATTTTGCTTTTGCCTGCTATAATTTCTCCACAAATTTGGGTATGCGAAAACGTTTCATCCAAAAACAGCTCCGCCCGGCGAAAGCGGTAAATGGCGGGCATGTCTTCATTTTCCTTATCAACCGATTCGATTAATAAAAAAACATGTTCATTATTGGTGCCTTGGCGTTTATTTCGAAGCATAGCCACAACACAGCTGTGATTTGGAGTCAATAAAAAGTTATTGTTTTTCCATAGAAGCGGCTTAATAGGTTTTTCATACACATATTGTTCATTTCGACCTTTTAATACGTCCTCAGATGAATAGCTCGACAGTTGACCTATAGCGCCACGCTGTTCAAACAATAACGCCGTGGATGTTTTTTGTGGTTTATTGCGTTGATTAGCAGCATTTAATGTCAATAAGCCTGTTGCCTCATGGATGCTTGATTCTTGCAGCATGAGCTCGTGAGGGCCTTTTATCCATTCTAATGTCGCTTTGTTAGTTTTTTTATCAAAGGACCAAAGTGAAATTGTTTTTCCACTGCCCACAACAAACTGCGAATTGCGATTCCAAACTACGCTATAAACTATATCAAGAAACGGCAACGTTAATACGCAATCTCTTGTATTGGCATCCCAGAGGCGCAGGGTTTTATCAAAGCTTGCGCTTGCGATTAACGCGCCGTCCGGCGAAAAGGAAACGCTTATAATCGAGTTCGTATGCCCTTCCAGGGTTTTTATCGTTTCCCCTGTACTAGCATCCCAGAGGCGAAGGGTTTTATCGCCACCTCCACTTGCGATTAACGCGCCGTCTGGCGAAAAGGAAACGCTGCCAACATAATTAGTATGCCCTGTTAGCGTTTTTATCATTTGCCCTGTTTTTACATCCCAGAGTCGAAGGGTTTTATCGCCACCTCCACTTGCGATTAAAGCGCCGTCTTTCGAAAAAGCAACATTGTTAACCTGGTTCGTATGCCCTACCAATGTTTTTATCATTTCCCCTGTACTGACATCCCAGAGACGAAGAGTTTCATCAGAACTTCCGCTTGCGATTAACGCGCCGTCTGGCGAAAAGGAAACGCTGCGAACATGGTCAGTATGCCCTGTTAGCGTTTTTATCGTTTGCCCTGTTTTTACATCCCAGAGGCGAAGGGTGTTATCGTCATTTCCGCTTGCGAGTAACGCGCCGTTTGGGGAAAAGGAAACGCTGTTAATGTCGCTCGTATGTCCTTCCAGCATATTTATCGTTTGTCCTGTTTTTGCATCCCATAGGCGAAGGGTCTTATCGTCACTTTCACTTGCGATTAACGCGCCGCCTGGGGAAAAGGAAGCGCTAAAACCCCATGTTGCATGTCCTTCCAGCATCTTTATCGTTTTCCCTGTGTTGACATCCCAGAGGCGAAGAGTCTTATCGTGACTTCCACTTGCGATTAAAGCGCCGTCTTTCGAAAAAGCAACATTGTTAACCTGGTTCGTATGCCCTACCAATGTTTTTATCATTTCCCCTGTACTGACATCCCAGAGACGAAGAGTTTCATCAGAACTTCCGCTTGCGATTAACGCGCCGTCTGGCGAAAAGGAAACGCTGCGAACATGGTCAGTATGCCCTGTTAGCGTTTTTATCGTTTGCCCTGTTTTTACATCCCAGAGGCGAAGGGTGTTATCGTCATTTCCGCTTGCGAGTAACGCGCCGTTTGGGGAAAAGGAAACGCTGTTAATGTCGCTCGTATGTCCTTCCAGTGTTCTTATCATCCACCCTGTTTTTGTATCCCAGATTTTGAAATCAAAGAATTTAATATTGTTATGCCGACTTGTGCTTGCTATTAATAATCCGTCTGGGGAAAAGGTAACACTATCAACTATACCCTTATGCCCCGCAATCGTTTTTATAATTTGTCCTGTGTTGACATCCCAAAGACGAAGGGTGTTGTCATATCCTGCGCTTGCGATCAGCTTTCCGTCTGGTGAAAAACAAACGCTTTCAACCCAGTTCGTATGTCCTTCCAGTATTTTTATCATCTTCCCTGTTTTTGCATCCCAAAGACGAAGTGTTTTGTCAGTGCTCCCGCTTGCGAGTGACGCCCCGTTTGGGGAAAAGGCAACGCTGCGAATATAGCTGATATGCCCTTCAAAGACACGAATACGTTGCTGTGTTTTTGCCTCATAAAGGACAATATTTTCGTCTTCAGTTGCTGCCAACCATTTTCCATCCGGCGAATAACAAGTCGATGAACAGCGGCCCTTTAAAGCAATGTACGGGAGTTCTCCCATTTGAGCGTCATCTAAGCACGCTCTGTCAAATTTGGCGCCTTGTAAGCAGGCCTGACTAAAATTAACTTCACGCAAGTCAGCTTCTGTAAAATCGGCATTTGCGCAAAGCGCATGTGATAAATTGGCGCCTTTAATACGAATACGCCGCAAATCTTTACGGCTAAAATTAAAATCAACCACATTTAATAACGTAATGGCATTAGCCGCCGCTGTTGCAAGTTGTGCCTCATGACGAGAGCCTCGAACAACCTCAAAAAGAATATCTTGTAATTCTTTGTTATCCTTTAATCGTTTTGCGGCTTCTTGTAATAAGTCATGATTATCAATAATGGAAACTTCATTTAAATTACAACCTAATCCGATAGTGGCACTTAATGAAGGACCATTTAATAATTTATCTAACGTACAATGCTCTAACAGTGATTTGTGGAGAAATTCATACGTACCATCACGAAAAGAAATTAAGGGGCATGCGGCGATTAAATGCTTAATGGGACGTTTTGTCGACTCTGTCGTTCGCTGAAAATAGCCATTTCGGTGACCTAACTCAGTTAAGGTATCTTGAAGTTTTGGTGTATTTCTTACGGTAGAACTACTACTAAAAATTGATTGTACGCTGCCATAGTTTTTTATGACATTCACTTCTTTTTTTGTTTGTCCAATAAGGGGTTTATCGATTACTTGAATATCATCTTCTTGTTTAAATTGGGTTTTTCCTAAACGATAAAGTGTATAGGCTAATCGATTCATGTAAGCTTTAGCATCAGCCAGAAAATCGTCATATGTCCAGCTTGTTTCTGTTATGTCTTCGGTATGGTGTTTGGTTAAACGCACATAGTGCTTAGTTAACCAACGCTTGATGAAGCTATCATATAAGGTTTGTTGTGTTATTCTTAATTGTTCAATATTAAGTGTTTCTTGTGTTGTCTTTTTTTCTTTTAAGATAGCCGGCAATTCCTCTGACAACAACCACAAAATAAACGGGCGTTCCGCCAATAACATCAAATCCGGTAATTGCTCATAAATGTTAAGTAATACGTTTTTATCAATTACGTTTTCCCAGCACTTTTCTAAATAGGCTTTTTGCATCTCGTGGGTAAAAGGCGCAATGTCGTATTGCATTAAAGAATTAGCATTCAGTACCGGCAAATCGTGCTCGTGTTTTTGTTGTTTGCAAGGCGAAAACTGTGTATTTCTTGAGGAAATATCGTTAGGAATCGCACTGGGACGAGAGGTGATAATCACCGTGACATCATAACGCCATAATTCAGCGAATTTATAAATATTTTTCTCTTTTAATTCCGGGCTAAGTTCATCATAACCATCTAGCACCAATAACCAACGGACTTTTTTTATCTCTTCTTCGCTTGTTTTGGTATTGGCGCAAGCTTCAATCCATTCCTTAAAGCTGGATTTCGTAATTTCCTTTAATGAAGTTAATTCAATATAAATCGGTACGTAACCATTTATAGGGTTATTAACTAAATAACGAGCCAACGTGCTTTTGCCACTGCCGGATTCACCACTAATTAATAATACCCGGCCTGATTCTTTTTTTGAAAGAAAATCTTGAATGGAACAATAAGCTTCTTGTGTTTTTTCGCTATCGGGAATTTTAAATTGCACTGGCTGCCAATAGGAAAAAATATCGTGTAAGTTTTTTTCTTTAACGACACTTTCCCAGTGCAATTGAAGTTGTTTTTGTAACGAAGAACTCTCTGATGTCTGGCTTAGCATAAATATCTCCGAAATAAATAATAAGGAATTTGAATGGTACGTTTGTAAATTTATTTATTGAAAAGAGTAATGAAAAATAGAAGTATTATATTTTCTAATAGATGTTTTTTCATTATTTGGAATCAAACTCCTAATAGAATTTTTACAATTTAAAAAAATAATTTTAGTCAGCTTTGTCGCTGACTTATGCATAAATCCACAGTTGCAAAGCAGGCATCCAAGAAAATGCCTGCGCAATTGTGGAGTTCGTGTATAAGTCAAACCCAGGAAACTTATAAATTTATTCAGTGGTTTTTTGACTTTTCAAACTCCCTTTGTCCTTTAATTTGCCATTGTTGTCTAAACTTTTCGCCATTGACATCGTGTAATTTTTCCTTGGCTTCCATCAATAATCCTAAAATAACGGAAGATGATTCTTCGTCTAATTTGGCTTTAACAATTAAACCGCCGAGCTCAATTTTTCGTCTCGTATCGACTTGTCTCACTTTATAGCGCTCTCTGGCTAAACCTAATTTTGCCCGCGCTAATTTTTGTCTTGCGTGTTTTAACTCTAACGCTGTTTTACTCATAATCTTTGGCTATTTTTTCAAAAGCGGATTTTAAAACATCATCATCTATATCGGCTAACCCACAACGAATAGCAAGCTCCCCAATTTCCATTTTACGTTTCATTTCTAATTCTTCTAATCGTTTTTGAGCGGCTTTTACTTGTTTTAACAAGCTATCTCTCTTTTCTTTGAACTTTGAAAGGATAGTGGGTTTTTCTGACATTTTTCTTCCTTCTGTTTTATTTATTTCTAAAGCTAAATTCTATATAAAAAGCGCGTAGCGCACCGACTTATTGCCACTATAGCAAAAAAGAAATAGCAAAACCAGAATTCATCGCCAGAATCTCTAACAAAAACCAAAAAGTCTCCAAAGTCTATTAGGACATAATTGTTCTAATAGCGCACTTATACATTGCTATCGCAATGTGTGCTTAAATGGTTTATACTCGGCCAATGGCTATTTATCATTTCAATTCTAAAATTATTACCCGAAGCAAAGGACAAAACGCGGTTGCTGCTGCGGCATATCGTCACGCCAATAAATTGCTCGATGAAACAACAGGCATTACACATAACTACAGTAATAAAGGTGATGTTGTTTATAGCGAAATCTTACTTCCTGATTTATCGCCTGAATGGTTACAAGAAATGATTTATGGTGAAAACATTTCGATTACCAAAGCCACAGAAAACTTATGGAATGCCGTTGAGAAAGTTGAAAAACGTGTTGATGCCCAATTAGCCAGAGAGGTTGAGTTTTCTCTTCCGATTGAATTAGATGTTGACCAAAATAAAATGCTCGTTCGTGAATTTGTTCAATCGACTTTTGTTAATAAAGGCATGATAGCGGATTGGTCTATTCATTGGGATAAAGGCAATCCCCATGTGCATGTAATGTTATCGATGCGTGAGATTTTGCAAGAAGGATTTGGTAAAAAAGTACGGGAATGGAATAAAAAAGAGTGTATTTTGGAATGGCGACGAGAGTGGGCTGAGATTGCCAATTATCATTTAGCTAAACACCAGTTTGATGTTCGTATTGACCATCGAAGCTACAAGGATTTAGGTATTGATTTAGTGCCTACCATTCATCAGGGAAAGAAAATAACCCAAATGGAAATGGCTGGTATACCAACAGAAAGACGACAAGCCTTTCACGATATTCATAAAACTAATTTAGCTAAAATCGCAAAAAATCCTTCGGTAGTTTTTGATAAGTTATCGATTTCTTCATCTACGTTTACCCAAGAGCAGATTGCGCATGAAGTGGGACGATTCGCTAATGATAAAGGGCAGTATCATCCTGTTTTTGATGTTGAAACTTTCGATGTTGAGGATACTGTTTTATCGGAGGGTGAAGAAAAGAATATCTTAACTACACACGATATTGCTACGCTATTTTCGACGATTGAAGCGAAAGAAGGTGTTTTTACTGAGCGGCAATTGAGTGCCCAGTTACTTCCTTTCACCGATAATGCTGAGGCATTAGTAAAAGCCTTATTACAGGTTAAACAATCCCCAGAAATCATTTCATTAGGGGCAGGTGATGATGGGAAAGAGCGATTTACCACGCGTAGTTTTTTTGAGGTTGAAAATAAATTACAAGCTATCGTTGATAAATTAAAGCAATCCAAAACGCATTCGATTAAACCCTCAAAGATTAAAAAGTACTTGCAAAAAATTAATGTGTTACTACCTTCTGATAGACAATTAAGTGATGAACAACAAAAAGCCATTTTACATATAACCCAGGGCAGTGATATTTCAATTGTCGTAGGGCGAGCGGGTACGGGTAAGAGTACTTCGTTAAACGCGGCCAATGAAATTTGGAAGAATGAAGGTTTTCGGGTTCACGGTATTGCGTTAGCGGGTATTGCGGCTGAAGGATTAGAAAAAGGTTCTGGCATTCAAAGTCGTACCATTGAAAGTTTTAAATTAGCGCTTGATTCAGGTCGATTATCATTATCTAAAAATGATGTGGTTGTGCTTGATGAGGCCGGCATGGTTGACAGTGAATCCATGCTTTCTATCGTTGAAAAAGTAAATGCTTCTTGCGCTAAATTCGTGTTAGTGGGTGATGCGGAGCAATTACAACCTATAGGTCCTGGTGCTGCCTTTCGAGCATTAGCGGAACGAGTTGGATTTGCAGAGTTAACACGTATTTATCGACAAACCGTCGATTGGCAAATTGATGCTAGCAGTCTTTTAGCGAAGGGTAACACGAAAGAGGCGTTAGCGCTTTATGACACGCATCAGCGTTTACATTTTGCTGAAAAAGCTATCGATGCGATGACTCAATTAGTTCATCAATGGTATAACGATTTTAGCCAAGAGCGTATCAGTACCTTAATTTTAGCGCATCGTAATCAAGATGTTGTTACGCTTAATCAGTTGGCGCGGCAACACTTGCTTTCGGAAGGAATATTGGATGCGGGTTTTGGTATCAAAACGAGTCAAGGTATCAAAGACTTTAGTCAAGGCGAGCGTTTACTCTTTTTGAAGAACGATACGCGATTAGGGGTTAAAAATGGAACCTTAGGAACAATTACGGCCATTACGCAACTCGACGATGCTTGCTTTGTAAGTGTACGCCTTGATGCACCAAAGGGTGAAGAAGGCAAAATCGTGACTATAGATGTTTCTTCGTATAATCACTTTACGCATGGATATGCGCTTTCTGTACATAAATCACAAGGGGCGACGGTTGATAAGACCTATGTGTATGCGGGCGGTAATAGTTGGTTTAAAAATCTTGTGTATGTTGCTTTAACACGACATCGATTAGATGCGCATATTTATGCCGATAAAGAAACTTATACAAATAAAAATACGTTATTCCGTGCCTTTATGCGGTATGCAGAAAAAGACAGTGTCCTTGATTTTCCGTATGCGTTTGGACTGCGTCGCAATATTCCGGAAGAATCCTTACTGGGGCGATTTAAAGCGCATATCTTAAAAGGATGGCATTTGATAAACCCACTTGCCAAAGCTATCTATCACGAAAAAGTACATGCACTTCATGAAGAAGCAATAGTTCAAAATCGCCGCTTTGATGCGGGCAGGGTTGTGGAATACGTTGAAGCTAACAAGGCGGTTGGTAAATCATTTGAGGCGTTGCAGCATCAATTATTTGCGTTAGGGATTGAGCGCATTGATTATCGCACCCCTGAATTTGACGTATTAGCCTCAACAACGGCTTATCGGGATTATCAAGCGTTTATTGCTAAGCGCGATAGCGTAGCGCATACCCTAAATGTAGATATCTCACGTTATGAAATTGCTTTAGAACGTCATTTAGTCGATATTGATAAGTTAGTATCCCAAAGTGAACGGCACCTGAATCGACAAACCGTGTTGGCCTATAAAAAAGCATTTGAAGAGGGGCGTGTTGTTGTTCGAGATAAAGTAGCAAGCCAATTACTGCAAAACACTAAAGCCTATTTCCCGTATTTACGTCAGGCGGGTGTTTTTGTTTCGGATGTTTATCAGCACGCCAAAGGTCATGATAGACGACAGTTATTATCTCAATTATCGCCCCAAGAACGGCAAGACTTTTACCGTGTTGAGCAGTATTGGAAACAGCATATTGCAGTAGGTAAGCAATACAAGGTATTAACTGAGGCTAAACAAAAAGGTTTTAACACGGCTTATTTTGAAAATAAATTAAAAACCTTAATAAATGAGCGTGACGCTATCGCTTCTTTTATTACCCATAACATTGAGTCTTATAAAGCGGGATTAGATTTTTACGGTATTGGTTTATCTTCCTCTACAAGCATCGGCCCTGAAAGACAAGCTAAGGCTCAGGAACGTTGGTATGCGCTTAAAAGTCATGCTGCACGACATGACGCACGTGATAATGTTATTCAGTATCTAAAAGCAAAAAAAGAAAATAATCTTAAATTACAACTACACTTAGCCCATCTTATTTTAGAAGAGCCTAAAGTCGATCACAGCTTAATAATTGAACAAACCAGCGCTGATGTCGTTAAAGATGTTTGGCGCACGATACGTCATGATGCCAACGAATACAAAAAAGCGTGCTTTGTTGAAACATTAACGCCAGAAGAAAAACAGCATTTTGCGTTAGTTGACGCATACGCCGTTGCTCAAAAAGAAGCGCGTGTTAAGTGGCGTGACGCGTTTAACTCGCCTAACCGTGAGCATTATACGGATGAAGCTAAGAAAGTACTTTTTGTGGCAGCCAATGACGCCAGTGAAAAAGCCGATGAATACGCAAGTCGCATTTTAATGAATGCGCCTCTTTGCCAAACTTCTTTAGCCTTTTTTAATATTGCTGTTGCTGATATTGAAAAACAAGCATCCATTCATGCGTGTCGAGAAAGGGTTAATCAGTATCAGTTACTGTTGATAAACCCACAAAAATCTACAGTGATGGCGCGCGCCGCCCTTGCCAAAGCCATTGCCAATAATGGACGCCAACACCATCGGCATTTATTGGATGCTGGGATTGATTGGAAAACTGTTTATCGCGATGTGAAACCCATTGAGCAGCAAGCATTATTTGCAAGCTTATTACCAGAAGAAAAACAATTATTACGATTAGCGAAACAGTATCGCAAAATTAATAAACGATTTGGTAAAACCGTTGGGCAATTTAAAAATAAAACAGTCGCACAAGAAAACGTCAATCGTTTAGGTGCTAAGCGCGATAAATATGCGCACACTTTAAAAGAAAAATTAGCGCTTCGAGACTTTATTCGGTTATATCAAGGGATGGAAAATGAAACCGTTCTTGATAAATTATTAGCCTTTGATGAAACCAAATTAGCACAACAAGCCCAGCGTCATGAGACCCGGGTAACCCAAGCTGCTGATTGGATAAGCATAAATCATGATTCGTTAAGTCATCTTAATGGTGTATTGCAAACTCATGATGATAATTCACACTTTTTTGCGCTAACGGATTGGTTATTAGGGCAAGAAGAATATGCAGATTTACGTAAATCCATCGAACGGCAATTTGAACGATTTCATTATGCCTTTATGGAAAATGGGTTAACAGCCGTTGAAGCCAACCGTTTACAAAAAGCCTTTCATTCTGCCAAAGCAAACGTGACCCATATTGAAACCATGTCTTACGGAAGGCTAGAAAAAGAAACGGAATATACCCTGGGTGAGCGTATTAAAATCCAAAAAGCACAGCGCTTAGAAAAAGAATCTCGCTCTATTACTGGCACCATCGCTGAACGTTATTTACGGGAACATCGCGCTATTACAGGAACTATCCCCGAAAGCTTTAGATACCATCCAGGGCTTTATCATTTTGAGACGGGCAAAAAATACCCTGCTTTATTAGTGATTGCTAAAAATGAAAAAGGCATGACTCAAGCCGTACAAGCCATTTATTTAGAACCTGCAGCCGCCCATAAAGCCAAAGAGCTAACGTCGGCTAAACTAACCTATGGTTTATTAAGTAAAGGGCGTTTAGGCGTTCTTGTGAATCAAGGTAAAGATAATCAAACTATCGCTTTAGCCGAAGGCCCTGAAACTGCCTTAAGTGTGGCTCACGCTAAACCTGAAATGACTATTTATGCAACGTTAGGGTGTGCAAACTTCAAACGAGTGCCGATTACCCAAGAAACCCACACGGTTTTATTTTGTGCGGATAATGATGGCATTAAAAATAATACGATTGATAAAACGCCTTCACAGCGACAATTAGAAACGGCAGCTAAACAATTAGCCAAACAAGGTATTTCGGTTTATCAAACCATGCATCAAAATCACAAAGATTTTAATGATGTTTTAAAACAAGAAGGGATTGTTGCTGTTCAATCGTTACTTGAAAAAACCGTTTTAGTCAAAGAAAGTAAAACAGCGGAAAAAACCATTTCAGCGCTACGAAAAGAAATTAATGCGGTTATTCCTACTCAAAATAAAGAGCCTAGAAAGCCGGAGTGGGATGAAATATTAGTAGAATCAGTACCGATTAAAGATACGTTGGCAGAGCACTACTTAAAAGTTCACTGTGGCTTTGATAATTTACCTGAAAAACGATTACATTATCACCCGGGCCTTTGGGAGCGAGAAACGAACACGTATATGCCCGCATTGATTGGTGAATTTATAGGAAATAATCATGAATTAAAAGGTATTCAAGTTCATTTTATTGATGAAAAAACAGCTGAAAAAGCGAATTTAGATATCCCTGTACGCTATGCAGGGTATGAATCGGGTTGTGTTACCCCAATACATCAAGGAAACTTATCAAACGATAGGCGGTTATTGATCGCTTTTGATTTAGAATCTTCTTTAGCGTTAGCTAAAAGCATTCCATCTGCAACGGTATTTTGTGCTCGCTCATTAGAAAGTTTATTAGAATTTCCTTTTGAAGGTAGTAATTTAGATATAATTCTTTGCCAAGACAAAAAATGGGATGCTGAGGTTATTCATACCGTTATTGATTCTTTAAGTGAAAAAGGATTTGGTGTTTCTGTTGCTCAATATGAAAAATCAATTTATGCACTTTTTAAAGAAAAAAATGAAAAAGTAATTAATGAAGAATTGGGTAAGGCTAAAAAATACCAAGCAAAATTAAAGATTGATCCCATGGTAATTGAAGCCATCCATACTTGGGAAAGTCTAACAGAAGCACATAATAAAGCGATGAAAATCCAAAGTTATGAGCATATTTTTACAAAGCAAAAATTAACAGAATTTGCAAAACTGATCGAAAAAGACAAGAATTTATATCAGAAGATACAGCGATATAAACCCGATGTCGCGGCTAAAATTAAGCAGGTTTTTTCACGTAAGCTTTCTCGTCGTTGAATCAGAGGGTAGAATTTAAATTCCTAGGAAGAATTTACCCAGTTCATGGGAAAGACCCAATTTAGGAGCTTATTAACGTCTTATCTAGATCGTTATTCAAAATGGAACCTTCTAAACGAGGCCTCTTTCTATATCAGAAATCACCAAAGCGGCCTTGGAAAGAATTGCTTTTTTCTTTTCTTGGTCCATTTTGCTCCAGCTAAGGAACGCATAATGAAGGCGGGGATTACTTTCAAGTTTGTCTTGGTGTTGGGCTATAAAATTCCAGTAGAGAGAGTTAAATGGGCATCCCTTTTCGCCTACTGTATCAGCAGGATTATAAACACATGATTTGCAGAAATTGCTCATTTTTTGAATGTATTTCCCACTTGCAGCATAGGGTTTACTTGCCATTACCCCTCCATCAGCATACAGCGCCATCCCCAAGGTGTTTGGTAATTCAACCCATTCGTAGGCATCAGCATAAACAGCCAAATACCAATCACATACTTCTTTAGGATTAAGGCCTGCCAAGAGGGAAAAATTACCGGTAATCATCAAGCGTTGTATGTGATGAGAATAAGCTTCGACTTTTGTCTGCCGTACCACCTCTTTCATGCAAAACATTTGAGTATCTTGTCCCCAATATAACCCAGGTAAAGTTCGCGATGCATTCAAATAATTTCTGCTGGCATACTCAGGCATCAAAAGCCAATAAATGCCTCGTACATACTCACGCCACCCTAATATTTGACGAATAAATCCTTCCACAGCATTTAACGGCGCTATTTTCTTTTTAAAAGTCTCTTCTGCCATACGGCATAATTCCAAAGGTAGTAATAGTCCTGAATTCAAATAAAAAGATAATCTGGAATGATATAAATTGACTTCATTGGAGCGCATCGCATCTTGATAATCGCCAAAATACACTAAACAATTTTCTATAAAATGGTTGGTTTCACAAAGAGCCTGCTCCCGTGTCACGGCAAAATGAAACGGCTGCAATTGACCAAAATGATTTGGAAATTCTTTTTCCACCAAACTTAGAACTTCTGAAGTCACCTCATCTATAGGATGCGCCAAACGATTGGGAAATGTATCGATGTGGTTTGCATTTTTTCGATTTTGCGCATCAAAGTTCCACGAGCCACCCACAGGATTGCCTTTTGCATCAACAAGAATTTTGTATTTTTGACGCATCATGCGATAAAAATATTCCAGACGCAGCTGCTTTTTCCCTTTTGCCCAGTGATTAAATTCATCTCCAGAACATAAAAAGCGACTGTCTTCGTGTAAAATCAATGGAACTGCTAGTTCCTGTTTTAATGTCTCAAATGCCCGAAGCACACGCCATTCTCCTGGGAAAGTGACATGGACCTCGCTGGAATTTTCTTCATCGATAACTCGTTTCAGCTCTTGCTCAAATGAACCCCTATTGCCTTCATCGGTATATTTTGTGTACCGCACGCGATAACCAAGTGCATTTAAATGTGCAGCAAAATGGCGCATAGCAGAAAATAAAAAAGCAATTTTTTTAGGATGATGGGCAACATAAGTCGCCTCCTCCTTAACTTCACAAAGAAAAACTAAATCTTTTTTTTTATCAATAGCAGTAAGTGAAGAAATCGACTCGCTGAGTTGGTCACCTAAAATAAAACATAATCTTTTCATCACCTACTCTACCTCAATAAAATTAATTACAATGCTCACTTGGGTAATACGCTACTTAATCAGTCACTAACTGAAAAAATTGTTCCTTTTATGGCACCCACAACTTGTTATAAAACTGACAATAAAACCTTAAAATTTAGATTTTGTATTAATTTTGGATAGATTTTACCTGTAAAGTAAGATTGAGGGTTGATTTACTGCGCCATTCATAAGCGGTTATTCTCATCGAGCTTATTTCTATTGCGTTCGTGTAAGGGCGAATGGTACGGATATAATATTTTAAAGCAAAATAGCCGTGGCCAATATTGGAAAATATCGGCACTTTTTTATGATTAAAAGGGACTTTCCCAGGAACTGTGTAAATTTCATTCTAGGCATTTAAATTCTACCGTCAAATTTAATCATAAAATGGGCCATAGCTAAATTCCAATCTCGCATAGGCATGGTCCATTTTCGAGAAATATAATCAATAGTCAAGAAAAACATTTTAAATACCGATTCATCATTAGGAAAAACCCGTTTATTATTAGTGACTTTACGTAATTGGCTATTGAGAGATTCTACGGCATTGGTGGTGTAAATCACTTTACGGATAGATTCAGGATATTGAAGAAAAACATTCAAATTCACCCAATTAGCAGACCACGATTTAGCGATTTGCGGATATTGTTTATTCCAGGCCGCTTCAAAGACTTCAAGCGCTAAAAGGGCTTCTTCTTCGGTTGCGGCGGTATAAATGGGTTTTAAATCTGAAGCTACCTTTTTCCTATCTTTATAGGACACGTATTTTAGGCTATTTCTGATTTGGTGGACAATGCAAAGTTGATGTTCCGTTTTGGGGTATACA
>CBCSKA010000142.1:15180-16256 GCA_965140885.1 Legionellaceae bacterium | reverse complement strand
TCTAATAATAAACGTGCAGCAACATAAGTATAATCTGGCTCTTTTTCAATTAAAGTACGGGTAGTTAATTGTAAGGCTTTACTCACTTCCAACACAGGGATGCCATCATAAAGGCTACGTAGAGTCGATTTAAAAATAGTTTCTGGGGTTACATCCGTTAAACCTATAAAAGCATCATTTACTAATTTCACTAAACTTGATAAATCTAACGGTACATGACTACCATCCAATAAAGTAACATTTTTTACTTTTTCTTGGGAAAATTGCTTATGTAATTCAACTTGTTCTTTTTCGCGTGCTTTACGTCTATCTTCTCGATAAAGAATATAAGCACGCGCAATTTCAGGTGCTCCTTCACGCATTAAAGCTAATTCAACTTGATCTTGAATATCTTCAATATGAATAGTTCCGCCTTCTGGCATGCGACGATGAAATTTTGTAACGATGTTATTGGTTAATCTAGCAACAATTTCATGTATACGTGCAGAATCTGCTGCATTTTGCCCTTCAACTGCTAAAAAAGCTTTTTTCATTGCAATTGAAATTTTATCTTCTTCAAATTCAGTCACTGTGCCATTACGCCGAATAACACGTAACTTTCCTGGAGACATAACAGAAGTATCTAGCAGACTAGGTTTATCTTCTTGTGAATTACTATTGAATTTTGTTGTCATTTCTATTGATTGTGTCATAGCATCTCCTAATTAAAGCTAAATTCCATTATTAATGAATCCATTTTTCCCAGAATATAACCTTGAAATAAATACGAAAATTGTAAAAATAGTGGCTAATATTGATACTAGCTTTTGAGGATATCAGAAAGTGTTATTATCTATTCTTCTGATAAGAAACACAATATCTAGTGGTAAAAATATTTTATATCACTAAATAAGCTATATATTTTATATGATATCAAAATAAATAAAATACTTTATAAATTTTGTAAGACTTCATTTAAAGACCGAACAGGATAAATATCTATCCCTTCTATTTTCATTTTTGGCGCATTCCCATAAGGAATAATCGCTCGCTTAAAACCATATTTTATCGCTTCTTTCAAACGTTCTTGTCCACTT
>CBCSKA010000142.1:12444-14927 GCA_965140885.1 Legionellaceae bacterium | reverse complement strand
TTATTACGTAAACTTGAAATCACGGATAATAAAATAGGTAAATCAGCCGCCGTTTCCATTACACGAACACCACCTACCGCATTAACAAATACATCATGTTCATAGGTTGCAATACCGCCATGCCTATGCAAAACAGCTAACAACATGGCTAAACGATTTTGATCAAGACCTACCGTAACCCGACGAGGGTTAGCTATATGAGTTTTATCAACTAATGCTTGTATTTCTATTAAGATGGGACGTGTACCTTCCCAGGTTGCCATAATAGTACTACCAGAAACCGGTATTTCATATCGCGATAAAAAGATAGCCGAAGGATTATTAACTTCACGTAATCCTCTATCTGTCATAGCAAATAAACCTAATTCATTTACAGCACCAAAACGATTTTTAACGCTACGAATTAAGCGGAAACGGCTATCTTTTTCCCCTTCAAAATAAAGGACTGCATCCACCATATGCTCTAAAACACGAGGGCCGGCTATACTTCCTTCTTTTGTAACATGACCCACTAAAAATATAGCTGTATCACTTTGTTTGGCATACCGCACTAATTGAGCTGCACTTTCGCGAACTTGGCCTATAGCTCCAGGCGCTGAAGATAATACATCGGTATACATAGTTTGGATAGAATCAATCACCATTATCTTTGGTTTTTCTTGTGATGCAACAGTAAGAATTTTTTCTACTTGAGTTTCAGCAAATAACTTTAATTTATCTTCTGGTAATCCTAAACGTCGCGCACGTAAAGTGACTTGCTGTAAAGATTCTTCACCCGTGATATATAAGCCATCATATTCTTGGCTTAAATAACAAAGTGTTTGAAGTAAAATTGTTGATTTTCCTATGCCAGGATCCCCTCCGACTAATACAACAGAACCACTGACTAAACCACCACCTAAAACCCGATCAAATTCACTTAACCCTGTCTTTACGCGCGTTTTTTCTTCTAAATGAACATCGGATAAACGCATAATTTTATTTGAAGTTTCAGCAGCATAACCTCTTCTATCCTGTTGGTTTTTCCTAGGTATCACGACTTCTTCAACTAAAGTATTCCATGCCATACATTCATTGCACTGCCCAGACCATTTTGAAGCTTGCGCTCCACACGTTTGACAAAGATAAATAATTTTTGATTTAACCATATTATCAACTACTATTATTGTTAAAGAATAAATAAGAAAAAGTGATATTTTAAATAACTCCTATGATATTATGTTTTTAATTATTTTGACATGAGGCAATTATGTTTAAAGGGGTTCACGATTCAAGAAAAGTTGCAAAAAAAAATAGCGTAATGCTTTCTCAACTTAGTCCAGAATTTACACCTATACTTAATTTTGAACAACTTTTATCAGTTAATCCAAGACGTCAAGAAATCCTTAACAACATTAAATCATTAATTAATTTGCCGACCATCAATTATGAAACTTATTATCGTGGTGCAATAAACCATTTCTCAGAATTTGTACAACAATTACCCGAAACATCATTCAGTTATTATTCCCATCCCGGTGGTTTACTTGATCATGGTTTAGAACGCGCGTCTTTAGCATTATCTTTATGCCATGCTTATTTATTTCCAAATAATTCGCAAACAGATAATTCTCCACTCCATGAAGTTTGGCTATATGCTATTTTCACCGCTTCATTATTAATGGATATTGGTAAAATTGCGACCAAACAAATTATTACTTTATTGGATAATAAAGGTAATGAATTAACAAAATGGCAACCATCTACTGGAACGATGGTAAATAAAGCCAAATATTACAAATACGAATTTAGGCAAGAAAATTTAGATCGTTTAAAAACCTTTTACACACCTTTACTTGCACAACAATTATTGTCACGCTTTGGTCTTAAAATTAAAACACTCAATGCTTATTATACAGGCTTTGACTGGATTGCTAGCCAACCTGAAATCTTAGAAGCATGGCTTGCATTATTGAATGAAGATTTTTCTGGAGGGGGACATATACTCACCATTATTCCTTTAGCACAAGCTCAAACAATTGCCCATTACTTTAATGAATTCAATAAAGATTTTTCACCACAAGAAAATAATCACGAAAAACAAAAACCGGAAGAAAAAATAGTAACTTCGTTAACTACGGATTTACCCGAAAAATCCACTAATCAAAATCATAATGCGTCGACAAAAAGTTTTTTTCAACCAACGCAAGTAAGTGGTACTTCTGGCTTTACCATTGCAACAGCAGCGACTTCTGCTTATATTGCTGGAACCATAGCCACTACAATTTCTCCCACGCTTACAATGGGAGAAGCTTTTTTAAATTGGCTTAAAACAAAAATTCAATCACAAAGCTGGGCCAATAATCCTAACGCCAGTATTCAACGATTAAAAGAAGGATTTTTTATCAATATCAATTTAATACAAGAATTTTGTCGACAAAATCCTAACTATGGAAATTGGCGAACTCTGTATAAGCAATTTATGCAATTGGATCTTGCATTAA
>CBCSKA010000142.1:0-12434 GCA_965140885.1 Legionellaceae bacterium | reverse complement strand
ATCCAAACTTATTATAATCCTAACGCTACCTATAATAAACTTCAGCAAGGCATTATAATGAATCCCTATTTATTTCTAAATAATCAGGAATTGAATAAAATTCCTATGAATAACAATTTTCATTTAATAGTACCCAAAATTATAGAGACAGGGAGTTTGAAAATGGAAGTAAGCACAAAACCTATATCATCGGTGAAAACAAAAACTTAATTTTGTGACAGACAGATCATGAGAAAAAAGTTGTAAATTTTTACATAATCGAATATTTAATGAGTTTATAGACAAGTGATGACTGAAAAAAAATCTTATTATATTGATATCAAAGTACAAACAACTTATGCCAAGGAACAATCCGATCCGTCTAATCAATATTATGTTTTTATTTATCAAATTCGGATACATAATTTAGGTACGGTAGGCGTTAAATTAATAAGTCGGCATTGGACAATAACGGATGCCCAAGGAACGGTGCAAGAAATAAGAGGGATTGGGGGGGTGATTGGTGAACAACCTTATTTAAAGCCAGGCGAAATTTTTGAATATGCCAGTGGCGCGGTACTTAATACCCCCGTAGGCAGTATGGCAGGAGATTATGAATTATTAGCGGATGATGGTAACACCTTTACTGCCGAAATCCCCGCTTTTAGTCTTGCTATTCCAAATATAATACACTAATGGCAAATTACGCGATTGGAGATATCCAAGGCTGTTTTAATGCATTAGAACAGCTTTTAAAAATAATTCATTTCAATCCCACCCATGATCAACTTTGGATTACGGGTGATTTAATTAACCGTGGACCCCATTCACTCAAAGTTTTAAGATTTTTGAAAAATTTACCAATACCTCCTTATATTGTACTGGGTAATCATGATTTGCATTTTCTCGCCGTTGCTTATGGGGTATTACCTGCCCATGAAAAAGATACCTTTGATGATGTATTAATGGCTACAGATAAAGAAGAACTTTGTACTTGGCTACGTAATCAACCTTTACTCTGGCATGATGAGAAATTAAATTATGCAATGACACACGCTGGAATTTTTCCACTATGGACATTAGAAGAAGCTAAAAATTATGCCCATGAACTTGCGCAATTATTACAAAGCCCTAATTACAAAGATTTTTTGGCCAATCAATATGGAAATACCCCTATTGATTGGCATCAAAATTTAACTGGATGGGAACGATATCGTTTTATTGTTAACAGTTTTACTCGTATGCGCTTTTGCACTTTACAAGGAGAATTAGAATTACACACTAAAACAGGGATAGAAAATACTCCTCCTGGTTTAATACCTTGGTTTAAATTCCCCCATCGCAAAACGCAAGAAACGAATATCATTTTTGGACATTGGGCTGCATTAAATAGAAAAGTCAATGAACCTCAAGTATTTGCGCTAGATTCTGGTTGTGTTTGGGGTGAAAGCTTAACCGCTATGCGGCTAGAAGATAAAACTTATTTTCATGTTTCATGCTGCTCTAAATAAAATCAAGAACAGCATGATAAATTGAATAATATTTATTTTTTGTTTTGGTTTTTAATCGCTGAATTTGCCATTTCAATCAATGTTAATTCAGCTTGTTTTGGGGCAATACCCCAAGATAAATTATATAATATATCGTTATCTTTCCATTCTAAGGTGGGTGGAAAAAATCCTCCACCAGAATAAGCCGGTGTAAAATAACCCGTTACCTTATTCACTAAATTAACTTTATGTGTTTCTGCAATACTATTTTTAACCCAATGAGGTTTTCCTTTTTTTTTCGCAAAAAGATAACCTAAATTACAGACAGGGGCACCATTACAATCTGGAATAGCAGAAATAGAAATCATAAAATCATAGTCTATGGGTTTTTCTGCGACATCCGTATTTACATAATATTGCTTTACTTCATCATCCATGGGTAAAACCGTGGGGAAAACAATGGGTATATTCGTTTTTTCAGACAAAGCTTTTAAAGATTTACTTAAATTAAGCACTATTTTATCTGCTGCAATTAAAACTTCTTTATTTTGGTTTTCAGCATAACTTAATGATATTGAGGAAAAGGTTATCAAAAGTAGTGTAATGAAAGCGAAATAATATTTTTTCATATTGATCCTTATCTATTCAATCGTGTTTTTTATAACCAATAAACAAATACAAATAAGAATAACCAAACAACATCAACAAAATGCCAATACCAAGCAGCGGCTTCAAAACCAAAATGGTTTTCTGGTGTGAAATGACCTTTAATCGCACGGATTAACATAACTAATAAAGTAATCGTTCCAATCGTTACATGTAATCCATGAAAACCCGTCAACATATAAAATAAGGTACTATAAATGCCACCATTTAATTTAACACCCATTTCTGTATAGGCTTCATGATATTCATGGGCTTGGCATCCTAAAAATAAAAAACCTAAAACTACGGTTAAACCTAACCAAATAATTAAGGAAGTACGCTTATTTTTAAGCAAACTAAAATGCGCTAATGTGATAGTTAAACCACTGGTTAAAAGAATTAAGGTATTAATTGCAGGAATACCCCAAGCATTCATGACTTGAGTAGGGCCTGAAAATGCACTAGAGTTTGGATTATGAAATAAAGGCCATGCTGCTTTAAAATTTGGCCATAATAAATACCATGTTGTTTCATAACCATTATTCCCGCCTAACCAAGGTATAGTCCATACACGCACATATAATAAGGCAAAAAAGAAAGAAGCAAAAAACATGACTTCAGAAAAAATAAACCATGCCATACTCCAGCGAAAAGAACGATCAACTTGATGGTTATATAAACCTTTTTGATTCTCTTTAACCACTGTGCCAAACCAACCAAATATTATATAACAAAGCAATAATAAGCCACTAATGCATAAATAAGGGCCTATGGCTTTATGATGTAGCCAATTTCCTGCACCTAATAATAAGCAAAAAAGAGCGATACTACCTAAGATAGGCCAATGGCTTGGATTAGGTAAATAATACATTCCATGCTGATTTGAATTTGCCATGCTATTCTCCTAACGAATTTGCCCTGCTTCTTTAGTGGGACGATTCGTAAATTTCTCTGCGTCAAAAAGGGTATATGATAATGTTAACGTACTAATATTTTTTGGCAACTCTTTATCAAGATGAAAAAGTACAGGCATTTCCTGACTTTCACCTGCTTTAAAAGTTTGGCGCGTAAAACAAAAGCATTCTGTTTTACGAATATACTGAGCGGCTAAGCCTGGGGCAACACTGGGTACGGCTTGTACTGTCATGGTATGAAATGATTTATTTTTTGCATAATAAGCGAAATGGGCTTGTTCACCGGGATGTACTTTAATCACTTTTTGTAAAGGATAAAAATCCCAGGGCAAATTTGCATTGATATTCGCAACAAGCTGAAGTGTTACTGTACGACTTTTATCAATCGAATCATCATTATTGACTGTAGCAACACCTTGAATTTTTCCATTTAATCCTGTTACTTCACAAATGACACTATAAAGGGGGACTAATGCAAAACCGAAACCAAACATGCCTAACGCAATCAGAAAAAGTAGCCATACACTTTTTCTGATTTGCTGTTTTTTAAAATTAATTGGTTTTGACATATTTATGAACTTTCAAAAAACATAGAGCTAATGGATTCTTCATGATTAACACGTTTAATAGTTTCACCCAACATGGATCCTAAACTAATTTGACGAATTTTTTTACAAGCCAGAGCCGAAGATGAAAGAGGGACTGTATCTGTAACCACAATTTCTTTTAAACAGGATCGGGTAATATTTTCCAATGCATTTCCAGAAAAAACAGGATGTATACAATAAGCAGTTACAGAATTAGCACCTCTTTCTAGTAATGCCCCTGCCGCATTACAAAGTGTTCCTGCCGTATCCACAATATCATCGATAAGAATACAATCTCGACCAATAATATCACCAATAACATTCATCACTTCGGATTCATTAGGTTGTAAACGGCGCTTATCAATAATCGCTAAATCAATATCTAAGCGTTTAGCGACGGCCCGCGCGCGCATAACTCCCCCTACATCAGGAGAAACTATCATTAAATTTTTAAAGTTTTTTGTTTTGATGTCTTGTACTAAAAGTGGAGAACCATAAACATTATCAACAGGTATATCAAAAAACCCTTGAATTTGATCGGCATGCAAATCCACAGTAATAACACGATTAATATGTACCGCTGACATCATATCTGCAATGACTTTTGCTGTGATAGGTACGCGAGCTGAACGTACACGTTTATCTTGTCGGCCATAGCCAAAATAGGGAACAACAGCAGTAATTAAATTTGCGGATGATCGATAAAGGGCATCTGCCGTAATAATTAATTCCATTAAATTATCATTCGTTGGTGCGCAAGTAGGCTGAATAATAAAAGCATGCTTACCACGAACATTTTCAAGAATTTCTACACGGATTTCACCATCACTAAAACGGCTAATAATCGCCTTCCCAAGGGGAATATTAAGATTTGAGGCAATTTTTTGTGCAAGTTCTGGGTTTGCGTTTCCGGTAAAAAGCATCATTTCGGACACGGAAAATACCTCAAAAACGAATTAAAATGGCTGGGGTGCTAGGATTCGAACCTAGGTATGCGGGGATCAAAACCCCGTGCCTTACCGCTTGGCGACACCCCAATAGTGCTTATCGATAACCAAGTATATGATGTAATGGCGAAGAATTAATGCCTTTTGCAATAAAGCCCGCAAAACCGGCAGGTATTTTATTCAATACACACTTCGCTTTTTCCAACTCTGTGAAATGCCCAAAAATACAAGCACCTGTACCCGTCAATATTGCTTTCGTATATTGGTTTAACCAATTTAACGCTGTATCAATTTGAGGATACAATTTTCTCACGAGTGGCTCACAATCATTATAACTGGTTTCCTCGTTGAAGACCCGTATTGTGCAAGGAGTTGCGTCTCGTGTCAATTGCGAATTTGAAAAAATTTTCATTGTTGATACATGACAAGGTGGAATAATAACAATATACCAGGGTTCTGGTAAGGAAATATCAAATAATTTTTCCCCGATACCTTCCGCCCAAGCAGCGTTTCCGTGAATAAAAACGGGAACATCAGCACCTAAAGTTAAACCTATTTGTGCTAATTCATCTAAGCTTAAATCAAGTTCCCATAATTTATTTAATGCTAATAATACGGTAGCTGCATTTGAACTACCCCCACCTAAACCTCCTCCTAAAGGGATTTTTTTATGAAACTCAATGCTAACGCCTTGACGAGTTTGCGTAAAATCTTTTAATAAAACGGCTGCTTTATAAATAAGATTATCTTCCAAGGCGACATTATTTATATTACCTTTTATTTCTAATATTGAATTAACTTGTTTTTTAAAAATAAGTGTGTCGCTAAAATCAATAAATTGAAATATCGTTTGCAATAAATGATAACTATCTTCACGCTGACCAATAATACGCAAAAAAAGATTTAATTTAGCAGGAGAAGGACAAATTAAAGTTGCCATTGCCGTATAATTAATTTTACCTGAAGTTGATATTGAGGATTAATAAGGATAAGTTTTATGGGCAAATCCATACCTTGTATATTGGTGTATTCATTATACTTAATTTCCCAATGATCTTGTTTTAAATTGCTTAGGCGATGTAAGGTATCCCACTGACAAATAGCTCTTTTATTCGGAACAGGTATTCCTTTTATCCAATAAAGTAATTGATTAACAGGTAAATGCCAACCTAATTCCCGATATAATAATTCATCCGCATTTTTTGCTACTAGCATTGGTTTTGAAGACGTGGATAACGCAACTTGTGAAGAAGAACCTATTAATTCCATCTGCTGTAGCCCTAATGGCCCAAATAAATGCAAGGTATAATTAGGTGATTGTTGTTGCCAAACAAAAGAAACAGACCATGCTTTATGTACTGTACGTAAAGCCACGGCTCCTTGCAAATGCCAATGCGATAAGTGAGATAAAAGGGATAATCGATGTTTCCACGAATAGATCTTTGTCGGGGAAGCAATATGGGTTACACAACCATTTAATAATAAAAAACCTAAGAAAAAAATAATACGCATAGGGATTAAAATACTCAACCAAAATTGTTTATTGGTAACATCATAACCGATATTTTCTGATAATAGCTATAAACATTTTATGCTTAGATATTAGACTAGCTACATCAAGTCAAAAATAGAATGATATGCTTTATTTTCGAAATGCTAAATGAATACAGTTATTGATAATAATCAAAAAACTTATTTTAAGCTTTTGATAACTAGCTTAACAAACCCATTAAAAAACGTTTTAAATTTCAGTGAATGTTAACAGTAAGTTTTTATATCATCTATTATTAATTCATGCTTGATGTAAAATAAGACTTTATTTATAAAATAGCCTACATACAACTTGTCGAAAAAATAAAAAACAAAGAGGAAAAAATGCAAGAAAATTCGCTAGTATACGTGATCACTGATTGGATAGAAGATACAGAGGAAAAGAAAAAAACTGTGACAGAAACAATGACTGATACAGATACAGCAACATTTATAGGTATTATTGTCCCTGTGCAAGGAGATTATTTGAGATATAATGTATCAGATAATGGAGAATCTTTAAAACATTTTTTAAATGAAGCCGCTCCTAATCACATTATCGATGCCATTGCCTATTGTAATAATCGTAAAGAATTGATAGGACATTTAATCACACAAGGACAAAGTTTATATTATTGTAAAAGATTCCGATTACATATCATTCATTCTGTATTACCCATATCTGAAATGGATCAAGAAATGAATGATAAATCACTTCATACTATGAAAAATATTTTGAATGATATACTTAAAACACTTGTGGCAAAAAACGATAATTTTATGCAAAACGTAAGTCATACAGAAAGGGATGAACTTCATTTTAAACAAACATTGTTCGAAATTCCAAATACGAACAAGAAAAAAAAATCTTTAGTGAAAAATCACAAAACATTAGGAAAACCGTGTGAAAAACAAAACCTCTACACAAAATAAAACGATTGGCGTTAATAAACGTGCATTTCATGATTATTTTATTGAAGATAAATATGAAGCGGGTTTAGTCTTAAACGGATGGGAAGTGAAAAGCCTACGCGAAGGTCGCGTTCAATTATCAGAAAGTTACATTATTATTAAAGATGGAGAAGCTTGGCTTTTTAATGCGCATATTACTCCTTTAAAAACAGCCTCTACCCATATCCATCCTGATCCGACCGGATTACGTAAATTACTCTTGCACCGCTCACAATTAAATAAATTAATCGGTCATGTTGAGCGTAAAGGTTATACGATAGTCCCGCTTTCACTTTATTGGAAAAATAGTCGCGCTAAATTAGAAGTTGGATTAGCCAAAGGGAAAAAAGAATTTGATAAACGCGCGAGTATCAAAGAACGTGATTGGCAACGTGATAAAGCGCGATTATTCAAATCGTCATAATAATGAGTCAATTAATTGCTCTATCCCTTTTTGCCAAGAGGGTGTTTCAATATTAAATTGACGTTTAATTTTTTGATTGGATAATACAGAATAAAGGGGTCTTTTCGCAGGACGAGGAAATTCTTCTGTAGAAATAGGATGTATTGTTTCAACATTAAGTGAAATTTTATCTTCGGCATATTGTTTAATCGCTTGGGCAAAATGATACCAAGAAACGGGAGGTTCACTACAATAATGATAAGTTCCCCACGCCATAGATAATTGATTAACTATTTGTTGAGTCAAAATACTTACGGTATTCGCAATTGCCTGAGAAGGTGTTGGACAGGTAATTTGATCAGCCACCACTTTTAATTCTTTTTGTTCTTTAGCTAATGTGAGTATTGTTTTAACAAAATTATGCCCGTGATAACCAAAAACACCACTCACACGTAAAATCAAATGTTTTTCACAATACTTTCGAATTTCTTCTTCCCCTTCCCATTTACTAACCCCATAAACATTAATGGGATTAACGTCATCATCCTCTTGATAAGCTTCTTTTTTTTGTCCGTCAAAAACATAATCTGTTGAAAGATGTATTAATGGAATTTTATATTGTTCACATATTTTAGCAAGGATACTGGGGCCGTGAGCATTGGCTTGCATAACGTGTTCTATTTCTTGTTCTGCCTTATCAACAGCCGTATAAGCGGCTGTATTAACTAATAAAAGAGGTTTTTCTCTTTTAATGACATTCAAAATAGACTCTGCTTCAGTAATATTTAATCCTTCTTTACTAAATGAAGCGATCGTTGCCCATGACTGAATTTCTTGTTTTAAATCCCAAGCCACTTGTCCATTACCACCGGTAATTAAAATTGTTGGTTTATTCATAAGACGGTAATTGCTCCCGTGTTAAATCTTTGAGAGGTAAATAACGTTGATCTTTTTCTGATAAAATAGGATCTTTAACAGGCCAATCAATTTTTAAATCCGGATCATTCCAAAGTAGACCCACTTCAGAAGGTGGATGATAAATATCTGTACATTTGTAATAAAAATCGACTTCTTCTGATAAGACACAAAACCCATGCGCAAAACCTGGTGGTATATATAATTGACAATGCTTTTGGTCATCTAATAGATAACCGACACTTTGTCCAAAAGTCGGTGAACCGTAACGCACATCAACCGCAACATCGTATACTGCCCCTCTCGTGACTCCCACTAATTTACCTTGCGTATGTTGTAATTGGAAATGCAACCCTCTTAATACATTTTTTGTAGAACGAGAGATATTATCTTGTATAAAAGGCAATAAAATACCGGATTGTCGATAACGTTCATAATGATAACTTTCAAAAAAGAATCCTCGACTATCTTGAAAAGCTTGTGGTTCAATTAATAAAACACCCGGTAATTTTGTTTCCGTGATTTTCATATAAATTCTCTTTTATTGATAAAAATGTTAATCATAAAATCGAGCTTCCGCATTGGGTCGTGTTTTAAATCGTTTGTATTGCCAAAGATATTGTTCTGGCGCTTGGCGAATGGCAGTTTCAATAATTTTATTGACGTTGGCTGCATCTTCTTCAATATTACCCGATGGATAATTTTCTATCGGGGGATGAATAATAATATCATAACCTTGTCCATCCGCTCGCCGATAGAGAAAAGTAGGTAATATCTCTGCTTGACTATGTTCAATAAGACGAGAAGTCGCAGTTATTGTCGCGGTAGCAATATTAAAAAAAGGAACAAAAACACTATTTTGTAAGCCTGCATCAATATCGGGTGTATACCAAACAATGCCATTCATTTTAAGATATTTCAGCATCCCTCTTAAATCTCCACGCGAGATTATTTTTGCATAGATACGCTCTCGACATTCTCTGGCTAATTTATTCATATAAGCATTCTTTTGTGGACGATAAACAACAGCAAATGAAAGTTTATTTGCAAGTAAACGTCCCACTAATTCTAGGCTCATAAAATGGGCACTACAAAGTATAACCCCTTTTCCTTTCGCTATAGCTTCTTCCAAATATTCCATACCTTGGATTTGTAGTAAAGATTGTAATTTTTCTTTTTTCCCCCACCAAGCAAGAATCATTTCAATCAAAGAAATGCCAAGAGATTCAAAATTATGAATCACTAAGTTTTTCTGTTCTGCCAAACTTAATTCAGGAAAACAAAGTTGAATATTAACAAAAGTGATAGCTCGGGCTTTTTTACTGAAATAGTAAATTAAAATACCTATTCCTTTTCCCAATTTTATTAAAAAAGGATAAGGTAAATATATCAATAATCGTAGTATTCCTATCAAAAATTTGTAATACCAAGAAAAATCTTGTTTTTCTTTTTTATCACTCACGTTGCTGTGCCCCCTGTTATACCTGCTTTATGGCTTAATTATTTAGCTAAAATCATAAACTTATCTACTATTTTTTTATTCTGATAGAATATAAGCATTGCTAACTACCTAACAAAAATATTTTTAATACTTATTCAACTTAGAATAAAAGCATTTTCACTTTTAATCATAAACGGTAAACTACTTAATTTACACAAAATGAAATAATACTTTATATCAATGAAAATTTTAAATACAAAGAAATAACTTATGAAATTAAATACTTTATATGATGTCATTGTTGTTGGTGGAGGGCATGCAGGAACAGAAGCTGCATTAGCCGCTGCTCGCATGAATGCAAAAACATTATTATTAACCCATAATATTGAAACCTTAGGCCAAATGTCTTGTAATCCCGCAATAGGTGGTATTGGGAAAGGACATTTAGTGAAAGAAATCGATGCCCTCGGTGGAATTATGGCGCATGCTGCTGATTTAGCGGGTATCCAATTTAGAATATTAAATGCAAGTAAAGGACCTGCTGTTCGTGCAACAAGAGCGCAAGCGGATCGAATTTTATATAAACATGCCATACGTCAAACATTAGAAAATCAACCCAACTTGACTATTTTTCAACAACCTGTGGATGATATTATCCTCGAAGGAAATTGTGTCAAAGGAGTATCGACACAAATGGGACTTCAATTTAAAGCCCATACCGTTATTTTAACGACAGGAACTTTTTTAGCAGGGAAAATACATATTGGATTTAATCATTATGAAGGTGGTAGAGCAGGGGATCCTCCAGCAAGTACACTGGCTCAAAAATTACGGGAATTAAATTTGCGCGTTGGACGTTTAAAAACAGGAACGCCTCCTCGGATTGATGGTCGTACTATTGATTTTAGCCAATTAGTGCGACAAGAAGGTGATAAACCTACTCCCTTATTTTCATTATTAGGTAAACCTGAACAACATCCACAACAAATAGCCTGTTATATTACTCATACCAATGAAAAAACCCATGATATTATCCGTAGTGGACTTGATCGTTCACCACTTTATGCGGGAGTTATTGAAGGTATTGGTCCTCGTTATTGCCCTTCTATAGAAGATAAAATTGTGCGTTTTGCTGATAAAAATTCACATCAAATTTTTATAGAACCGGAAGGTTTAACAACACATGAATGTTATCCCAATGGTATTTCAACCAGCTTACCCTTTGATTTACAAGTTGCTTTAGTGCATTCCATTAAAGGATTAGAAAATTGCCATATTCTGCGTCCAGGCTATGCCATTGAATATGACTTTTTTGATCCCAGAGATTTAAAATCTTCCTTAGAAACAAAAGCTATCCAAGGGTTATTTTTTGCGGGACAAATTAATGGAACAACAGGTTATGAAGAAGCGGCAGCTCAAGGTTTAATTGCGGGTTTAAATGCGGCGAGATACGCACAAGGAAAACCTGCTTGGAGTCCACGCCGTGATGAAGCTTATATTGGTGTATTAATTGATGATTTAATTACCCGAGGCACAATTGAACCTTACCGAATGTTTACAAGTAGAGCGGAATATCGATTAACCTTACGGGAAGATAATGCCGATATACGTTTAACTGAAATAGGTCGTGAATTAGGTTTAGTTAATGATGCCCGTTGGGAACGGTTTAATGAAAAGCGGGAAGCTATTATGATGGAAGAACAACGTCTATTATCGACGTGGATACAGCCTAATACTCCCAAAGGTCAAGCTATTGAAACATTAATTAATAAACCCTTAGTCAGGGAATATTGCTTAATGGATTTTCTTCGTCGACCTGAAATTAATTATGCTTCGTTAATGGCTTTAACTGATATTGGACCTGGTATTTCTGATCAACAAGCGGCAGAACAAGTTGAAATACAAGCTAAATATGCTGGTTATATTGAGCGGCAACAAAATGAAATTGAAAAACATCGTCGGCATGAAGAAACGACAATACCAGAAACAGTAAATTATGAAGATATTTCGGGACTATCAACTGAAGTTCGTCAAAAATTAATGATGGTAAAACCAACGACAGTAGGTATGGCGGCTCGCATTCCAGGAATAACCCCCGCAGCAATTTCACTCTTATTAATTCATTTAAAAAAAACTTCATATAAATAAAAGCCATACAAAAATTAATCAGCTATTATTCAATAGAAAACCTATCGCTTAAGAAATTAAATTTTCTTAAGCGTTACAAGAGGATAAAAAAGATTTTTATGCCTCTTTTCTAATTAACCTGAGTTTTGCTTAAGAACTTGCAAAAGAACTCTCACTATGATCTCATAAAGCTGCAAAGCAAAAGACAATGAGAAGATAGGAGAGTTCAAAATGAATTTAGAGGAATTATACTGTTGTGTCGATGATTTTATGAAATACTTAGCATGTCATTGGAAACAAGATAGAGAATACCTGTTGAGCCGTTTTCATTTTTGAAGACTTTTTTCAGGAACCTCACTGGGAAGTCTATGCCTTTGAGCCGGTATTTGTCAAGAAAGTTGTCGCGTCAACCTTAAAAAAACACTTAGATTAATTGCACTAATTAAGTACATTCTTACTGACGCACCGCATTCGCGGTTTGTCGCCAGCATTCACTCGCGCCATC
>CBCSKA010000141.1:16330-16669 GCA_965140885.1 Legionellaceae bacterium | reverse complement strand
AAATCCTGGCGAACCGGCGGTTCAAAAATGTTTGTTAAAGTCGGTGATAGTGATGCTGTACGAGATTTAATGCAAGGCATTATTGTTGATTCAGGAAATGATGCGTGTATTGCTATGGCGGAACATGTTGCAGGAAGTGAAGATGCTTTTGCCAGTTTAATGAATCAACAAGCTTTATTATTAGGCATGAAAAATACCCATTTTACTGATAGCACAGGTTTACCTGATCTGAATCATTACACTACGCCTCTTGATATGGCTATTTTAGGTCGAGCATTAGCATTAAATTTTCCTGAAGATTATAAATGGTATTCACAAAAATGGTTTATGTATAATGGG
>CBCSKA010000141.1:0-16320 GCA_965140885.1 Legionellaceae bacterium | reverse complement strand
ATTGATGTGCTAGTTTTTTAGCTATTTCATCTGTCGGACAACTACTAAATATTAATAGTATGGGATTCTGGGTCATTATTTGGATTACTATTGGGTAATGCAGTTAAATTTGTTTGTTTGCCCTCAGAATGAAAGAAAAACCCCCCATTATAGGAAAAATCTGCACTTAATGAGTTACTGGATAAATGTTTAGTTATTGAACTATGTGTTTCATCTTTACCTTCTTGTTCACTAACCGGAGTTGTGAGATCTTCGCTAATATCACTGCCACTGTAGGAATTAGAAGTATCGCTTCTAACATGAGTAGCATTACTTTCAGTATTATCATCACTACTAGGGGTTAACGTGTTATTACTGAACAGGTTTTGATCTCTGGCGACATCAACTCCAGGAGAATTATTCTTTGTAGCCATTGTCATGCTAATACTGCTAATATCGCTACTGCAAATACTGCTGGTGCTGTTAGTAGAAGATAATGCGTTATTTTTATCAACCGTCGGTGTATCACTGTTGGGAATGGTTAAATCTTCCTTACTAGCAATATGAGGGATTGAAACTTCTGGGGTAATTGTTGTAGCTGGTTTTTGTTTAGTTTCTTCAGGTCAACGTAACGGTATTCGTTTAATTGCTGTTGTGATGGGTGCTCCAACAGATAATGCGAGAGCAGAAGATAGCGAACGCTTATTAAATTATGGATTTCGTTTTTTTGAAACCCACAAAGTTTATACCGCTGGCTCTTCATTGCAAAAAGTTCATATTTGGCAAGGAAAAAATCGTGAAATTTCTGTTGGCGTATTAAAAGATGTATATTTAACCACAATGCCAGGCCAATATCCTAATATAAAAATAACGGTTAGCATAAATAATCCTTTAATTGCACCTATTACAAAAGGTCAAACCTTAGGGGCAATAGACTTTACATTAAATAATACAAAACTCGCCACTGAGCCATTAGTTTCATTAGAAAATAATGAAAAAGGGGGTTTTTTCCGTCAATTAATTGATTCCATGAGCATAAAAATTAAAAAATTATTTTCATGACTATTGCTTATTTAAATAATGAATTTTTACCTTTAGAAAAAGCTCGCGTTTCCGCTATGGATCGCGGCTTTTTATTTGGAGATGGGGCTTATGAAGTTATTCCTGTTTATCAAGGTAAACCATTTCGTTTAAATGCTCACTTTGCCCGCTTAGAAAATAGCTTACGAGAAATTTATTTAGAAAAAGCCATAAATCGCGAATTATGGCAACATATATGTAATGAATTAATAAAACGAAATGGTGGAAATTGTAATCAATCGATTTATTTACAAATAACGCGAGGTTACTCCTTAACCCGACAACATGCCTTTAATGATGATTTAACACCCACTTTTTTTGCTTTTAGTAAAGCACTTGATAATAGTTCTTTAGAATATCAAGGTATAAAAGTTATTACTTTACCCGATATTCGTTGGAAAAACTGTAATATTAAAGCGATTACTTTATTAGCGAATGTATTACAACATCAAAAAGCCAAAGAAGCTGGAGCAGCAGAAGCAATTCTCATTAATAATGGTTTTGCCGTCGAAGGGACAGCAAGTAACTTATTTATAGTAAAAGAAGGAATTCTTATTACCCCTCCATTAAATTCTCAAATTTTAGGAGGTGTTACCCGTGATTATATTCTTGATTTAGCTAAATTTCATGGAATGCCATATTTAGAACAGCCGATTAGCGAAAATGAAATTTTCATGGCCCAAGAAGTATGGTTAACCAGTTCTACAAAAGAAATACAACCCGTTATTCGTATTGATAATCACAGCATTGGCGATGGAAAACCGGGTAAGCTTTGGCAACAAATGATACACTATTACCAACACCATAAAAACGATAATTTTAATGATTAAAATTAAATTCAGATTGTTACTGAATAAATTATCCATTTAATTAATTGAATAAAGGGAGTGAGTTATGATTTCACCCAGTACCTTAGTTTTAACCACTATTATTGCTGCTCTTGTTTTTGGAACAAAACGCTTACGCTCTTTTGGCGAAGATTTAGGTATGGCTTTACGGGGATTTCGCCAAGCATTAAATGCAGATGAAAAAAAACAATCAACTGAAGCAGTAAATGAAAAATAATAAATGATTAGTTTAGGTGAAATACTATTAACGGCTTCTATTGCTATTATTGTTTTAGGGCCCAAACGTATTCCTAATGCAATTCATCAATTAGGGAAATTAATACGACATTTCAATACCCTGCGAGAAATTTTAAAACAAGACTTTGCGCAATACACAAAAAAATTAGCCTTAGAAGAAAATATTCAACGTGCTAAGGCAGCAACCGAAGAGCAAATGAATAAAACAAGTAATGAGTAATTTTTCTTTTTCTGAAAAAAATTTTTTTTATTATTTTAATGAATTACGTAACCGCTTAATTAAATCCTTATTAAGTATTAGTATTATTTTTTTGAGCTTATTACCCTTTTCAAATTTTTTCTATAAGCTATTAGCATTACCTTTAATTAAACAATTACCTATAGGTAGTCATTTAATAGCCACAAATTTAATGTCGCCTTTGACTATTCCTCTTAAATTACTTTTTTTATTAAGCATTTTTTTTGCAATACCTATTTTGTTATACCAAATATGGCAATTTTTGGCGCCTGCTTTATATAAAAATGAAAAAAAATTATTTTTAATGACATTTCCCTTGAGTCTCTTATTATTTTATTTAGGCGTTTTATTTGCCTATTGTATTATTTTCCCCTTACTCTTTAAATTTTTAATTCAAACCGTACCCACTGGCATTTCTATTTCTCCAGATATAAGTGAATATTTGGATTTAACATTACAATTATTTTTAATTTTTGGATTTCTATTTCAAACACCTTTATTTATTATTCTACTCACATCAACTAAAATAATAACCCTGGATAAATTAACCAATAATCGCTCTTATTTTTTTGTTGCTTCATTTTTTATTGCGATGATATTTTCGCCACCCGATGTTATATCACAAATTTTATTTGCTATACCATTATACATATTATTCGAAATAGGCATTTTTTTAGCAAAATGGGTCAATCATTAATAATAATTTGGAACTATAGGTAATGAAAAAATGAAAATATTGCCTCCTTGTTCTGAAAAGGAATTACTTGAGCGAGCTAAAAGTATAGCGGGATTGACTATTGGTGAACTTGCAAAAAAACAGGTTAAAACAATACCTGAAACTTTACATCGAGATAAAGGATGGATTGGACAATTACTTGAAACAATACTAGGAGCAACCGCTGGCTCACGTGCAGAACCTGATTTTCAACAATTAGGTATTGAATTAAAAACTATTCCCATCGATAAGGATGGAAAACCCAGAGAATCAACTTATGTTTGTACTGTGTCTATGATGCAAATGTATGAACAATCTTGGCATACTTCTAACGTTTATAAAAAATTAGCGCGTGTATTATGGATACCCATCGAAAGTGATACCTCAATCCCTATTGCTAATCGAATCATTGGAAATCCTTTACTCTGGTCACCAGAAGCTTCAATAGAAAAAATATTACGACAAGATTGGGAAGAATTTGCTGAAATAATTAGTTTAGGGCAAATAACTCATATAAATGCTCGACAAGGCATATACTTACAAATACGTCCTAAAGCGGCCCATTCTCACATTTTATGCGAAGCCATTGGACTTAATGGAAAAAAAATTTTAACCTTACCCAAAGGATTTTATTTAAGAACTTTATTTACACAAAAAATACTACAAACCCATTATTGGTAAAAGTGTGGGAGTATTCTATTAGTTCGTTGAAAAGACCCACTCAAAATAGTCTATGACTCTTATTTATCAGTTAACGTTCATCTTTTAATGTTATCAACTCACTACTATAAAATTGTTCAGTTAATTCATCCAGGATTTATATATTTGTTTACGCAGAGGACTTTTTCTCAAGGCTTATATGAAACGGAGGTTTTATAGTATTTTTGTAGCGAGATAAGAGGAGGAAGATCTGCGAATAATAGAATGACATAAGAACCTTAAGGAATAAAAAAATCACTACCTATACATAGTAGTTAAAAACTGTTTTTTTAATAAAAGCAAGGATTGTCGATTTAGAATGACAATGAATACTAAAAAAAAAATCAGAAAGGATTCCTGTATGAAAATAGTTTTTTATATAAAAAGTTAGTCTAACTATATCTGAATTAAATACAGTTGATTTGCTAAAGTTTTTTCAACGGAATCTAATTATTTAAATTATTCATGTAATTGTCTCCACGATTGTCTTCCCAGCATAGGCGGTTTTTTTTTCTATACAATCAGGGTATTTCTGATCACTTTTACGTGCATAAGTACTTTGTAATTGTATTGGATTTTTATCACTTAACGCATTCACTGTAATTCGAAAAAAATCAATTACATAAGTTTGATCATTTTCTTTATAACAAACCCGTTGGATTATTTGTGAAGAATATTGTATGGGAATATTTTGTAAAATAAATAAAGGTTTTTGTTTTAATATAGTATCTTTTACATTAGTGTTTGTTAAATTTTCTGTGATAGAACCCGTTTGTTCAATAATTTTTTCTGCTTCTCTTAATGCTATTTCCATAATGGCAAAATTTTGATGATAACTATAAAAATTATTATTCATTTTTTTCTGAATTAAACTATCTTCCAATAGGTGAAAACTGATAATAGAAGTAAGAATAATAAAAATAAGAATGGTTAAAAGAATAAAACCTTTTTGTTTAATCATTATTTTCACCAAACATTTTGTCTTAACCCTATTGTGATAATCCATTCTTTTTTTAAATTATGATCGTTGGATAAATATCGGTGACCTAAAAAATGATAATATTCAATTTTTTTAAATAATGGTTCTACATGCGTTAATAATAAATGAATGCGAATAATTTTTATTTTTTTCCAATCTTGTTTTTTTAAGTTTTCTGCGGAAAAAAATTTTATTTTTCCATTTAAAATTAAACCATAAAAAATACGCATATTTTCGATCCCTTCTAATAATTCTTGTGGTGTATGTGGTTGATTCACATTATATCGACTTAAAGCGTAAATAGGTTTTCCTTGGTTATTTTTACGTTTTGTATTCATTATAAAATAAATTTTTTGTTGAAATTTACTGATTTCTGTCTGTGCTGCAAATTCATTTTTAATTGGTGGGGAAATATGGACTTGATTAATTGTATCGGTACGCAATAATTGATGTTTTTCTATATGCGTACAATCAGAAAAAATATAAAAATAATTTTTAGTGAAAATATTTTTTTTAATTGAAATCGTATCTGCATTAGTAGAAATTTTATCAGTTAAATTTGAAATAATAGGCGTCAATTGATTAATTAAAATAATATCTGTATTTGGTTTTATTTTTGAAATAATAAAAGAAGGAATTTCCGGCATTAAATTTATTGTTTTTTGTGACACTCCAAAAATAGGTTGTAAAGGTAAATTTATATCTTCTAATTTTGAACAACCTAAATATCCTGCTAAATGTAATTCTTGTGAAAATAAATAATTTGCAAATCGCCCTGTTTCTTGTAAATAAGAAATCGCATAATGAAATTTAAATATTTCTAATTGACGTAAATAAAAGGAGACTATATTGGTTAATAAAATTAAACCCAAACAAGCTGATATCATAAATTCAATTAAACTTGCACCCAATATAAATACCCCTATTTTATTCATTATTCCCCTTTTAAGTAAAAATAAAGGCAATTCATTTCTGGCGATAAATACTGACGGCAAAATGCTTTTTTATAAAATAGTGTAGGCTCTTTCCAACTAATAATAATTGTGTAATAGAGTTGTTTTTGTTTAATTAAACAATGTCCTTTGGGAAGCAAGATGGCTAATGTTTTATTACAATCATATTCACAAAAAGGCGCGGTTTTTAATAATTGTAAGCATTCTAAAACACTATTTCCTATAACATTTGCTACACTTTCATAATAAGTATTTCGATTATAGCGAAAAGCAATTATTTTACTTTTTGCTAAAACTAATATAGCGATTCCTGAAATGAGTAAGCTAATTAATATTTCAAATAAACTAAAACCATCATGACGTTTGAGGGAAAGCATATATTATCCAAAGCACTAATTTAAGAATAAACATTAGCGTTATTTTATTTTTGGAACAAGTGACTCTATTACTTTATCTTACAAAGTAATTTAGAAAGTTTTATTAAGCAAAAAATATAAGAGGCATTTTTGTTATTGAAGGAATTAAGTTTAATAAGGGAAATGAGATACATACGTTTAATTTAGCGACATTTGAAGTTTAAAATGATAAACTTCTTCGCTTTATACTGTAGGGTGCAAGAAATGCGAAAAACAAGTACAAAGTTTCTAGTGATTTCTGTATTAGGATCTGATAAACCAGGGTCATTAAACTTATTAATGAAAACCATTACCAATTGCGGTTGTAATATTGTCGATAGCCGTATTCGGTTTTTTGGTATGGAATTAGCGGCTACTTTGCTTATTTCCGGTCATTGGAATGAACTTGCTAAGCTAGAAACGTTATTGCCCGTAATAGTCGATAAGCTCGAATTGAGTATCCAATCTAAATGTACTGAAAAAAGAGTTTTTACTGAGAATTTTATACCGTACAATATTTATATATCAACGATAGATTCGCAAGGTATTATTTATAAATTGACTCAATTTTTTTCAAATGAAAATATCATCATTAATGAACTTTTTACAGATACTTATTTAGCTCCTTATACACAAGCACCGATGGTCACGATTACAATGTCTATTAGTATATCTGCGACTATGTTAGTAGCAGATTTAAGAGAGCATTTCATGTTATTCTGTGATGACCATAATCTTGATGTCGTTATGGAACCTCAAAAGTATTGATAGTTGTTAGGAGTAATTATGGAAATTGGCAAACCACTCCCAAATTTAATTTTACCGACGACTTTTCAGGGAGACTTGCATTTAGCCGATTTTAAAAATAAAAAATTGATTCTTTTTTTTTATCCAAAAGATTGCACATCGGGTTGTACGCGTGAAGCACAGGATTTTCGCGATCATTATTCTCAATTTCAACAGTTTAATACTGTTATATTCGGTATATCAAAAGATAATATCAATGCACACAAGAAATTTATTTCAAAAGAAAATTTACCGTTTGATTTAATTGCAGATACAGAAAAAAAATTGTGTGAATATTTTCAAGTCATAAAATCCAAAAATATGTATGGAAAAACAGTATTGGGGATTGAACGTAGTACTTTTTTAATAGATGAACAAGGTATACTTCGTAAAGAATGGCGTAAAGTTAAAGTGGCAGGGCATGTTGCTGAGGTTTTGGGTGTAGTAAAAACATTAAATTAAGGGAATAAACATGGCTAAGAAAAAAATTTCGGGTAAACGATTATTTGTATTAGATACTAATGTATTAATACATGATCCAATGTCTATTTATCGTTTTCATGAGCATGATATTTATTTGCCAATGATTGTATTAGAAGAATTGGATTCAGGCAAAAAGGGAACTTCTGAATTTGCGCGGAGTGTTCGTCAAATAAATCGTTTGTTAGATGAAATTGTCGCAGATAAAGATTATGAAGCCATTATCAAAGGTATTTCCCTAACTCCTAGTGCTTTTAATTACCAGACAAAATCTTCCCAACACTGGGGGCATTTATTCTTTCAAACACATACATTAAATGCACAACTTCCGCATTCTATGCCCGGACAAAAAGCTGATAATAGTATTCTTTCGACGATATTGGCATTACAAAAAGAAAAAGAAAATACATTTATTACGCTAGTATCGAAAGATATTAATATGCGAATTAAAGCAGGGATTTTAGGTATTCATGCAGAAGATTATTTTAATGATCAAGTATTAGATGATGTTAATTTACTTGATACGGGTTTAATTAATTTACCCAATAATTTTTGGGATACGCATGGTAAAAAAATGGAATCTTGGCAAGAAAATAGTCGAGCATTCTATAAAATATCCGGTACGGAAATAAATCACTGGCACCCAAATACGTGTTTATATACGAATGAAGCTTCGTCGTTTGAAGCAATAGTCAGAAAAGTAGAAGATAAAACAGCAATTATTGAATATGCCAAGGATTATACGCAAAAAAAACACGCTATATGGGGTATCACTGCGCGCAACCGTGAGCAAAATTTTGCACTTAATCTTTTACTTGATCCCGATATTGATTTTGTAACACTTCAAGGTTCCGCCGGAAGTGGTAAAACATTATTAACTCTAGCTGCAGGTTTAGCACAAACGTTTGAAAAGAATATTTATCGTGAAATTATTATAACGCGTGTAACAGTTCCGCTGGGTGAAGATATTGGTTTTTTACCGGGTACGGAAGAAGAAAAAATGGTACCTTGGATGGGATCCCTTTTAGATAATTTAGAAGTCTTGCATGAAACACAAGAAGGTGGAAATTGGGGTAAAGCTGCGACAAATGATTTATTGAATAGCCGTATCAAAATACGCTCATTAAATTTTATGCGAGGAAGAACTTTTTTAAATAAATATATTATTATTGATGAAGCGCAAAATTTGACGCCTAAACAAATGAAAACATTGATTACACGAGCAGGACCGGGTACAAAAATCGTTTGTTTAGGTGATTTGGCACAAATAGATACGCCTTATCTATCTGAAACAACATCCGGTTTAACCTATGTGATCGATCGTTTTAAACACTGTACTTTTAGTGGACATATAACGTTACACCGAGGAGAACGATCACGTTTAGCTGACTATGCAGCGAATGCATTATAACTATCCTTGTATTGATTTTAAAAATGTAATTCTAACTATATTGATAAGAATCATTATGAAAATCACTATTTCTAATCCTACGAAAGGAATGATTAATGTTACAGTATCCAGAAATTAATCCTATTGCGTTACAGTTAGGTCCATTAAAAGTGTATTGGTATGGTTTAATGTATTTAATTGGTATTTTTAGTTCTTTAGGGTTAGCTTTACTCAGAAATAAACAAGCAAAAACAAATTGGTCTACAGAGCAAATTAGTGATTTAATTTTCTTTGCTGCAATAGGTATTATATTCGGCGGTCGAATTGGCTATATGGTATTTTATAATTTACCCGAATTACTGACATCGCCTTGGATACTTTTTAAAATATGGGAAGGTGGGATGTCTTTTCATGGTGGCTTATTGGGTGTATTAATTAGTTTATGGGTATATAGCCGAAAATTTCATCGCTCATTTTTTGAATTAACAGATTTGATTGCACCACTAGCTCCCATCGGTTTAGGCGCGGGTAGAATCGGTAATTTTATCAATGCTGAATTATGGGGACGCACAACAACAGTTCCTTGGGCGATGGTTTATCCTAATTCTTTAGCCGGTTATTTACCTCGACATCCTTCTGCTTTATACGAAGCCTTAATGGAAGGATTACTTTTATTTATTATTTTATGGATTTTTTCTTCAAAGCCGAAACCTAGAATGGCTGTATCTGCATTATTTTTGATTTGCTACGGTATTTTTCGTACAATAGCAGAATGTTTTAGACAACCCGATCCACAACTTGGTTTTATCGCATTTGATTGGTTCACTATGGGACAATTACTTTCGTTACCTATGATTGCTATGGGTATTTACTTGCTTTTTCGAGCTTATCAAGAGAAATAATGATTTATGCAGCAATATCTCGATTATTTGCACTATGTTTTAACTCACGGCGTAAAAAAAATAGATCGTACAGGTACGGGGACTCTTAGTATTTTTGGTTATCAAATGCATTTTGATTTACAAAAAGGTTTTCCCTTACTGACAACTAAAAAAGTTCATATTAAAAGTATTATTCATGAACTTTTATGGTTTTTAAGTGGAAACACAAATATAAAATATTTAAAAGAAAATGGTATTTCTATTTGGGATGAATGGGCTGATGAAAAAGGAAATTTAGGCCCTGTTTATGGTGAACAATGGCGTGCATGGAAAACGGCTGATGGACGCACTATTGACCAAATCTCTGGTGTTATTGAAGAAATTAAGAAAAACCCTAACTCTAGACGTTTAATTGTCAGTGCCTGGAATGTCGGTGAATTAGATAAAATGGCATTACCCCCTTGTCATGCTTTTTTTCAATTTTATGTGGCGGATAATAAATTATCTTGTATGTTAACACAGCGTTCAGTCGATAGTTTTTTGGGATTACCTTTTAATATTGCCTCTTATGCTTTTTTAACGCAGATGATGGCACAACAATGTGATTTAAATGTGGGTGAATTTATTTGGTCTGGCGGGGATTGTCATATTTATCTTAATCATCTTGAGCAAGTGAATGAACAATTACAACGTAAACCTTTAACTCTTCCAACATTAAGTATTAAACGTAAACCCAATTCAATTTTTGAATATGAATACAGTGATTTTGAAATTCTTCAGTATGAATCACATCCAGCAATAAAAGCCCCCATTGCCATTTAATAGAATAAATACCGCTATAGTTATCTATCTATTGGGAAATCCCTAGTGTAACCCTAGGATTAATATGAATTACGCAATGAAAAAATTTTTGCTTTAATTAGTACTGTTTTTCGTTTTTTGAGTTATGAATTTTGCAATAATCTGATTAAATTGTAGAAATGTAATTTAAAAAATACGTAGTAATTGAGGCTTAAATCGATTTTTGCCTAAGTCTTATAAATATAACACTGGAGGTTATTATGTCATCCTATCGTTTTATTTTTCCTGATGAAATCATTGAAAAACCCTTTAATATAAAGACTTCTTATAATAATAAAGAAAAAAAATGGAATGTTAATAAATTAAAGCAGATACAAACCCTCTCTGAATTTCAAAAAGTAGTATCAATAAATCCCTTTTAAAAATATTTTTCCATAAATTAGAAATAACAATAATGGAATGAGGTGTTACTATTATTATTTCTTTTATATAAGGATTTGGTGATAGTAACATTTTATTTAACCAAAAATAGCGTATAATGCGCTAAACTAAATGTTATTTAATTTTATTTATGGCAATTATTACTTGCGGAATCAATTATCAAACGGCGCCAATTGCAATCCGAGAGCAATTGGCTTTCAATCAAGACAATATTATTGTGCCTTTACGGGATTTAATTAGTCGAGGTTATGCCCGTGAAGCAGCTATTCTTTCTACGTGTAATCGTACGGAATTTTATTGTGATATTGATAATGCCTTACCAATAAAAGAATGGTTAAATCAGTATTCAGATATTGAATTGAATCCCTATCTTTATTTTTATGAAGAACGTGCCGCTGTTCGACATATTTTAAGAGTAGCCAGTGGTTTAGATTCTATGATTTTGGGTGAACCTCAAATTCTTGGACAAATGAAGCAAGCTGTAGCTATTGCTAGAGAGGCAGGGACTTTAGGAATTTCATTAAAAAGGTTATTCCAACATATTTTTAATGTTACAAAACAAGTACGTACAAATACAGCCATAGGCATTAATTCAGTTTCTATTGCTTCTAGTGCAGTAAATCTTTCTAAAAGAATATTCGCTGATTTAAGTAAAGTAACTGCTTTATTGATTGGCGCAGGAGATACAACTAGCTTAGCGGCACGTTATCTTTATAATCAAAAAATAAAGCATTTAATTATAGCGAATCGAACATTAGATAATGCAAAGGCTTTAGCAGAGCAATTTCAAGGTGAAGCAATCACTATGGGTGATATCCCTAAGTATCTAGTGAATGCCGATATTATTATTACTGCGACAGCCAGTCCTTTACCTATTTTGGGAAAAGGTGCTATTGAAACAGCATTAAAAGTACGTAAGCATCGACCTATGTTTATGGTAGATTTAGCGGTTCCCCGAGATATAGAACCTGAAGTTGCAAATTTAAAAGATGTTTATCTTTATACTGTTGATGATTTACAAAATTTTGTTAATGATAATCTTGAAAATAGACAAAAAGCCGCAGAACAGGCTGAGCAAATTATTGATTTTCAGGCGGATCATTATATTCGCTCCCTGAATTTATTAGATTCCGTAGCGACTATTTGTGCGTTTCGTGAAAATTATGAAAAAATAGCACAAGATGAGTTACAAAAAGTATTAAAAAAATTAGTAAATGGAGGAAATCCTCCCGAAGAATTAATGAATGAGTTAAGTCGAACATTGATTAATAAATTAATGCATCAACCTACTATTCAAATGCGAAAGGCTGCGTATAATGGACAATCTGAAATTTTAAATTTAGCAAAATTATTATTTGATTTATAAAACGCCCTTGATATTTTATTGAATGATTGTAATGGTTGAAATGTATGAAACCTTCTATTAAACGCAAACTGGAAACATTACTCGAACGAAATGAAGAAATTAATTACTTATTAAGTGATACTAATATTATTAATGATCAGAAACAATTTCGTGAATTATCTAAAGAATTCTCACAACTTAATCCGATTGTCGATGTTTTTAAGCAATATCAAACAACCTTAGATGCAATTGAAAGTGCAAAAATATTACTAGAAGATGAAGATGCAGAATTAAGAGAATTAGCTGAAGAAGAATTAAAAGGAAATACAGAGCGTTTATTAGAAGAAGAAAATCGCTTACAGACTTTATTATTACCTCAAGATCCCAATGATGCCAATAATGTTTTCTTAGAAATCCGTGCTGCTGCTGGCGGAGATGAATCAGCTATTTTTGCCGGTGATTTATTTCGAATGTATTATAAATTCGCAGAATCTTTGCATTGGCGAGTAGAAATTATTAATTCTACAGAAGGTGATCATGGTGGTTATAAAAATATTGTGGCGAGAATTTCAGGAACAAATGTTTATTCACAATTAAAATTTGAATCTGGCGCTCATCGGGTTCAACGTGTTCCCGAAACAGAAGCACAAGGGCGTATTCATACTTCTACTTGTACCGTTGCTATTTTACCCGAAATTGAAGAAGTTAATGAAGTTAATATAAATCGAGCTGATTTAAAAGTTGATACTTATCGTGCTTCTGGCGCAGGTGGACAGCATGTTAATAAAACTGATTCTGCTATTCGTATTACCCATATTCCAAGCGGTATTGTTGTGGAATGTCAGGATGAACGTTCCCAGCATAAAAATCGGGCAAGAGCCATGAGTTTACTACAAGCTAAATTACTTTCCTCTGAAAAAGAAAAACAACGTTCAGAACAAGCAGCAAATCGACGAAATTTAGTGGGAACAGGCGATCGTTCCGAACGAATACGTACATATAATTATCCTCAAGGACGTTTAACTGACCATCGAATAAATCTTACTTTGTATAAATTAGAAGATATTGTAGAAGGGCAACTTGAACAAGTTATTAAGCCATTAATGCAAGAACATCAGGCTGATCTCTTAGCAGAAATGGGAGATGAATAAATTTTGCTAATTTCCATGACTTTGCAAGAAATGCTAAAAGAAATGACGAATCAATTAGTCACTTATTCAGAGTTACCTCGATTAGAGGCGGAAATTTTAATGGCTTACCTTTTAAAGGTGGAAAAATCTTACTTATTTACGCATTCAAAACAATTATTGTCTTCCGAAATGGTAGAAAATTTAAATGCTTTGATTAAACGTCGACAAAAAGGGGAACCTATTGCTTATTTAATAGGGAGTAAAGAATTTTGGTCACTATCATTAAATGTTAATTCTCATGTATTAATTCCTCGACCAGAAACAGAATTATTAGTCGAACTTGCATTACATTTATTACCAGAAAATGAATCACTATCGATTGTTGATTTGGGTACAGGTTCTGGCGCTATCGCGATAGCGCTTGCCGCGGAACGCCCACACTGGAAAATTTTGGCTATTGATAAGTCACTAGAAGCGTTAGAAATTGCTAAAAATAATGCACAAGAATTACAATGTAATAATATTGAATTTATAGCAAGTCATTGGTATGAAAAATTACCTCTTAAAAAATATGCAGCAATTATTAGTAATCCCCCTTATATTGCATTAAGCGATCCTCATTTAGAAAACCTTTTCTATGAACCACAAAGTGCGTTAGTATCAGGTGAGATAGGAGATGAAGATCTTGAAAAAATTATTATTAATGCAGAAAAATATCTTTTATCTAATGGTTTACTCTTATTAGAACATGGTTATAACCAGGCTTTAAATGTAAGGAATAAACTGTATAATGCTGGATTCCAAAAAATTGAAACCAGAAAAGATTTAGCGGGCATTGAACGTGTAACTTTGGGATTTTGGTAAAATTAAAAAGTATTTTATATATTTGTTATTATAATTTAATACGGGAGTTATTTATACTGTTTGTGTTAGATGTTCTATTGCACATCTAAAATGTTTCTGTTATATAACCTTGATTTTACAAGGGAAAGTTTAAATTGAGTTTAACTGGCAGGAGGATATCATGCCTACAAAAAAATCACCTATAGCTACATCCGTCACATTAGATGATCATGCTGTGATTAACAATGGAACCAAAGAAACCAGTAATGATTCACTAAATACAAATAATGATACGGTAAAAAATAAAGAAAAACATATTATGATTCCTTATGTTTTAGAACCTGATGAAGAATACATGAATTCTAAACAGCGTGAGCATTTCTTGCTTATTTTAAAACAACGTAAATATGAGTTAATGGAAGAAGCAGGAAGAACGGTTCATCACATGCAGGATGAAGCGGCTAATTTCCCCGATCCCAATGATAGAGCAACACAAGAAGAAGAATTCAGTATTGAATTACGTACACGTGATCGAGAACGTAAGTTAATTAAAAAAATTGAAGAAGCCATACAAAAAATTGAAAATGATGATTATGGTTATTGTGATGTTTGTGGCATAGAGATTGGTATTCGTCGTTTAGAAGCAAGGCCCACAGCCAATTTATGTATTGATTGTAAAACAATTGATGAAATGAAAGAACGACAAATGGGTAGTAGTGGAACCTTTAGTTAAGAATAAGAAGGAAATCAATATGTATATTGCGCCGCGTTCAATTTGGCAAAAACCTTTACACTTCATTGCTTTTGGTTTTGGAAGCGGCGCTATGCCTTATATGCCAGGGACTTTTGGTACCTTAATGGCAATACCTTTTTATTTAATGCTACAGAAATTACCTTTCTATGGGTATTTATCGATTGTTACTTTCGCGACTCTATTTGGTATTTGGATGTGTGATAAAGTTTCTAAAGAATTGAATGAATCTGATCCACCTGGTATGGTATGGGATGAAATTGCTGGTTTTGGAATTACCATGATAGGTGCCCCTCATAGTGGGTATTCCATTCTAATAGGTTTTATTTTATTTCGATTTTTTGATATTTTGAAACCAGGACCTATCGGTTGGATTGATAGAAATGTCAAAGGTGGCTTAGGCATTATGTTGGATGATATTGTTGCCGGTATTTGTGCTTGTATTTGTTTACATTTATTCATTAAATTGATTCCGGTATAATCATTAAATTTAATAGAGACTTTTGTCATTGATAGATGAACAAAAAAAATATTTTCTTGAACAAATGGGTATTGAACTATGGCAATATAGAAAAGCTGTAGATACGATTGATAAACCCAAGCTCCCTCTTATTGAAACGCCACTCCTAGATAGTAATGACGCATGGAACAAGCTTGAAAATGATGTAAAAGCTTGTACCCGTTGCGAATTGTATAAAACGCGGAAAAATAGTGTTTTAGGTAGTGGAAATCAGCAAGCTAAATTAATGATTATTGGTGAAGCACCTGGTGCCAGTGAAGATCAACAAGGTTTACCTTTTGTGGGACGGGCCGGTCAATTATTGACAGCTATGTTACAAGCTATAGGGATTAAACGAGAAGATATTTATATTACTAATATACTTAAATCCCGCCCGCCTAATAATCGAGACCCTCGGGTAGATGAAGTTACCGCATGTACCCCTTTTTTACTCCAGCAATTAGAATTAGTTTCGCCTAAATTAATTTTAGCACTAGGTCGAATTTCTGCACATTTTTTATTAAAAACAGATACATCTTTAGGAAATTTAAGAGGTCGTTTTTTTGAATATGAATATAAAAAGACTCCACTTTTAGCCACTTATCATCCAGCATATTTATTACGTCGGCCACAAGATAAACGTAATGCTTATTCTGATTTATTACTGGTGGCTAAAAAATTAGCAGAAATATAATTATTCATTTTGAAAAGCGACAAAACTGACATTAATTAAATTTTTAATTTCATAATCATTTTCAATAGATAATTTAGTTACTTTCGCTGTCGGCCAAGGAAGCGACGAAGGAGCGAGGCCGATAGTCCCTGGTAGACCGTAGTGCCGGATGTTTTG
>CBCSKA010000140.1:0-1003 GCA_965140885.1 Legionellaceae bacterium | reverse complement strand
GCAAACCGTAACCTACATCAATTAATTGACTATTCGGTAAATAATTTTTTACCCATTGAAGTGTATCAATCGTGGTTACATAACCAGGAATAGTGTACATCATCAATTTAGGAATATTAGTATATTGTAACCAAGTTGAATATTGGCTAATGATTGCGTCTGCCGTTGTATTATTGCCTAAAGGATATTCTTGAGAATATTGCCATAGAGGAGTTGCACTGCCAGCGGTGCGAAAAGGTTCTTGATAATAACCTAATTCTTCATTAGAAAGCGGACGTAAAATAATATTTGGTAATACCGTATCCAAATAATAATTTTTCTTCATAATGGCAGAATACCCTCTATCAGTTGCTTGATTAAAGGTAGCCAATTCTTGAACGGGTAAAGAAACCATATTCTTATCTGTAATCGGGCGCAAATAGGCTTCTGTGAAAGCAAGCGCTTTTACATTATCAGGATATTGAAAAGCATAATTTAATCCTATGAGTGATCCCCATTCATGCATAACTAAAGTGATATTTTTTAATCCAAGAGTATTTATAAAATTTTCTATATAATTTATATGTTCATGAATTGTGTAATTAATATTTGGTTTACCAGAACGGCCAAATCCAATTAAGTCGGGCGCAATGCAGCGCGCGCGCTTAGCAATCGTAGGGATAATATTGCGCCAGGTATAATTCCAAGAAGGGATACCATGCAGAAAGAGTATAACGTCGCCTTTTCCTTCATCAATATAACTTATAGTGGAATCAAGAATAGGAATTGTTTTTGTTTTAAATGGGTAAGCCGAGGAAACTTCCGTTTCGTCAAGAGGATAATCAGAAATTACATAATCCATATTTGTCATAGGTCGTCTCCAAAATTTTGCAGCAGCAAGATATAGCAAGTTATATCTAATAAGGTTCTGCTAATTAATAAAAAGTCAAAAGAGCATTATTATTTCAGCCAAGAAATATCTCTCGCAAAATAGCGAGTAATTTAATAACTATAGACGATAATT
>CBCSKA010000139.1:0-1027 GCA_965140885.1 Legionellaceae bacterium | reverse complement strand
ACTTGTCGACAATTTTTGTCCCTTTTGGGGACTTGGATGTCCCAAAAGGGGCCTCAAAAATGGCGACACTATCGTAAGGAATTAGCTATACTTGCAAATTCACCTTATGTTTTTTTAACTGGTTTAACGGGCGTGGGTAAATCTACTTTTGTGGAAAAATATCTTGCTAATGATGATGGTACTCAATTGTATCAGGGAGAATCTAAGATACTTGATTGGGCATTAGATAAAAATTCCAAAAGAAAAATTCTTTTTATTGATGAAGCCAATATTGGGAATTATCAATGGAGTCAATTTGAAGGCTTATTTAATACCCCTCCTGGTATAGTAATTGAAGGAACATATTATTTTCTAACGTCGGAACATAAGGTGGTTTTTGCTGGAAATCCCTTGAGTTATGGCGATGGGCGAAACGTACCTTCACTCTTTGTCCGACATGGTAATGCCTTAATGTTTGAACCATTACCTTCTTATTTTATAAATGAAACCGTAATAAAACCCCTTTTAAAAGAGAGTAACGACGATTTTTATACTGAAAAAGTGGCTAAGCAAATTCTGAGTGTATATAATTTTTTATGTCAATGCTCAACAGATAAAGTTTTAATTACACCACGTCAAGTACAAATGATGGTTTTATTGATTTTATCTTCTTATGAGTCTCGTGATAAACAAGATAGTGATTTTCAAATAGAGAAATACAATAGTAATTCATTAAAAATTAATTTATTAACAACAACATCATCATCAGTATCTTTCTCTTTATTTGATTCCCTCTATAAAACTACAGAGAAAAACATGTCACAAAACATTTTTCAAATTGCTAAAGATATTACTTACCAAATAGGATTTAATTTATTACCAGAATCATCAGAATATGTCTCTTTATTTGATTTGCTTTTTAAACATAAAAGGAATAACCAGCCACAAAAAATTGAAAAACCTTCTTGCACAAACTATCGCTGTCGGCCAAGGAAGCGACGAAGGAGCGAGGCCGATAGTCCCTGGTAGACCGTAGTGCCGGATGTTT
>CBCSKA010000138.1:0-17841 GCA_965140885.1 Legionellaceae bacterium | reverse complement strand
TGTCGACAATTTTTGTCCCTTTTGGGGACTTGGATGTCCCAAAAGGGGCCTCAAAAATGGCGACACTATCGTTTATTCCTTAACATACACAGTTGAATTATTTAAACACTGACACTTAATTTTTTATTAAATAAATTAATTACCACTGATATTTTACGAATAGCTTAAAGAGATTTAGTTAACTGTTTTAACTGCCCTAATAGCTGCGCTTTTTCTTGTATCAAAATCCATTTATCATGGGATAAAAGCTTATTTTGTTCTGTTAAGGCTTGCGTTGTTGAGGTTAGCATTTCGACTTTTTCCAATAATCCCGCTTGTTTTAACTTTAAATCAAGGACTTCTTGTTGGCTTTTTTCTAATTGCGTTTCTAATTTTTCGTAAGATTTATCGTGTTGTTCTTGAGTAATAGTGGCTTCCAGTAACGCTTTGTTTGTTTTTTCAAACCGATTTTTAATTTCCGTATAGTGGTTTGTTACTTCTTCTAGCTGTGTTTTTAACGTGCTATTTTCCGTATTAAGCCTTTCACTATAACGCAGACTTTCTTTATTTTCGTTTTGCAAATGGGTAATAGACCCATTTAATTTTGCAATGGTTTGTTCTAATTGATGCGTTTGTTCGCTAAAACGCGCTTGGTCTGCCAACCGTTGTTCATGCGCGGATTGCCGATAATGCTCTAAATTATCTTGTACTTTTTTAATTTGCTCACGAAATTCTTTTATCCTTTCTTCTTTTTCTTGCAATTGTTGGACCAAACCCTTTTCTTTTTCACAATATGTGGCTAATTCAAGAGTAGCGGTTTGATGTAAGGATCCCAACGTTTCTTTTTCACTCAATAGACGCTGATTTTCTTCGTTTAAGGCTTGAAAAGCTTGAACTTTTTGCTTGTATTCTTGCTGCAACTTTTCAAACTCGGCGTTAACTTCCCCAATAGCAAGCGCACTTTCTTCTTGTATCGTATTTATTTTTATTTCCGCTTGGTCTATCACTTGTTGCCAGATTCCTTTTAATGCGGCCACTAATTCCATCGGTAATTGTTCTTTTTGCGCTAAAAGGGATATGCCGTCTTGTTGTCCTTTCCACCGTTTAAAATGAGTCATAATGGTACTATTACTCCCCGTTTTTAATGCTTGCCTTATTCCTTCTATAGTCGGTGTTTTACCCGAGGCGACTATTGTTTCTGCCGCCTGTGCCACTTGAAGATAAGTAATTCCTGAACGCGCCATAAATGAACCACCTTATTATTTAATAATGAATTACGTATAATGTAATATTACATAATATCTCGCTATAAATAAATGATTTATTGCTACCTTTTTACTGCCGATAAGGGTCATTATCGACAGTAAATGAAAGACAAGAAAAAATTAATTGTGTAATATGCGATAGAATACGAAATAAATATTCATTTTTTAAAATAGCCCTAAATGAGTTTCTTAATGGAAAAAACCCTTGTTGAGCTTTCATATTTACCCGTAACCCTACCCTTAAGCCTGCAGTATCAACAGGCGGCAACGAGTGAGAATACTCGACGCGCGTACCAAGCCGATATTCGCCACTTTGAAAAGTGGGGCGGAAAATTACCCGCCACAACAGAAATGGTATTACGTTATTTACATGCCTTTGCCCCGCATTTGAATCCGCGTACCCTCTCCCGCCGGTTGGTGGCGATTAAACAATGGCATATTTACCAACAATTTCCCGATCCGACGGCAACCCCGGATGTCACCAAAACCCTAACCGGCATCAATCGTCTTCATGGAAAACCCGCTAAAAAAGCAAAACCCTTATTGCCCGAACATCTTATTAAAATCGCTGGCTATTTATCCCAACAACCTTCACTTAAAGCCCTAAGAGATAATGCGTTATTACAAGTGGGATTCTTAGGCGCTTTTCGCCGCAGTGAATTAGTGGCAATAACGGTCGAAGATATCTCCTGGCATGACGAAGGGATTGAAATTTTAATTCCACAATCAAAAACCGACCCTACTCGAAGCGGACAGTATTGTGTGATCCCCTATGGCAATAACCAGCTTTGCGCTATTTCCGCCCTTAAACGCTGGCTTGAAAAAGCGAATATCACGCAAGGGGCTATTTTTAGGCGCCTTTATCGTAATAAGATGATTAGCCATACCGCCATTTCTGACAACGTTGTTAACCTCATTCTTCGGGAATATGCCAAAATCGTGGGGATTGAAAATTTTGAAGCCTTAAGTAGTCATAGTTTACGACGCGGTTTAGCCACCAGCGCGAGTCGTGATGGCGTTTCTATCGCCGCGATTATGCGCCAAGGCCGTTGGAAAGAAGTCAGTACCATTATGGAATATATTGAAGCGGCGCAACGCTTTGATGAAAATGCCGCGGGATTTATTTTGAAAAAACTAACTGAATAATACACGCAAAAATTAAATTACTATTATATTATTTTCCTCTCTACTAACAACAAAGTTAGTTGTTACTTAGCTTAATCAATAAAATATGCTGAGAAAATCAATATATTGTTGAGATATCTTTTTAAGGTTGAATAAACGTAAACATATTCTCAAAGTTGTACCTTATGATCCTAATTGGTAGAAACCGTTTTAAAAAGAAGCGACAAAACTGAAAAAAATCTTTTCTGATAATTTTGTTTTTATACATCATATCACTAGCACATTTGTTTCCATTCTTTTTGTTAAATCAACCATCGATATTCTTTTCGAAGTTAAATACATCGATTTTGTTGATAAATGTAATAGTGAAATGGCGAAATTGGGTTATGGAGCATGTATTTCAGGAAGGCATTTTTATGTTAAAGGAAAAAAAGGCAAATATACCCTGTACACGCATTCCAAACAGGCTATCCTGAAATAATAAGACATCTTTATTTTCGTGATTATCTTAAATCGCATCAAAATGAAGCAAAGGTAGAATTTAAATGCGTAGGAAAAAATTTACACTGTTCGTTGGAAAGACTCTTTTTTTTTACGTGCGAATGTTTTCATAAAAAACAATTACACTCAAATATCAGCGCAGTTATTTAAACTCAATCTATTAGCCATTTGCTTAAGCGTAATGAGATTTAATTTACCAGAGGTAATTCTAAATTATTATGTATATAAATTTTTTGGTTTTGGAGTTTAGATATTTTTTTTTAAGTGGAATTAACCTTTTACTTTATCCATTTTTTTTTCAATTTTTAATAAATTATTGTTTAAAATTTATTTTATTATTTATTTTTTCGTTGGTGTTATTTAACTCACTAATTTTTGTGTCTAGAGTATTTGAAAAAATAATTTCTAAGGAGTTAGCTAATTCTGAAATATGTTCTTTTAATTGTTGCTCAAAATTTTATTTCGATTGTTGTTTATCAGTAATAGGGTAATTATTTTTTACAAGTTGGGATAAACTAGTAATTGTAATCAGCATTATCGATAAAAAATAAATAAAATGGATGTCAAATCTTGTGTCAATTTTATAACTGAAATAAAAGGTGATTGCAAAAGCGAGAATACTAAGGAGTATTTTTTTAGAAAAAAGAGATTCTAGCTGATTATTATATTTAGGCATAGCTGTTTTACTTTTGTGTCGAAACTTAAAAAAATTGTTAGTGTGCTCATTAAGAAAATGATGTTTAATTTTTTTCAGTTCAGTCAGTGAATGCATATCTTTAATGTCAGTAAATGTTGTATTTGTGGCTTTTTGAAATGCGTATAAATGGTATTCACCATCAATAAATAACAGTTTAGAAAGAATTTCTTTTACATCAATACTTTTAATTTTTTTTATAAATATTGCCATTAAATCTTTTTCATTTTGGTGATTAATTTTATTTTTTGTATTAATCTCATGTACATTATTGCTAATCATACTTTTTATAGAAGCTGTATTTTTGAAAAAATGAGTGAAATATACCTCTTTTGCAAAACCCGTTAATTTTGCTTGTTTAAGAGAAGGATATTTATTGATAACATCAAGTAAACTTAGGTTGTTAATTTTGTCATTGAAAAATTTATTTAATGTAAATAAACTTTTTTTTATAGTCAGTGTATCAAGGTATTGAAAAACTTCATTAATCATTTCATCCGGTAAATTATTCAACTTCATAAAATCACAGCTCCATTGCAAAAATAGATTTGCTACATATTACTGAATGTTATTAAAAATTCATAGAAGAATAAAAAATCGCACCAACTTTCAGTGAGAATATTTTTTGGAATTACGGTGTAACTCTAATAAAAATCAGGTTTAATTATCATGGTTTAAGTGTAAAAGAATTCGAGAAGTTTTTTGTTGAAATATTTTCAAAAATTACCAAATTTGATGGGTGGATTTTATTTATTTAACCATGATTTTTTTATATTTAATAAGCCGGTGGTTGAAGCATTAGTAGTGGATAAGCTTTCATTTAATGTATTCATTTCAGAATAAATATCTTGTGTTACTTTTTTCGCTAATTCAACACCCCATTGATCAAAAGGATTAATTCCCCATATAGCAGCTTGAACAAATGTTTTGTGTTCATATAAAGTAATTAACGCACCTAAATTATAAGGTGTTAATTTATTAATTAATAAAGTATTAGAAGGCCTATTTCCCGGATGGGTTTTATGTAAAGCTAATTGTGGATTTGCATTATTATTGTTTTTAGACTGGGCTAATACTTCTTCGTATGAAATACCTTGCATTAAGGCTTGTGATTGACCTAAACAAGAGGCAAATAAGATAGTATCTTGATTTTTATTACAGGTATTTTGCCCACTATCAATAATAAAGTCTGCAGGAATGAATTGTGTGCCTTGATGTAATAATTGATGAAAAGCATGTTGTCCATTAGTTCCCATTTCACCCCAAATGACTTGACCCGTAGCATAATCAACGGCTCGTCCTTGATCATTAATTTGTTTACCATTACTTTCCATATCTAATTGTTGTAAATAAAGGGGTAAATAACGTAAATAATAATTATAGGGAATAATTACATGGGAATGAATATTAAAAAAATTGTTATACCAAATACTCAATAAAGCTAAAAGAATTGGCATATTTTTATTAGGCTGGGCGGATACAAAATGTTGATCCATAGCATGTGCGCCTGCTAAAAATGCCCGAAAATTTTGCATTCCAATTAATAAAGCAATGGGTAAACCAATAGTAGACCATACTGAATAACGCCCCCCTACCCATTCCCAAAATTCTAAAATTTGATTTTCAGGTATACCCCAAGCAATAGCTTGTTGTTTATTTGCAGTTACCGCAATTGTTTGTTTATAAAAATTATTTGCATTACCCGAAATTTGTGTAAACCAATCTTGCAAGCATTCTGCATTGACTAATGTTTCGATAGTGGTAAATGTTTTTGAAGAAATAATAAATAAGGTACGTGCGGGATTTATTTTTTTAATAATTGTTTGAAAATTACCACTGTGAATATTTGATAAAAAGTGTAAGTTAAGTGTATTAATAGTATGCGGTTTTAAGGCTTCTGTGACTATTAAAGGGCCTAAATGAGAACCTCCAATTCCTATATTTACAATATCAGTGATAGTTTCTCCCGTATAACCTTTAAATTTCCCTGATATTACGGATTGAACCAGGCTTTCCATTTCATTTAATGCTTGTTGAATGAAAGGATTAATATCAGTGCTATTTAGGAATAAATTATTTTCTTTAGGTAAACGTAACGCATGATGTAATGCAGGACGGTTTTCAGTAAAATTAATAGCTTTACCAGAAAATAATGCATCAATTTTTTCCGTTAAATTTCTCTTTTGTGCTAAATCAATTAATAATTTTAACGTTGTGTCAGTTATTCGATTTTTTGAATAATCTAAAAATAATCCATCATACATTAATGAAAATTCATCAAAGCGATGAGGATTCATTTCAAATAGAGAATGCATAAGAATTGGCTTAATTTCATCACAATGTGATTGTAGCGCTTTCCATTCTGCTAATTCCCTTAAACTAGACATGCTTCAATATATCCACATAAAATGTGACCAATCAAACCATGAGCTTCTTGGATACGTGCGGTATCATGAGAGGGAACCATTAAATAATAATCAGAATAATGAATTAATTTTCCACCATTACCGCCGGTTAAACCAATGGTAATTGCTTGGCAAGCTTTAGCCGCTTCTAAACCTTTACAGACATTTTTACTGTTACCCGATGTTGATAATCCAATAACTATATCACCTGGTTTACATAAGGCTTCTACTTGCCGTGAAAAAATGATGGAGTAATCATAATCATTACTTAAAGACGTTAATATAGAAGTATCCGTTGTTAATGCAATAGAAGATAATGCTTTACGCTCTGTTTTAAATCGACCAACGAGTTCTGCTGCCATATGTTGTGCATCAGCAGCACTACCACCATTGCCTATCCAAAAAATAGTGCCTTGGTTTCGAATGGCTGTAGACATAACAGCAGCAATTTGTTCAATCGCAGGGATTTGTTTTTCCAGTTGAGCAATAACTTTTATATGTTCCTGAATTATCTCTGCAGTATTAAGCATTAGATATACTCTTTTCAATTGAGTTAGCGATATTAACTAAATAATTTTTTACTTCTGAAGCAATTTCATTATGTTTTAATGCATAAGCAATTGTTGCTTGAATATACCCTAATTTACTACCACAATCATAGCGGATTCCATTAAATTGAAATCCTAATACAGGTTCTTGTTTTAATAATTGAGCCAGTGCATCTGTTAATTGTATTTCTCCACCCTTCCCTGCTTGTGTCGCTTCTAATAAGGAAAAAATAGTAGGATTAAGTATATATCGCCCTACTACCCCATAATGAGAAGGTGCATCCGCTGGTAAAGGTTTTTCTACTATCCCTTGTATCGCTGCATAAGGTGATAATGGAGTATTGACATCGATAATCCCATATTTACTGGTTTCACTAAGGGGTATTTGTTGAACGGCAATAACATTATGTTGTGTATTTTCATAAATAGTTAACATTTGCTCTAAACAAGTATGAGTTTTGCCATCAATTAAATCATCTGCGAGTAGTAAGGCAAAGGGTTCATTTCCGACTAATGATTTAGCACATAAAACAGCATGCCCTAAACCTAAAGCATCGGGTTGTCGTATATAGGCGCATTGCACTCCTTTCGGTAATACACTACGGACAATATCCGCTAATTCTTCTTTCCCTGCACTAATTAATTTAGCTTCTAATTCATAATTTGAATCAAAATGATCTTCTATTGCACGTTTTGTACTGCTTGTCACAAAAATTAATTCATCAATACCGGCAGCAATCGCTTCTTCAACGGCATATTGAATTAAGGGTTTGTCAACAATAGGCAGCATTTCTTTAGGATTGGCTTTTGTTGCGGGTAAAAAGCGAGAGCCTAATCCTGCAACAGGAAATACAGCCTTACGTAATTGTTTATTCATTGAATTCAATTATCTCCACGGCCAATAGCAAAATAATGAAAACCTAAGCGTGATAAATAGTCAGGTTCATATAAATTTCGCCCATCAAAAATAACGGGAGTACGTAATTGTTCTTTTATTGCAGTAAAATCTGGACTAAAAAAGAGACTCCACTCCGTTAATATGGCTAATGCATCCGCATTAATTAATACTTTTTCCGGTGTATCCATCAATAGAAAATCATCACGTTTTCCATAAATACTTAATGCTTCAGGCATTGCCGCAGGATCATAAGCTTGGACTTTTGCACCTGCTTCAAAAAGGGCTTCAATTAAAGTACGACTTGATGCTTCTCGCATATCATCCGTATTAGGTTTAAATGACAATCCCCAAATCCCAATGGTTTTACCTTTTAAATCATTATTGAAAAAACGTTTTATTTTCGTAAATAAAACTGTTTTTTGTATTTGATTTACTTGATGAACAGCTGAAATTAAAATGGGTTCATATCCATTTTCCTGCGCTGTATTTTTTAATGCGCTAACGTCTTTAGGAAAACAAGAACCTCCATAACCACAGCCTGGATTGATAAAATGAAACCCAATACGTGGGTCAGAACCAATGCCTTTTCGTACTTTATCGATATCGGCGCCTATCCGTTCTGCAATATTACTCATTTCATTCATAAAACTAATTTTTGTAGCTAAAAAGGCATTAGCTGCATATTTAGTTAATTCAGCCGATCGTAAATCCATACCTATAAACCGATCCTGATTTCGATTTAAGGGAGCATATAATTCACGCATATAAGATATTGCTTTTTCATTATCCGCGCCTACAATAACTCTATCCGATTTCATAAAATCACCGATAGCAGCACCTTCACGCAAAAATTCTGGGTTTGAAACAACATCAAAAGAAATATCAACTTGGCGCTTAGCCAGCATTTCTTGAATGAGTAAATTTACTTTATCAGCAGTTCCTACAGGTACAGTGGATTTATTAATCACTATGCGATAATCAGATATATATTCACCGATTGTTTGTGCAACTGCTAATACATAACGCAAATCCGCTGAACCATCTTCATCGGGTGGTGTGCCAACGGCTATAAATTGATAAAAACCATGAGCAACACCTTTTGCAGGATCAGACGTAAATTCTAAGCGATTAGCTTCTCTATTTTTTGCCATCATTTCAGGCAAGCCCGGTTCGTGAATAGGACATTCGCCTGCTTGCAAGCGTTTAATTCTTTCTTCATTAATATCTACGCAAAGGACATGATTACCGAGTTCAGCAAAACAAGTACCTGTGACAAGGCCGACATAACCTGCGCCATAGATTGTAATCTTCATTGAAAAGTATACTCCGAGAGATATAAATCAATTATTCTGACATTTTAAAGTTAGAGAAACAATAGTAACAAATCGCTTAATGCAATTTTTTATTCATAAAAAGAATAAATTTACGCTACTTTATTTAATCAATAGGTTCGTATTAGCTAAGACTAAAAATAAAAAGTATGAGTAGTTTGAGGATGAAAATTTCTATGGCAGTTATTTTGCATAAATATAAATATTATTCAACTTTGTAAGATAAATGCCATGGATTTTACCCATAGAATTATTTTTTTAATTGCCTTACTCCTATTAGTGAGTATTTTAGCCAGTATAATAACTGAAAAAGCGGGCTGCCCTTTATTATTAATATTTTTAATATTAGGTATGGTCGCAGGCAAAGATGGTTTAGGTGGAATATTATTCGAAAATTATGTCATTGCTCATTTTATTGGAATATTAGCATTAGCCGTTATTTTATTCGATGGCGGATTAAAAACCAAAATGAAAACATTTAAAATGGGTTTATATCCAGCTATTTCTTTATCCACTATTGGAGTATTAATAACTAGCTTACTAACGGGTTTATTAAGTGCATGGATTCTCCATATCAGTTGGATTAAAGGAATGTTATTAGGCGCTATTCTCGCACCCACTGATGTTGCTGCTGTTTTTTCCCTTTCCGATTTAAGAAAGATTGGTATTGACCAACACATAATTAGAACAATAGAAATTGAATCTGGCAGTAATGATCCTATGTCTATTTTTATGACTATTACATTAATTAATTTACTCGCTGCTGATGAAAACACCCTTAATTGGCATATTATGCCACATTTTCTAATCAATATGGGTTTAGGCGCTATTTTAGGTATTTTGGGTGGATATATTATTGTTAAATTAGTGAATTATATAAAATTACCTAATGACTTATATCCTATTCTTGTTATGTCGGGAGGTTTATTAATTTATGCTTTTACTCAACTCATTGAAGGTAATGGTTTTTTAGCCATTTATTTAGCGGGTTTAATTATTGGAAATAGTGAATTAAAAACAGCCAATAATATTTTTAATATTCATAATAGTTTAGCCTGGTTAAGTCAAATCAGTATGTTTTTAATGTTAGGTTTATTAGTAACACCATCAGAATTATGGCCACAGGTTAAAATATCATTAATCATCGCATTTATTTTAATTTTTATTGCTCGTCCGATAGCAACTTACTTATGTTTATTACCTTTTCAATTTAATAATCGCCAATTAATTTTTATTTCTTGGGTAGGACTTAAAGGCGCTGTTCCCATTATTTTAGCTTTATTCCCATCATTATCAGGAATAGCTGATGCAAAAGTCTATTTTCATATTACCTTTTTTGTTGTATTGATTTCTTTAACCATTCAAGGATGGACAGTTATCCCTCTCGCACGTTTTTTAAAGCTCACTGGTTTAATGAAAAATAAAATATCAGAGAAAGAAAGCATAAATTTAGAATATAAAAATGACAAATAAATTTTAACTTGCTCAATAAAAAAGAGAATGATTAAAAAAAATAGTTAACTGTAATTATAAATTTTTTTTTAAATTATTTTATAATTTTTGTGATTCATTTTAAATTTTATTGATTAAGCTCAGCTCGACATAAGCTGATAGTTATTGCATTGAATAATTGAAAAATAAGCCAGTGATAGATACATTCCCGCTATTTAAAATCCGACCCAAAATTTTGAATGGGTGGAGTATGCTAGCACGGGTATTACAAATTCGTTAACGATAGTGTCGCCATTTTTGAGGCCCCTTTTGGGACATCCAAGTCCCCAAAAGGGACAAAAATTGTCGACAAGTATGCCTGCGGCAGCCCTGGCCGTCCTGCGTACGCTCGTTATGACACGACTAGGTGTCATAACTTCACTTCCACAAATGACTTGTCGACCGTTTTGTGGACCTTATATTTTGCCTTCGGCAAAACATCCGGTACTACGGTCTACCAGGGACTATCGGCCTCGCTCCTTCGTCGCTTCCTTGGCCGACAGCGATTGAAATAAAATCACTAGAGTTATCATTTCAGATTAATGCATTTGTTCATGCTCAAATTAATTACCTCGTTTTTACCCATCAGTTAACCGTTTTTTTTGTGTGTAATTTAGATACAAAAAAAATAATTTCATAAAATCATCGACAAAACTCTATAATTCTTCTAAATTTATCTTGCACTTTCCTATCTTTTCATTTTCTTAGCTGCTTGATGAAATCTTAGTGCGTTTTTTTTGCTCGTTCATAAGCAAAATTCTGCTTGTATTAATTTTTTCGTTAAAACAGTGATTAAATGGGGCTAACACAAGAAAAAATATATCAAATAGTCACAATCGACCACAAGGTAAAAACAGATTCTTAATCCTACTGGTGATAGCTATCTCCTTTTGAAGAAATGCTAAAACTTATGCCTACTATCAATTTTTTTTGAAAATGCAAAAGAAAAAGTATAAGCTTTCTAAGCAAATAGAGATATCAGGAGTTTTATTATAACCTCATCGTATTTTAGCGATTAGGATAACTTACTATCGCAACAAGGAAGTATTTTCAAGCAAATTAATGTAAAACAACAATATATCGATAGTGTCGCCATTTTTGAGGCCCCTTTTGGGACATCCAAGTCCCCAAAAGGGACAAAAATTGTCGACAAGTATGCCTGCGGCAGCCCTGGCCGTCCTGCGTACGCTCGTTATGACACGACTAGGTGTCATAACTTCACTTCCACAAATGACTTGTCGACCGTGTTGTGGACCTTATATTTTGCCTTCGGCAAAACATCCGGTACTACGGTCTACCAGGGACTATCGGCCTCGCTCCTTCGTCGCTTCCTTGGCCGACAGCGTGCGAAAAATAGCTAATAAAAATTATTTATACAGGAGATTGATATATGCTACGTACAATAATAGAAAAAAATGTAATTGATATAACTGACAAAAAAAAATTATTATTAGCATTGTCTGATAATCAAATTAAAGAGCTTTCATGCTTCATTGATTTCAAAGATTTTATCTGTTTTGATATTTCTCCTACCAGAAAATATATTTGTCTTGGATATAAAAATAAAAATAAAAATAAAAATGAATATGAAGATTTTTATGGAAAAATAATAGTTTATGATATTGAAAATAAAAATGCAGTAATTGAACTTATTTCTGGTTCTAAATCAATTAACGCTATCGCTTTTATTGATGAAAAAACTTTTATTTATAATAATGGTGATTATGTAAAAAAAGTTTCTATAGAAAACCCTGAAAATGAACAGGTATTATACGATATACCCACTGCATTCATTGACTATCAGGAAGATAAATTTTTTATAAATTCATCTGAAGAAACGGCTTATCCTTTAGGATTGAAATTTACTTCTGAGCATCGGGATTTTTCTGGATTTCATGCTTCACTAAAAAAAGAAGAATGTATAGTAATTTTTAACTTAAAAAATATGGAAGAAAAATTAATTAAGACTTCGTGTAATAAGATTATCGATGTTGCCATGAATGCTGAATATATCGCTTATAGTGATGAAAAAGGTTATATCTACGTTAAAAAAATATCTACACTAACCGATGTCTATACTTTTCCAACACGGTATTTTTCTTGTGTTCCTGCTATCGCACTTAATGTTACAAATGATAATAAGCTAATAGCAATAGTAAATGACTGTATGTATACCTGGGATATAAACAGTAAGTCTTTTGATGAAGAATTACCGTTAAGTTATGAGGGAGAAATTCAAACAGCAAAATTCATATCGCCGACCAACTTTGTTGTTATCACAAAAACGGATGATGATTTTAAGAAATATGCTTTTGATAATGAAGGTAAAAGCAGAGATATTAACGATACCTTCATTAAAAAAATAGCATTGAATCGGTTTTTTGAAAGTAATAAGCTTCATAAAATTAGAAGAGAAGGAACTGTCTATGGCACTTTTATACGTAAAATTGAAGGCAAACAAGTAATAATATTCATTGACAAACGTCTTTGTTTGCATGATATAAAAAAAGGAACTCTAATAAAAGAAACAAATGGATTAGAAAGCTTCCAACTACTTTGTGGATTGCTAACGCCTATCATTTACGATAATAAGTTGATTATAGCTGACCGTTCAAGGACTGTATGTGTTTTTAACGTTGACACCTTTGAATTATTAAATCAAATAACTCTTTTTAATTGGTCCTGCCTAAATCATAAATATCATTCCCTATGTACAAATGGAAACTTAGCATTATATGCAAGTGATAATGTAGCTGTATTATTTACTCTTAACGGCCAAATTCTCGAAACAGTTACATCAAAAGAATGTTTCACCTGTTGTGAATCCCTAAATAATAATTTATTTATAATGGGTGACAACCGTGGAAACATAAAACTTTTTCACTATATCAACGATGAAATTATTGAAGAATCTTATCGTCTCGGATTGAGCAAGTTAGGCAATAGCATTAAGTGCATAACAGCATCAAACGATAAAGAATTAATTGCTGTTTCATCTGAAAATGGCCTCATTTTTATACTAAAATATAATGTGTTAAACGATAGCTTTAATTTTTTAAAAACTATAGACACAAAAAAACCTGTTGAATATTTAAAGTTTACTCCCGATGGTGCTTATTTGGCTGCCGGATGCTCTGATAATAAAATTGAAATTTGGTCCATAATTTCTTGTAACATGGTTGCTGAATTTACCGGTCATAAGAATATGTTAACATCATTATGTTTTTCACAAGATAAAGAAATACTTCTTTCTAGTTCTTTAGATGGAGATATCAGAATTTGGTATTTGCGAAATTTAATAAACTTAGAAAAAAAATTATTGGAAGCTTTAGATCAAGAGTATTTTAATGATCTCACCATACATTTTAAAATATAAATCTAGAACAATAAAATAAGATTTAGATTTATACGTAAATAACTATCGCTGTCGGCCAAGGAAGCGACGAAGGAGCAAGGCCAATAGTCCCTGGTAGACCGTAGTGCCGGATGTTTTGCCACAGGCAAAATATAAGGCCCCCGAAACGGTCGACAAGTCATTTGTGGAAGTAAAGTTATGACACCTAGTCGTGTCATAATGAGTGTACGCAGGACGGCTAGGGCCGCCGCAGGCATACTTGTCGCCATTTTTTTCCCTTTTGGGGACTTGGATGTCCCAAAATGGGACTCAAAAATGGCGACACTATCGTAGGGGTTTTATTATAACCTTCCTTTACTTCAAATTAACTAAATGAAACTATGGTTGCGGCTATATGATGTCTTTTTATAACCCTATTAACATTAAACTAAAAAAGTTAAATGAAGACAATAACATTATTCAAATTAAAGGGATTAGTAAAAATTATTTGATTTTTACCCTTATTCAAATTGATCCCTCTCATGCTCAGAGCCAATTATTGTTGGATTCATTTTAATTTGATAATCCCTATTTTCTTAAGTTATATATATGAATATATAACCTTATTAAATTTACTTACTCATCATTTCTTTATTTAGTAAAAAAAACGCCAATATCAGCAAATGAAATTTTATTCTTGAAATTTCTAATAATATTCTATATATTTCTACCTGATGGTTTTTATAAATTACTTGGCGGAGTTATGTATGTTAGCTATAATTTCAACTTTTTATCATTTCATCAAAAATGGAATTAACCACGTTCATGCGAAACATAAGGTTAACCTTATGTCAGTTTATTTAGAGCTTGAATTACCTTTTCCTATGGCTACCCGAATGGCTTCACAAACAGCTTATGCTCCCTTACGGATGGCTCAATTAAAACGCGCAGCTCAAGTTCACAAAAATAATGGGGAAAAATAATGGATAAATTAACCGATACACAACAAAAAGTTTATAAGTATATTTGTCACTATATAAGTCAACAGGGTAAATCTCCATTACTAAGCGAAATTGCCCGTGGTATTGGTATTCAATCTATTGGTAGTTTACATAAGTATATTCAAGCACTTGTAGAACATAAATATATTGATATTATTGCTCATCGCCATCGAGGTATACGGTTATTAGATAATGCCTTACTTTCTAATCAAACAGAGAATCATAAAGCGATAGCAGATAAAGCGATTGAAGCTTTTCATGGAAATAAAATACCTGATTTAAATACCATAGCTAAATCATTAGAATCAGTTCAACAGCATTTAAAAAAATTTTTACAACAAAAACCTAATTCTTCTTTGTCGACACCTTCATCTGCTTCTAATACGTCAGATTACACAATCCCTTTATTAGGAAAAATTGCTGCAGGAAAACCGATAGAAGCTATCGCTAATAATCAAAATTTAGATTTATGCCACATGTTTGCAGGAAAACAAACATATGCACTCTTTGTGCAGGGTGATTCAATGATAGATGAAGGTATTTTTGATGGTGATATTGTTATTTGTGAACAATCTAATGTAGCAAAGAATGATGATATTGTTGTCGCGCTTATTGACCAAGAAAATGCAACGTTAAAACGATTTAAAAATAATTATGATGGGACTGTTTTATTAAAGCCCGAGAATTTAAGTATGCCTCCTATGATTTATCAAGCAGAACGAGTACAAATACAAGGTATTTTATTAGGCGTTATACGCTTGCATTCGAAACGATAATGAATACTATTTCAATTTTAAAATAAAAAAACATTATTTCTATTTGCAATTTTAAAACAATTTTCTATATTTAATTAATAGGGGTATTTAAAGTGAGTATTTGATAATAAACAGTCGTATTAAGGATGATACAATGACTAATAATATAAATAATGCAATACATTTTAATAATTTTTTTAAACAAGCTTATTGGGAAGGGTTATTAAAAATTAATAAGCCACATAAATTTTATTTTTGGCTAGAAAAAACTCCTTTACGTTTTTTATCACCCAAACGTAAAGAAATTTCACTGTATTATCTTTTTACTGAGCTAAATGAGAATTTCATAAAATCATTTGTATCAAGTGATTCTGAATTATCAGAAAAACAAGCATTACTTGAAAAAGCACTGGTACCGGAAAAATATGATTATGATTATCATTCTATAACATCAATTTTTAATTCTTTTTTTGAAAGTTATCAAAATAATTTAAAATCTATTAATAAACTTATTCTTGATTCAACATTATTTAACAATAACGCTATATTAAATGGATATACTACTCCTATAGTACAAGATAGAATTAGTAATTGTGATTCCCTAAAAAAATCTTCATACTCACCCTATAAAGATAACTTAAATACATTTTATGAAAAAATTACAAATGGTTTTATGTATAGTGTTTTTACCACTATCATTGAAGGCGGAATAAGACTAAGAGTCCAGGGAGAAATAAATAAAGTTCCTCATTCAGAATTTCATTTTTATAATAACCTTTGTAGTGCGATGAAAATTAAATTTACACAAGCTGGGGACGAAATAATTAATACCTTTTCTGAAACACTCAATGATTTTAGTAAAATTTTTACTGAACAAAATAAAATACGCCCATCACAGAAAAAATTACAGAAAGAATTACAGAAAGAATTTGAAAGTAAATTGCAAAAAGCACAGGAGGATATTAAAATACTCGAAGAAAAAAATAAAACTCTTGAAGAAACTAATAAAGTTAATAAAAAGAAAAATCTTGAATTAGCTTACCAATTAAAAGATGCACAACAAGAAAATTCTCAATTAAAGGAAGAAATTAAACACCTTGTACAAAATAATAAATTTCATGAAACACAAATTAAGAATTTAAATCCCAATGATAAATTAAATAGTCGTGAAACGAATAATCCCTCATCTGCTACGGAAAATATAAAGGATAGTTTAAAATTCTCTGGTTTATTTGCACATAATAATTTAAGAAGAACTCAATCAATGCAAAAGTTGTACCGTCTTACAGATAATAACCAATCTTCAAATGATAACCTTAATATTTCTAATCTTAATCCATAAAAGGTTCGAGTCACTCACTTAGCGAAAAACAACTTTATCCGAAAAGATAATGCCAAGTTCTAAAGATTATATGTTTCTTTAAACGTTATAGGTATATTAAAAATTGGCCTTATACACTTAAACTGTGCTTTTATGCTAAAAAGCTAATGCTCAACAACTCTTTTTTTAGTTATTTTATATTTTGATAAGCAAAATCCTTTTTAATTTAAACAGCTTCATTCGCTGTCGGCCAAGGAAGCGACGAAGGAGCGAGGCCGATAGTCCCTGGTAGACCGTAGTACCGGATGTTTTGCCGAAGGCAAAATATAAGGTCCACAACACGGTCGACAAGTCATTTGTGGAAGTGAAGTTATGACACCTAGTCGTGTCATAACGAGCGTACGCAGGACGGCCAGGGCTGCCGCAGGCATACTTGTCGACAATTTTTGTCCCTTTTGGGGACTTGGATGTCCCAAAAGGGGCCTCAAAAATGGCGACACTATCGTTTATTAAGATGTTTAAAGGACAATTTATTCCGAAGAAGAAACCATTACAAACTATAGAGAAGAATAATCATTGGGAAATGTATAACACTATGAATAAAGTACTCCCCATTTACAAGACCAATTTTATGCCGAAATAAACTTCCGCAAGTTTCTTATAATCCAAATGCTGATGGTGACGTTTGTGATTATAAAAATCAAAATAATTGCCAAGCCCTGCTTTTGCATCCTTAATTGATTCATAATCTTTTAGATAAACCTTCGTATTTTACTGAGCGCCATTTCTCATCCGATTCACCTTTGTTTTTATAATACATCGTTGAACGGTGTAAACTTAACAATCGGCATTGCTCACGAATACTTAAATTTTTATCCGTTGGGGCTAGCGTGATCCGTTTTTCATCTATGCTTATTCCCAGACTCTTTTTTTTAAAAATTCATTTTCACAGGTTAATTGACCTATTTGCCGGTATAAATCATTGGTTAGTTTTTCCTGGTCACTCTCTGTTTTTTGTTGTTTGCCATTAAAACTGATTTTGATGCCGGTTAATGCCTGTTGTTTCCATCGGTTAATTTGGGTTGTATGTACGCTATATTTTTTGGAAATCTCATTGCGATAGTGTCGCCATTTTTGAGGCCCCTTTTGGGACATCCAAGTCCCCAAAAGGGACAAAAATTGTCGACAAGTAT
>CBCSKA010000137.1:0-1042 GCA_965140885.1 Legionellaceae bacterium | reverse complement strand
AAAAAGCCAAAGCCTAAGGTGTGTCTGTTATAAAATATATGATCTTGATACGCTTCGTAAGGCAAAAAATCGGATAAATTTTTGGGGGGCTTTATGGTTTCTTTCTCCATCATATCCTCTTATTTTTTAAGGAAAGCCATTCACCTTTTTTGACAATCGTTTGAACATACGATGCATCGTAAAGGTTATTTTCTTCGTCTTGAAAAGGCGCAAACCAAATCCTTAACGTTTCCTCTGGTTGACGATCTATACGCTTTTTAAACACATCCGAAGACTCTTGAACAGCGACAAGATCAACGTTTGATTCTTTATCCTTCTCTTGTTTTTGATCATTCGCGTTATTATAATCATATGTTTTTGACATCGATTGCCATCCAGATCCAACACCCGGTTCTGTTGAAAAACTCTCCCGGTAATCAGAACAACTTGTTAAACCTAAACAAAATAAAGCCATAAGTCTGTAATGCATTTTTTTTCTCCCCTATTCAAATGTGTTCGATACGTCCGATTGACGATACCGATCTTGATGATTTTTTAATGTTTGACGGAACAATGTCTGATTCATATCAAACCCTGATTTAAAGACGACATCGATTTCTCGACCCGGTTCAATTTCAATCACGGGTTGTAATTGTTCAGCGCGCTTGATATAAAAATCAGATAGCTTTTCCATCGCATTTCCAATCCCCTTGCCTGCCCCGCCTTTTAACAATTCACCCGCCGATAACGCCTGTTGTGATGTCACACCCATCGGTGAAATTTGTGTTGTACCGCCGTTCTTATCGGATAAAAAGCCCCCAACACCACTAATAAAGCCGCCCATAAACGCGTTTCGCATAGCAGGCCCTGATTTATCAATAATCAACCCCCGCATACCATTTGCCCCATCTTCACCGCTGACGTAGCCATCTACTTTTATTTCAATCACTTCTTGAGTTTTGCGCTCAATGCAAGAAAGTGTTTCAAGGCGCATAAAAACACGCTCTGAGGCCAAATCACCATAAGCAGAGCCAATCAAGAAACACTTTTTAAGATCTGTTTT
>CBCSKA010000136.1:0-17970 GCA_965140885.1 Legionellaceae bacterium | reverse complement strand
TGGGGCCGACTGGCAGCGTCTATAATCGCTTCTGCATCACGCGCGTCATTTTTATTTCCTTTGACAAAAGGTTTTACATATTGCGGTGCAATTAGCTTTACTTCATAACCTAATGATTTAAATTTACGTGCCCAATAATTAGCGCTGCCACAGGCTTCCATCACTATCAGGCAGATGGGCAATTGATTTATAAAGGCGAGCAATTTGTTTCTTGTTAACCGTTTTCTTAATACTATCTTGCCGGTAACATCCGCACCGCATAATTGAAACACATCTTTTGCAATATCAATCCCGACTGTTGTAATATTCATCTTGGACTCTCCTTCTCTAATTTTAATGGTTGCACTTCACTACCATTATGGCACTTTGATGCCGGCGGCTTCTATAGCCCTAGGAAGGATGGGTCCATTTCATTATGTTACGCACACGCTAAACTAAGCAGACATTATTTTAAGTTCCCGCATAGCCATTTGGTTGGCTCTAAGAATGAGTTTGTATAGCTAATTCCCTATAGTTTGGTTACGAATATAGCATTTAAAAAGTGTAAATATATTACTGTGATTAGGCTATGAACTAACAATAATATCCAATTTATAGGGAATTACTTATATCATGAGAAAATTCACCCTCTAACAAATCCGATAATCCCGTTGCTGTCGCCTGTTTATTCTGGAAAATTAAATAATCAGTGTAAATATCAAGCATGTCCATTTTGTTATCTCCCTAAAATTAAGGGAGCTATTTTAATTAAATTTCTTTAAGCCGCAAGTCCTTGTGCGTAACATGAGCAGAAAAGAAGAAATGTGTTTTCTGCATATTATTCCGCATCCTGAACGCCGATTATTATAAAATCGTGAATAATTTTATTGATTATTTAATAATTGATGTTCACAGTATAATAATGCTAATTTAAGAGGCACTTTTGCAGGCAAAGTAAGTGAACTAGGATAAACTCTTTTGAAGGAGTTATCCGATGCCATCAAAAGGAATTTCTAAGCGTGCTATTGCCAAGTTGGTCGATTGTTCGCCAAGTATACTTTATGATTGGCTAAAGAGAAGGGGAATAAAAGTAAAAGCAGGATAATGTTTTTTCGCTTATTCAATCTAAATTTGTTGAATATGTTGAAAAAACAAGTAAAACAAAAAAAATCATTAAAACCCCAATTCACTATGTGAACCTAATCGTACAAGTCTAAGAGTTATTTGATCTGGTTTTTGATAAATCAATATTAAATCAGGCTTGATATGGCAGTCTCGATGATCTTTCCAGTCTCCATTAAGAGGGTGATCATAATGGTGTAATTCAAGAGGCTTATCAGTTGCTAGCATTTGCAAGACGTTTTTCAGATCAGAATTAAGTATATTTCTATATCGACCTTTAGCTTCACGTTTGTAGTCTCGTTTAAACTGGCTAGTCCGTTCAATCGTCCGCATTCAGATCAGCCATTAATGCATCAATACTATCGAATTTAGCTAAGTTACCAGCACGAGCTTCTAACATAGCAGCGATAGTTTTCTCATTAGGAATTAGTGGATCAAACGGTAGTATATGCTCATGCGCAATTTTAGTTAATAAAAGCCGTAATGCATCGGATATTGTTAAACCCATAGCGGCTAATACAGCAGAAGCCTCTTTTTTAATATTTCCGTCGATACGCGCTTGTACAAGTTGATTAGCTGCCATAATTTTTACCTCTCTATTGTATTACATTGTAATTCAGTAATATAAATAAAACAAGATTTCATAAAAAATTAGTTATAATTCCATAAATACGGGTTGTAAGCCTAATCTCCAAAAATTTCTGTTGGTCTTTTATCTAAAGCGGTATAGTAATTATACGGTCTTGTATATTTTTTATTTCTATTTTTACAAGCGAAAAACATGTCTAACCAAGAGCAAGTATTTGATGAACTACGAAAGGTAATGGTGAGTGCGTTACTTGAATATATAAATTAAATTGGAGCTAACATTGTAATGCCTATTATTTACTTCATCATCAGAAAGATAACTTCGAGATGTTTTACCAACCATAGGCAGTAAACGACAAAGAGTTTTAGGATCATCATGAAATTGAGTTGTTATTTCTTCAATCTGTTCTCGCTTATCATGAAATTCATTAATTTCCTGAATTAAATTAGTTAAGTATTCTTTTTGCTTGAGCGTATCATTTTTTTCGATAGTTGAATTTTGTATATTGTCTTGTACTTTTTCTAAAATTGAATGGGTAAATAATTTTGGCCAATACTCCATGAGTTCGAATATAATTTTTCTCTCTTTTTTATATTCTATTGCGTAAATAATAGGTGTTTTTTTTGGATCTATCTGTTTATGTAAAGAAGGGATGAGAATGCTTTTAAACGGAGGATAATTTATAGCTAATTTGCTATAAATATTAGTAATAAATTCTTCAAAACTTGGTCTACTTTCTTTTCATCTTTGAGCGAAGAATATAATTCTTTTAATGCCGATTTATAGTCTAACCTCATCCAAAAGGTCCAACTATCAATACATGACGTTTGAGTAAAATCTTAGCAAGAATAGGATAAAAAACATCATCTTTTTTATAATTCCTTATTAATTAAAAAAAAATAGGCTAAGTACCCCTAAAATAATATCAACTAACGATAGCGTTTCTTCTTGAATAATTATAATTCAGCAAGCAAAAAGTGTGCAAATGGAAGCATTATTAAGGATAGAATTATTTTAGGAGATTATAACGTATAAGCATTTACTAAATAAAAAAGTTATTTTGTAATAACGTTAATAAACCTTTTTTATGACTTCATTTTCATCAGCAATCAAAAGAATATCAGCTCTTCGATAAGCAAATAAACCATTACAAACAATGCCAGTAATATTATTTAATTTTTCTTCCCAAGTTAAAGGTTCATTAATGATTAAGTGATGTATGTCTAAAATAATATTACCATTATCTGTGATAAAACCTTCACGATAGACAGGATCGCCGCCTAATTTAACGATTTCACGGGCGACATAACTTCTGGCCATGGGAATAACTTCTACTGGTAAAGGAAATTTTCCTAATATATCAACTGTTTTACTTTGATCAATGATACCTATAAATTTTTGCGCATTGGCAGCTAAAATTTTTTCTCGTGTTAAAGCGCCTCCCCCACCTTTTATTAATTGTAAATAGGGATTGGCTTCATCAGCTCCATCTATATATACGGAAACCGTATTAACTGTATTTAAATCATAGACAGGGATATGCAATGCTTTTAATTTCATCGCGGTTGCAATAGAACTTGCTACTGTTCCTTCAATTTTATGCTTAATTTTAGCTAATGCATCAATAAAATAATCGACTGTAGACCCTGTCCCTACACCAATAATTGAATCTGCTTCAATATAGTCTAGAGCCGCTTCAGCCGCTTTTTTCTTTAATGCATTAGTATCCATGGTTGCCTCTTTAACATCAATGAATGATTTTTGAAATCAATAATGATTAATACATTATTCAAAAGGATGTTTCAAAATAATCGTTTCATTTCTATCAGAACCCGTTGAGATTAAATCAATAGGAATACCTGCTAAGGTTTCTAATCGACGTAGATATCGCTGAGCATTGATAGGTAATTTTTCAAATTCTCTAATTCCACGTGTCGATTCTGACCAACCGGGTAATTCTTCATAAATCGGTTCACAACCTTCGTAATCATCGGAAGAAGACGGATTTGTTTCTAATGTTTTTTCATTACGTTTATAAGCAATACAAATTTTAATGGTATCTAAACCATCTAAAACATCTAATTTTGTAATACATAAACCAGAAATACTATTGAGTTGAACAGAACGTTTTATAGCGACTGCATCAAACCAACCACAACGGCGGGGTCTTCCTGTCACACTTCCAAATTCATGTCCTTGAGTGGCTAAATGTTGTCCCACCGTATCCATTAATTCTGTCGGGAAAGGACCACTACCCACGCGTGTCATATAAGCCTTTGTAATCCCTAATACATAATCTAAATATAAAGGACCAAAACCACTACCGATAGAAGCCCCACCTGCAACGGTACTGGAAGACGTGACATAAGGATATGTACCGTGATCAATATCTAAAAAGCTTCCTTGCGCACCTTCAAACATTAAATTTGCACCCTGCATACGATATTCTGCTAGTAAACTGGGGATATCAGTTAGCATGGGTAAAATTTCTGGTGCCATACTTAAGATTTCATCTAATAATTGTAGGTAATCTAAAGGTTCAACCTGATAATAATTTTTTAAAATAAAATTATGGTAATCCAATATACTTTTTAATTTTTCAGCAAATCGTTCTTTATTGAATAAATCTTCAATTCGCAAACCACGTCTAGCGACTTTATCTTCATAAGCAGGACCAATACCCCGACGTGTAGTACCAATAGCGGAATTACCCAAAGCTTGTTCGCGCACTTTATCTAAAAGTACGTGATAAGGCATGACTAAATGACTGCCACGACTAATACGTAAACGGGCTTTAACATCTATACCCGCTTTTTCTAAATCATGAATTTCTTCTAATAATGCATGAGGTGAAACTACAACCCCATTACCAATTAAACACATGACATTCTCACGTAAAATACCTGAAGGGATTAAACGTAAAATCGTTTTTTTTCCATTAATCACTAGCGTGTGACCGGCATTATGGCCTCCTTGGAAACGTATAACGGCGGCTGCTTTTTCAACCAATAAGTCAACGATTTTACCTTTACCTTCATCACCCCATTGACTACCTAAAATTACGACACTTTTTCCCATAAACAAACACCTATTTAATAATTACCCTTCTCATTTTAAAAGCATAATTCCTAGAATTTTTAAAATACCTTTTCATTATCCATATTTTTTAATTCTAAATATTATTACTTTTAGGCTTAGTAAGGATTAATTGAACATGCCTTATTTTTTTCAATTAAATTGATTGAAAAAAATTATTTAAAATATTTAAAGAATTTACTATCAGGTTTTAAAACCATAATATCTTTTTTATTCGCAAATGTATTTTTGTAAGCTAATATACTTCGATAAAATGCATAAAACTCAGGATCTTTACTGTAAGCATCCGCATAAATGTTTGCGGCAGCCATATCACCTTCACTTCTTATCTGGGCTGATTGTGCTTTTGCAGAAGCGGCAATAATTGTTGCATTGGCATCCGCATTCGCTCTTATCGCTTCTGCGGCGGCTTTACCATTAGCACGATGCTCACCGGCAGCTTTCTCTCTTTCTGCACGCATTTGTTCAAAAATAGCAGTACTGACTTCTTCTGGCAAATCAATACGCTTAATACGCACATCAATAATACCAATCCCTAAATTTTTAGCATTGGAATTAGCTAAAATACGTAAACGTTCCATAATGATTGCCCTATCATCGGCAATCACTTCATTAATTGTACGTAATCCAAATTCTGCTCTTAATGCATCATTTAATTGTTGTTCTAATAATGTATTGGCTTGACCTAACGCTCGCTGATAATACAAGGCTAAATCTGTTATTCGCCATTTAACATAATAATCCACAACAACATTTTTTTTCTCACGCGTCACAATACGAGGAGCAGATTTTGCATCCGATGTTTCAACATCTAATGTTTGTAACCGTATATCAAATTTTCTTACTTGCTCAATAAAAGGCCATTTAAAATGTAATCCAGGTACCATCACTAATGTTTTACCTGTTTTCATATCCATTTTTATTGCCCCTAAGCGCAATAATATAGCTCGTTGTCCTTCCATCACGGTATAAGAACAAAGATAAAAAATTAACAATACTAAAATAGAGAAAACAGTATATGTTTGTATTTTTTTATTCATTAATAACCTCCCCCTTTTTGTTCATAACCCACAACAGAATCAATCGATGATGTATTAGAAGCAGGTTCTTTTACAGGCGTTGACGTCGTAGGAAATACTGTTTTAGCCATTTCTGCATCTCCTTTTTCAAGCACAGGTTGCGTCATTAATTTATCCAAAGGCAAATAAAGTAAATTATTATTGTGTGTATCTACCAATACTTTAGTTACATTACTTAACACAGTTTCCATCATATCTAAATAAAGACGATCTTTTAATACTTTTGGATTTTGTTTATGTTGAGGCAGCAAAGCTAAAAATTGAGCTACTTCACCTTTTGCTTTTAAAACCACTTGTTGCCGATATGCTTCTGCATCTGCCAGTAAGCGTTGAGCTTGACCTTTTGCAATGGGTTCTACACGTTTACCATAGGCTTGTGCATAATTGATAAACCGTTTTTCATCTTCCTGTGCTTTATTAACATCTTCAAATGCAGCACGAACAGCATCAGGTGCTCTTGCTTCTTGTAATGCAACATCTGTAATTAATATTCCTGATTTATAACCCGCTAAAGTTTGAATAAGCACATTCTTGACTTCATTTCTGACTTTTTCACGGTCAATGGTTAAAATTGCATCCAGTGTCGTATGTCCTATTACTTGTCGAAGTGCGCTAGCCGTTGCTTGACGTAAACTTTCATAAACATCAGTCACTTCAAATAAAGCTTTTTTGGCATTTTCAATTCGATATTGCACGGCTAATTTCACATGAACAATATTTGTATCCTTTGTTAACATTTCTGCTTCATAAGGATAATTACTAATTTTTTGTTCATTAACGATTAATACGCGCTCAATAAAACGAGCCACCCAATGCGGGCCTGGACCTACAGATTCAACATAACGACCAAATCGTAATACAACGCCCTGCTCGCCTGGCGCAACGATAAAAATACCTGATAAAAACCAAATTAAAATAAGAACAATCAATATAGCTCCCAAGCTCAAAGATTGCATATTATTTATTTTTAAATAAGAAGCTTTTGAACCCAGTAACTTATTCCATTTTTGATGAAATTGGCGAAAAATTTGTTCTAAATCGGGCGGACCTTCTTCTGGCTTTTTTTTACCTGTCCACGGATCATTATTATCCTCTTTATTACCCTGATCTTTCCAACTCATAATTAACTCCACGTACATAACCAAAATAGTGAATTGTAGGCAGCTGCTTAAATTACCGCAAGCTTAATTATTAATTGCTATGCCTCGCTTTGTAATTCAATGACACGTTTTCCACAATTTCTGTGGAAAACTTTGTGTAAAAACCGTGTGAAAGGGTCTTAATTCCAATTATTTCACTACTCTTCTTAAATTGAACAGTTCTTAACCAATTAAAAATTTTATTTATATTTCAATAAGTTATAAAATTTTATTGCGAAAAACTGACATCCATATAAAATGAAGCTAACCAAAAAAATAGCATTGAATATAAAAATACAATATCTACATTAAGTATAATGTTAATTTTCACTTACATCTCTTTCAACCCAAATACGATAATTGCACGCTTATGCAACATGATTTGTTTAAACAATTAGACATTAACACTGTTATTCTAACATCAACTAACCGTTTAAGCTTATTTTTAAAGCGGGATTATTATAATTCATTGCCTGAAAAAAGCATTAAGTTAACGCCGGGTATATTTAGTTTACAAGAATGGTTAATGCAATTAAGCAAAAAGCTAGATGACTATTTTGATAAAGAATCACAAACTATCTTAACACATTACCAAGACCAATTACTTTGGGAAAAAATTATACATAATTCGCTTGAAGCCTCTCATCTACTGACTTATGGACAAACGGCTAAACTTGCATCTCAAGCATGGCAATTAATGCAATCATGGTCTATAGAAATAACACCCGAATTTGATCAAAAAGAAGATACACGTGCTTTTAAACAATGGGTATACACTTATCGAAAGTTATGTGAAAAAAATAATTGGCTTAATAGTATCACATGGATGAATAAACTAATTACAGTACTTGAAAAACAACCCTGTTTAAATACGCCTAAAAACCTTCTTTTAGTCGGATTTATAGCATTCACCCCTCAACAAAAACATTTATTAACCATACTCAAAAAAATGGGTTATACCATTAAAATTATTGAATCACATTCCGCAACAATCCTGCCGAAATTACTTCCTTGCCAAGATAATACTCAAGAATGGGAAATGGCGGCTAAATGGATAAAAAATACATTAAAAAATGCGACTTCACCTATACGAATCGGCTGTATAATTCCTTCGGTCAATGAACATTATGAAAAAATAAAAGCTGTATTTACTCATATACTCAATCCCCACGCTTTTTTGAATCCAAAACGGGCGATACTGCCTATTACCATTACGGCTGATACCCGTTTATTTTCACAACCACTGGCCAATACAGCTATTACTTGTTTAATCCTTTTGCAAGATAAATTTCCTATTGAAACAATAAGTACGGTTATTCAATCCCCTTTTTTAAGGGGATCCGATGAAGAATTAACGTCACGTTCCTTATTTATTCAAACGTTATGGGATTTGAATAAACCTTTTTTAAACCTTCAAGAAGTTTTAACAAGGATTGAATGTTTTCTCTATCCAGAAAAATTACTTATTTTAAGAGAAATAATTGAATCATTACAAAATATAACGATGAATTTAATGACACTCAATAAACCGAGTGAATGGCGTATTATTTTTAATCAAGTATTAGCGATTTTTGGTTGGCCTGGCGATAAACCATTACTTACTTTAGAAAAAACAGTAAAAGACCGATTTGATGAAGCATTAAAAGAATTTAGTGAACTTGATTCCATCATACCCCCGTTAAATTATTCAGCAGCCTGTCATCGCTTACAACATTTAGTAAGTTATTTAGTTTTTCAACCTTCGAAAGACACTAATATGGTTTATATTTTAAACCCATTAGAAGCTATAAATATTCCTTTTACCCATTTATGGATAGTGGGTATGAATACTGAACAGTGGCCTCCCTCGCCTAAGCCTAATCCATTTATCCCATTTGCGTTACAAAATCAATTAAAAATGCCTCATGCTACCGCAAAACAAGAATGGGAATATTATCAACATTTATTAAATAAATTAATTAAACCAACGCAAGAAACTATCATTAGTTATGCATTACAAAATCAAGAAACACACTTAAATCCTAGTACTTTACTAACACAATACGAACCCATCACTGAAAGTGATTTATCGATAGATACGGCTCCTATCTTTATCCAAGAATTAGTAAATACAGCAGATATAGACTATCTCATCGATGAAAAAGGTCCCGAAATAAATACAGATGAAATAATCAAAGGCGGCATTAGTCTATTTAAAAATCAGGCAGCGTGTCCCTTTAAAGCTTTTGCTCTACACCGTTTAGGCACAACTTCTTTACAAACGATACAATTAGGATTACGACCTCATGAACGAGGTAATTTAGTACATACAGCAATGGAATATCTCTGGAAAAAATTGGATAACCAACAAACACTCGTTGAGACTTCACTCTCAGAATTGAATAACCTGGTAGCTCGAGCGGCTCAAAAAGCAATACTGACACTTAAAAATAAACATTCTCATTTAATGCAAACTAAATTAATGGAAATGGAAAAAAAACGCTTAACAGAACTTTTATTACAATGGCTCAGCTTTGAAAAAGAACGTCCTCCCTTTACTGTTATTGCCGTAGAACAAAAAGAAAACTATACCTTTGCCAATATTTCATTAAAAATACGTATTGATAGAATTGATCAATTAACGGATGGAAGCTATCTTATTATTGATTATAAAACAGGGCATTGTTCAGAAAATGCTTGGTTTAGTGAAAGGATGGATGATCCCCAATTACCTTTTTACTGTATTGTAAATAATAAAAAAATTAGTGGTTTAGCTTTTGCTCAAATTACAATACGTGAAAATAAATTTAAAGGTATTGTTAATGACCATTCTCAAAATTATGTTCCTGCTCAATTAAAAACAATTGATAACTGGTTAATCCAAAATGAAATTTGGAAAAAACAATTAACTGAATTAGCGCAAGAGTTTCAGCAAGGATATGCTTCCGTAAATCCTAAAGACTCCCATAAAACCTGTCAGTTTTGTGACTTAACACTACTTTGCCGAGTTAAAGAAAGGAAATAATAAATGGATAGTCACTGTATTTCTGATCAAATGGCTCGCGAAGAAGCTTTAAATCCAGAAAATTCTTACATAATTCAAGCCCCTGCGGGTTCAGGTAAAACAGAATTATTAACCCAACGTTATTTAATGTTATTAAGCCAAGCCCAGCAAGTACCTGAAGAAATCATTGCGATTACCTTTACAAGAAAAGCTGCGGCTGAAATGCAAATGCGTATTTTACAAGCTTTACAAAAAGCCCATAAAGAAACAAAGCCTATACAAGCACATGCGCAAAAAACATGGGAATTAGCGCATAAAGTTTTACAAAAAGATAATGAAAATCAGTGGAATTTATTAAATACGCCTAATCGCTTACAAATTTTTACCATTGATTCATTCTGCGCTAATTTAGCTAGGCAAATGCCATTATTATCGCAATTGGGTAGTACAATTAAAATTACAGATGATCCCTTACTACTTTATGAAAAAGCCACACGTAAATTATTATCAAGCATTGAATATAATACACCTTGGGAAAAAGCTTTAGAGAATTTATTGTTACATCTTGATAATGACTATACAAAAATAGAACATTTATTGATAGGCATGTTAGCAAAGCGCGATCAATGGTTACCTTATCTTGGCGTTAGTCAAAATAATCGTTCATCATTTGAAAAAGCTTTACAAAATATTTTACTTGAAAATATTGAAAAAATAATCCATCACTTACCTTTAAATTTGATTAATGAATTATTAACCTTAGTCCAGTTTTCAGGCCAAAATTGCGCAAACCATTCTCTTAATTCAAGGCATAATCTTTGTGTAAATCTGACTGAATTACCTACTATGACACTAGAAGATAGTCCTAAATGGTTAACTATTGCTCAATTATTATTAACTCAAAAAAAACAATGGCGAAAAAAAGTTACGCAACAAGAAGGTTTTCCTTCGCCTTCTAATACTAAAGATAAAGCAGAAAAAAGTTTATTTACCGATATGAAAAGACGCATGGAAGTTTTTATTGAAACATGTTCTGAACATGAAGCCTTACGTCAATCACTGCAAAATTTAATTGAATCTCCCCCTATTCATTACACCGATAATCAATGGGAAATCATTGATACTTTTCTTATACTTTTACCCGTGCTTGCTGCACATTTACGAATTGAATTTCAATTAGTGGGAGAAGTGGATTATATAGAAATAGCACAGAGTGCTTTAACTGCTTTGGGCGAATCAGACTCACCAACAGATCTCGCGTTAACATTAGATTACCGCATTCAACATATTTTAATTGATGAATTTCAAGATACTTCTGCACAGCAATTTCGATTAATTGAACAATTAACGGCAGGCTGGGAACCCGGTGATGGACGAACGTTATTTTTAGTGGGTGATCCCATGCAATCTATTTATCGTTTTCGAAAAGCCGAAGTTGGATTATTTTTACGTGCGAAAGAATATGGGATTGGACATATAAAATTAACTTCACTGACATTAACGAGTAACTTTCGTTCACAAGCTACATTAGTCGATTGGTTCAATACTACATTTGAAAACTTATTACCCAAAGTGGAAGATATTGCTACAGGGGCAGTTAGTTATACCCCGTGTCATGCCATTCAAAATAATGAAGCTTCGAGTGTTAATATTTATCCCTTTTACACTAAAGATTATCAACCAGAAGCTCAAAAAATTATTCAAATTATTCAAACGACGCTAGCAACTCAGCCACAAGCATCAATCGCTATTTTAGTTCGAGCTAAAAGTCATTTAAGTATTATTATTTCAACGTTACAAGAAGCCCATATTCCTTATAAAGCCATTGATATAGACCCTTTACTTCATCGGCAAGCCATACAAGATTTATTAGCGTTAACGCAAGCCTTGTTACGTTTCAATGATCGAACGACATGGTTAGCCTTGCTTCGAACACCCTGGTGTGGTCTTACGTTAACTGAGTTGCATTTAATTGTTAGTAGTGACCATCACGCCAGTATTTGGGATCAATTACAAAGCTATGAATCTTTACCCTTAAATAATGAGTCAAAACAACGAATAAAACAATTTATTCATATCCTTAATGAAACCTTAGTTTATCGCGGACGTTTCTCCTTACGCTTCTGGATAGAAAGTACCTGGATAAAATTGGGGGGCCCTGCTTGTTTACTGAATAAAAATGATTTACTGGATGTACAAACCTTTTTTGAAACTTTAGAAAAAGTCGATATTGGCGGGACTATTGCCAATTTTTCACAACTTTATAATCATTTAAACAAGCTTTATGAAAGCCCAAATAATCAGCAAGGTAATGCTGTCGAAATTATGTCTATTCATAAATCTAAAGGATTAGAATTTGATACGGTAATTATTCCAAGTTTGGGACGTGAAATTCCTTATGATGATCCCCAATTATTATTATGGATGGAACGACCTAAACAACATGGGGGATGGGATTTATTAGCCGCTCCCATTCGTGCAGCGCATGAAGAATATGATCCTGTTTATCGTTATTTACGTGATGAAGAAAATAATAAAAATGTTTATGAAATGGGGCGTTTACTGTATGTGGCAGTCACACGCGCTAAAAAACATTTACATTTATTAGGACATTGTTCGGTAGAAAATCCACCCAAAAAGGATGCTTTTCTCAAGCCTGCCAAAAATAGTTTACTCGCACAATTATGGCCTCAAATCGATTCTCATTTTCAGCTGCAAATAATAGAAAATCACAATAAACTGAATGATGAAAATACTATTATTGAAAAAAAAGCGAATTTACGACGTTTAAAATCTCATTGGCAATTACCGATTCCAAATACTTCTTTTCTAATGACACAAAAACCACATTGGATAAAAAATAGTGCCCATGAATTACCTCTCCCTTATCCAGATGTTCAATTACATAAAATACTCAGCCCTTATGTTCCGCTGATTTATCAAAAAAAAGAAATTAGTCTTAACTTTGTACGCTATCTTAAAAATAGCCTAAAACAACAACAAGTGAGCGAACATGACATTGAATTTTGTTTGCAAATTGTAAAAACAATCACTGAAAAAATAAAAGATGATGGTCAAGCCAAATGGCTTTTTATGCAACATCAATTCAACCAAGCCAATCTTTGTTTTGATTTTATTGAAAATCAGCAATGTATTCAATTCACAATCGATTGGTATTTTATTGATGAACAGCAACAACAATGGTTTATTTTATATGATTTTTTACCTTGCAATGAAAGTGAGAAAGCCAGTTTTATTCAACATGCACTCCAACGTTACCAAAGCACCTTTGAAAAAATCAATCAATTACCCTTGCTTGAACAGGCAAAACAAACGCGAAAAGGCATTTATTTTCCATTATTCAATGAATGGATTGAAGTTAAATAAATTTTCCTTCATTCTTAATTAAAATATTTTACTGATAAATTTCAATGCGGGTTAATGATAAGGATAATTTTTTTCTTATACCGAGTACCAAATATACAGTGCTAGATATAAGAAAAAATTTCAATTTTTAAACTTTTATTGGATTATGATTTAAAAACCCTATTTAATTCATTGCTTTCTTCATTCATAAACCGATGATTAATAAGATCCTTAGTTCTTGCCGTATCATCCGTATAAGCAAAAAAAGATTTCCCTTTCACTTTTCGATAAATACCTATAGCTAACCCTACACCAAAAAAACAGCTAATTAATAACAAGGCATCCACTAATAATCGTCGTCCCCAATGTCGATGAGAAAAATTTTTTCTTGCTAATGTGGTTAATTGGCTTTTCTTTTCTGCATTTGATTGATCAGATAATAGAGTCTTTACCCCACCGATAAAGAAATTGGAAAGTGATTGGTTATATTCATCTCCAAAATCAAAATCAAAATTAAGAATAAGATTTAAAGATGCTTTTTGATGGCAAAATTCTCCTAGACGTAATAAATCCTTATTTACACTATCATTAACTTTAGAAATTGAATTAACAATAATATTAATGTAAGGCAATCCTGAAGAACTAGTACAGATTATTATTTTTTTCTTGAATTATTTCTAAATGTTTATTTTCAGGAATTCCCTCTAAAAGAGCTTTCAACGTTTCAGGTTTTTTTTGCGCTATCATATAAGCAACGGTATCGCCCCTTTGATTTTTTTCTTGAATTATTTCTAAATGTTTATTTTCAGGAATTCCCTCTAACAGAGCTTTCAACGTTTCAGGGCTTTGTTGCGCTATCATATGAGCAATGGTATCGCCCCAATGATTTTTTTCTTGAATTACTTCTAAACGTTTATCTTCAGGAATTGCCTCTAAAATAGCTTTCAATGTTTCAGGGCTTTGTTGCGCTATCATATGAGCAACGGTATCGCCCCTTTGATTTTTTTCTTGAATTACTTCTAAACGTTTATTTTCAGGAATTGCCTCTAAAAGAGCTTTCAACGTTTCAGGTTTTTTTTGCGCTATCATATAAGCAACGGTATCGCCCCTTTGATTTTTTTCTTGAATTATTTCTAAATGTTTATTTTCAGGAATTCCCTCTAAAAGAGCTTTCAACGTTTCAGGGCTTTGTTGCGCTACGATATGAGCAACGGTATTATGAATATAATTTTTTTGTTGAATTAGTTCTAAACGTTTACCTTCAGAAATTGCCTCTAAAAGAGCTTTCAAAGTTTTAGGGCTTTGTTGCGCTACCATATGAGCAACGGTATTATGATCACAATTTTTTTGTTGAATTACTTCTAAACGTTTATCTTCAGGAATTGCCTCTAACAGAGCTTTCAACGTTTCAGGGCTTTGTTTCGCTATCACATGAGCAACGGTATCACCCCAGATATTTTTTTCTTGAATTAGTTCTAAACGTTTACCTTCAGGCATCGCCTCTAAAAGAGCTTTCAACGTTTCAGGGCTTTTTTGCGCTACGATATGAGCAACGGTATCTTGATTATTATTTTTTTCTTGAATTATTTCTAAACCTTTATCTATGGGTATGGCATCTAACAGAGCTTTCAAAGTTTCAGGGCTTTGTTGCGCTATGATATAAGCAACGGTATTACCCAATGTGTTTTTTTCTTGAATTACTTCTAAACGTTTATCTATGGGTATAGCATCTAAAAGAGCTTTCAACGTTTCAGGGCTTTTTCGCGCTACTATATGAGCAACGGTATGACCCCAGCTATTTTTTTCTTGAATTATTTCTAAACCTTTATCTATGGGTATGGCATCTAACAGAGCTTTCAAAGTTTCAGGGCTTTGTTGCGCTATGATATAAGCAACGGTATTACCCAATGTGTTTTTTTCTTGAATTATTGATAAAAATTCTTCTTGGGAATATAAAGTTAATACTAATTTTACTAAATCTGCAGAGGAAACATTTATACTATTGATTAAAACTTCTTTGTCGTTTTGAATAATATTTTGCAATTCATGAAGTGGATATAATGTAATGATTTCTTCTATTAAGTTAATATTATTTCCTGCCGTGGCCATTTTTATAATTTTTAAAAGACCTCCAAACTTTTCTTGATTATTTAGTATCGCTTTATTCAATGCCATTAATTGATCAGAATTGATAATATTGTTTTTCATTATCACAGATAATGCTTTGAGTGTATTATTTCGTGCATTAGATTTAATGTTAAGATATTGAAATAATTCAGAATAAAACTCTGGTGGAAAATTGATTAATAAATCTATAAAATCTTCATTCTTTTGAATATTTGTTTGGCTGACTTTAGATTGTGAATAATACGCTGGTCGATAGTGTCGCCATTTTTGAGACCCCTTTTGGGACATCCAAGTCCCCAAAAGGGACAAAAATTGTCGACAAGTATGCCTGCGGCAGCCCTGGCCGTCCTGCGTACGCTCGTTATGACACGACTAGGTGTCATAACTTCACTTCCACAAATGACTTGTCGACCGTTTTGTGGGCCTTATATTTTGCCTTCGGCAAAACATCCGGCACTACGGTCTACCACGGACTATCGGCCTCGCTCCTTCGTCGCTTCCTTGGCCGACAGCGATAGAAATATTTATTTCATACCCAGGGATAACTAAGTTAGGCGTACGGGGTTTTTTATATTTTTTTTGTATGTCGTCTTTTTCTTGTTTACTCAATTGTAGCGCAGTATTTAATTGCAGGTGATTTGACTCATTATCTAGAATTAATTGTAAGGAATTGGCTGCTATTTCTACACAATTTCCATTGTTTAAATCGATCAAAATATCATTTAATGTTTTCTTTGAAAAACCGCCTTGCAAGCTTAATATACTTTTCTTTGTGCTTTCTGAGAAAAGATTGATATAATCCCGAAATTCAAGATAAGCTTTTTGTGTAAATAGGCTAGCAAATATTTCGCCTGTTATCCCTTGCCCACCCAATCGGCATTGAGCAATAAACTTCTTTATCTTTTCACCCAGAGTGATTCCTTTTTCTTCAATTAATTCCAATTCTTGTTATAAGGTTTTTAATTCAGGGTTATGTTGATAAAGCTTATTGGCTAAATCAGGATATTTTATTTTCAATTGCCTATAGAATTTCTGATGCATCTCAAAATCAAATGAGGCAATATCCGTAACGTCAAATACTACGGAATCTGTTATTACAAAATTGGTAGGGATTTTCTCTACAAGGCTTTCGCTAAAAACATTGCTTTCTTCTTTTCGATAGTGTCGCCATTTTTGAGGCCCCTTTTGGGACATCCAAGTCCCCAAAAGGGACAAAAATTGTCGACAAGTATGCCTGCGGCAGCCCTGGCCGTCCTGCGTACGCTCGTTATGACACGACTAGGTGTCATAACTTCACTTCCACAAATGACTTGTCGACCGTGTTGTGGACCTTATATTTTGCCTTCGGCAAAACATCCGGTACTACGGTCTACCAGGGACTATCGGCCTCGCTCCTTCGTCGCTTCCTTGGCCGACAGCGAATGAAATAGTGTGATATTCTGATACCTTGTGCTTGCCATTAACTTTATCAATCGATGTATTTAAATCTAAAATACAATTTACTTTTGTTTTGACTTGGGGAAAAAATAAGGTAAAGGCTTCTTTCTCTGTTAGAGTACCATCAATCGCTAAAGCTAATTTCCAATATAATTGATTACAAATACCTTCTGGTATAGATGATATGCTTAAAATAGTATTATTATTCGAATAGCTACGCGCAATACATCGTTTTTTAAAAGCTTCTTTAATCGCGGTATCATCATTGTTGAGCAATCCTTTAATAACCCTAATTTCATCCTGTAATTCTTGTTGAATAATGACATTTTTAAGAACACCATAATTCGTTATTATGACATTAGCTGTTGAAATAACTAAACTTTCATATTCTTCTAATAGTAAGGTTATTCGTTTTTTTAAATTATTATCATTCATTATTTGTAACCTCGTTGAAGTAACTAGGGAAAAACTTAGATTAAATATTCAATAAACAAAAAAAGTGAAACATAGACAATGTTATTAAATTAAGCTTTATTTTTTGATTATAGGGGAAAGAAAGTGTTAATACAATTAATGCTTAAACGGTAAAAGTTTATGATTACAAAAAACAGTATTTATTAATTAAATACTTCCAGAAAAGTTTAAAATCCGAGTGAGTCTTAACAGAAAAATTTAATTATCAGACTTATCAACAGCCGTTTTAATTTAAAATAATATTTTTGTAAAAAACTGATTTATTTCAAAAATCCTTGGCACTTTTTAAGAAACCATTATTTATATATTTTTCTTCCCGTTTTTAAATAATTATTTTATTGGGATATCCCTTGGGTTAACTTGTTTTGCACAATCAGAACCCGATCTTAAAAAACCAGGTAATTAGGAAAACGGGTTAATTTTTCACTTATTGAAAACAAGAAAATTTATTATACGCTTAATTTAATGCAACAATGTAAATACACATCTTTGGATTTTTCTTATATAGCAAAAATCACATAGATGCTAACAAAGCTCTCTTAACACTTTTTCAGTTATATCGGTTAAATCTTGTGGTTG